>JAVEUP010000006.1:0-97969 GCA_034005525.1 Thermoguttaceae bacterium | reverse complement strand
GAAATGTGATCCCATGGAAGCCTTGCGTCAATGGCTCGCGGGCTGTGCAATACCTGTTCCACGTCAATTTCCGCGTCCCGCAGGGCGTCGCTCCAAAGCTCGGGCTGGAAGTGATCGGTCCAGGCATCGAGCCGCGCGCCGCGTTGATATGCCAACTCGATGGTCCGGGCCATGCGGCGGTCGCTCCGTGCAAGGGCTGCTTCGAGCAGGCTGGTGTGGAGGTCGTGGCAGCGGAGCTGCACGGCGCGGAGCCGGAGGCGGCGGCGCAATCGGTCGTGGGCAGCCACGAAGTAATCGCCCTGCTGCATGGCGTTCCACTGGAACGGCGTTTGCGGCTTCGGCACGAAGTTCGATACGTTGGCAACGACCGTAGGCCAGCGGCCTCGCACTTGCTTACCCAGTCGCGCAATCTCCTCGGCCATGTCGACAATCCCGTCCAGGTCGGCCTCGGTCTCGCCGGGCAACCCGCACATGAAGTACAGCTTCACCCGGTGGAACCCGCTCTCGAACGCCCGCCGGCAGCCTTCCAAAACGTCGGCGTTGGCAAGCTGCTTGCCGATCCGCCGGCGGAGCGGGTCGAGGGCGGCCTCGGGCGCCAGGGTCAGGCCCGAATGCCGGAACGTGCCCAACCGTTCCGCCACCGTGCGCCACTGTTCGTTCACTCTCAGGCTCGGCAGCGAAATGGACACGCCCCGTGGGAGAAACTCAGCCGAAAGGCGTTCGAGCAGTTCGTCGAAGTGGGGGTAGTCGCTCGTCGAGAGGGACAGCAGAGCCACGACGTTGTAGCCAGTGTTCTCGTACGTTTCGATTGCCGCGCGAAGGATTGTGTCCACTTGCCGGTAGCGGAGCGGGCGCTTCAACGGATTGCTCTGGCAGAACCGGCAGCGGCCGGGGCAGCCCCGCATGATCTCGATGGTAATGCGGTCCTGCACGCATTCCACGAAGGGCACGATTGGCCGGGTAGGCAGCGGCACTGCGTCGAGATCGGCGATCACCGACGGTTCTACCAGGGGCCGGGCCTCCGGCCGGACCGGCTCGACAGCCCCCATTCCGTCATCGGACGGCCGGTACAACCGCGGGACATACACAAACGGCAGGCTCCCGGCCAGGGCGGCCAGGCTTTCCAATCGGGAGCCAAACTGCTGCCGCGCGGCGAGCCAGCCGTCGCACACCGCCGGTAGGCTCTCTTCCCCATCGCCTACCACGAACAGATCGAAAAACGGCGCCAGCGGTTCCGGGTTCGCCACCCCCGGCCCTCCGCCGATGACCAGCGGATGTTCCGGCTGCCGATCTTCAGCCCGCCGCGGAATGCCTGCCAAATCGAGCATCGCCAGGAGGTTCGTGGCGCACAACTCGTACTGGAGCGTGAACCCCAATACGTCGAATTGGCCCATAGGCGTAAACGTTTCCAGGCTGACAAGCGGAAGCCCCTTCTCGCGGAGCAACGCTTCCATGTCCGGCATGGGGCTGAATACCCGCTCGCAGAGCCAGTCGGGCCGCCGGTTCATGATCGTGTAGAGCACCTGCAAGCCGTGGTGGCTCATCCCGATGGTGTACGCATCGGGGAAAGCCAGGCACAGTTTGCCGCGCACCGCGGCATGGTCCTTAACCACGGCGTTCAGTTCGCCGCCGATGTACTGGCCGGGCAACTGGACCCGGGGCAGGACCTCGCGGACGATGCGGTCCTTCAGCGGATGAGTCAATAGGCAGCCACTTCCCAGGGCTCTTCCTCTTCTTCGGTGATTTCATCGGGGCCCGGCGAAGCGGTGGTCCCATTGGTGATCAAGCCGTCTTCCCGTTCGGCTCCCGAGCGGAACACGGCCACGTCTGCATGTTGTAGCAGGCGGAGCAACTGCTGGGCAATTCCGGTCCAAGTGAACTTGCTGCGCGCCTTCTGCGAGCCGAACTTGGCAAGCTGCTGCGAAAGCCGGGGGTAGGACAGAACGGCATTCAGGGCATGGCCGAATATCTCGGTATCGAACGGATTGGCATACAGCGCCTCGAGCCCCCAGGTAACCTGCTCCCAAAGCCCGCCCTCGGTGGTCACCACCGCGGGTGTGCCGCAAGCCATTGCCTCAACGGCGGTCATTCCGAAGGGTTCGTACCGGCTGCTCAGGGCGAACACGTCGGCGGCCCGGTAGAAGTCGGCAAGCTGGTCGTCCGGAATAAAGTCGTGGAACCGCACCCGGTCGGCAATACCCAACTCGGCGGCCAGCGCCTTGTAGCCGTCCACCTGCCGCACCTCGTCGTCGGAGGGTTCGGTCGATCCGACGGCCAAGAGCAATTGAACGTCGTCGTGCCGCTTCAGTACGACGGGCATTGCCTGCAGCAAAAGGTCATAACCTTTGTTCTGGGCAACCCGGCCCAGTGCCAGCACCAGGCGTCCTTCAATTCCCAACTCCCGTTTCAGGGCCTGGCGGCTGGCCATTGAGACGGGGAAGAAGCGAGTGTCGTCGTAACCGGGCGGGATCACAACCAGCTTGTCGTGCGGCACGTCGTATTCGCTGCCGAGAAGGATGTCGCGCTGCTGCGGAGTCGTTGCCACGAGCACGTCGCATTCATCGTAAATGACCTTCTCCTCACGGATGCGGCGCCGGAAATTGTACTTCTTCTCGTTGGCGTCGGGGTCGCCGTCCATATTGTCGCGCTTCCAAGCGCCGATGGAGTGCGGTGTATGAACGTGTGGAATGCCCAGGTCGTTGCTCAACGCCTGCCCCGCCAGGCCGGCGTCCCAGTAGTGGCTGTTGATGAAACCATATTTCACCCGCTTCGAGTGGACGAAACGCTTCACATTGGTAACCCACTCGGGAATTGAGTTGCACAGCACTTCCTTGCCAATGAAATCCTTGCCGCCGCAAGGGAAGCGAAGAATCCGAACCCGATCGGTAACCTTCTCGGTCGCCGGCTGGTTCTCAAACTTGCGCGTGAGGATGTCCACACGATAGCCCATGCGAGCCAAACACTGAGAAAGCTCCAGCACGTAAACGACTTGCCCGCCGGTATCGGGCAGGCCGAACTCCGGGTTAGCCGACACATAGCCATGTGTCGAGATCATCATAATTCGCTTCTGCGTACTAATCGCCATTAGAATCCTCCTGACAGTTGAGGGGCACCTCCGGCCGAGGCTGCTCGAATCTTCGCGGCACAGCGTCCCAATTGGCCTGGTAACGGCCTACCCGCCGCGAAAACGTGACTGTTCGCTTGCTGAAATGCGGAACAGAGCATGAACAACCCCCTGAAGGTTCCCTTGGGGGTTCAGTGGACGCTGATCGATTTGGCCCTTTTATACCACAGATGCCTCCATCGCGCAACCGGGGGCGTGATCCCAATGCCACTTACTTTGGGCACCATTTTGGGCATTACCCTCCCTCCGGAAGGGTCGCGAGGAACGAGCGGGGAGGGCAGATCGTGGGATTAACTGAGTTTCTCGCAGCCCTCCCCGGCCGCTACTGCGTCTGACCCTCCCCGAGGGAGGGTGAAGTAAGTGGCATTGGGCGCAATCCCTCGTGCCGGGGTATTCATGCCACCAGGGATGGCGTAAATCGTCACTCCCGCCGATGCCGCTCGAAGAACTCCCACATCAGATCGTTCGCCGCGATGTTCTGCGTCGACTTCCCCAGGAACCGGTTCGGTGGTGGCTGCCCCGGCCAGGTATGTCCCCCGCCGTCAATGGTAACCAACACGACCTCGGCCCCGTCGCGGCACGGCGAATACGTGCTCCGGCTGACGGTGGTCCCGTCGCCGACGGTGTCGGGAATCTGAACGACTTCAGGTTCCGGCTCGCATCCGTTGGCTTCTACGCAACGACGGATTGTCTCCGGCACCGACTTGAAGGCCAGAACCTTCGGCACCGTGCTATTTGGACCGTCGAATGGGACAATCCGGTCGGCCGTACCGTGAAAGTGCATCACGGGCATCGGCCGGGCAGGCTGCCACTGGTCCGTCGTCATCGTGCCGCACACCGGCGCGATGGCCGCAATTCGGTCGGAAAGCCCGGCCGCCAGCCGGTAGCACATCATCCCGCCGTTCGACATGCCCGTCGCATATATGCGTTTCTCATCGATGTTCACAACGGTCGCCAGATCGTCCAGCAGTGCGGCCACGAAAGCGACGTCGTCGGGTTTGCCCTCGGCAATTCGTGGCGGGAGCCCGCCGGCGTTCCAGGTCAGCACCAAGTTCGCCAGCCCGCTCCCGTTCGGATATGCGACGATGAATCCTGCCTCGTCGGCCTTCTTGTTGAGCCCGGAAAGCATCACCATCACTTGGGCGTTGATTCCCGCACCGTGAAAGGCTATTACCAAGGGAGTCGGTTTCTCCGGAGAGTAGCAAGGCGGAATGTGCACCAGATACGACCTCGCCTGGCCATCGGCCGTCACGACGCGAGCATGCTCGCCGGGCGTGAAGGGCTCGCCGGCGCCGGCAGGCGGTGTTGCCAAGCCAAACTGTCCGCAAAGCAGCAGGGGCAGAACCACAATGACGGCCTGATGGTAGCGGGCGCGATGTGCAAATCGGATACCCCCGGACGTGGTAGCAGCCAGGTTCGCTCGCGATCGAAGCCTTGGCTTCGCCGCAACCCGATCCTTGTCGCGCTGGCGGATAGGACTGGACACGTTCATCGTTTTGTCGCTTGCTATTCCATTCGCAATGAGAAGTTGGACCACAAACACCACCCCAGCGGGGCAGGTTCCGATGGGGCCGGGTTGGCCTGCAGGAGCCTGGACGGGGCAGCACAGCTTAGCGTCCGATTATGCTCCCCTGGCCCGAAGCATGCAACCAGTACCACGGCCTGGGTGCGGCACTCGTCCGGCTTTGACCGGCGTGATAGAATACTTTAATGAGTTCGACGATCGACAATCTGAGACTGAGCCGAAGCGCCGCCGATTTCATCGACGAGGAGCGGCTGCATGGATTGCTGGCCCAGCCGGCCGATCGGGGACGTGTGCGCGAGGTCGTGGCCAAGGCGATGAGCAAGGAGTCGCTCGACCTGGACGAGACGGCTGCGCTGCTGGCAGCCGACGAACCCGAAACGTGCGAGGAGGTGTTCGACGCCGCCCGGCAACTGAAGCGCGACGTGTACGGCAACCGCATCGTATTATTCGCGCCGCTGTACGTCGGGAACCAGTGCACCAACGACTGCCGATATTGTGCGTTTCGGCGGTCCAATACCGACGCCGTGCGCCGCACCCTATCGCCGGGGGAGCTTCGGGCACAGGTCGAGGCATTGGAGAACAACGGGCACAAACGACTCATCCTGGTGTTCGGCGAGCATCCCCTCTACTCGCCGCAGTTCATTGCCGATTGTGTGCGCGAAGTGTATTCAGTCCATGCAGGGCACGGCGAAATCCGCCGGGTGAACATCAATGCCGCACCGCTGGATCATGAGGGCTACCGCATGGTCAAGGCCGCGGGAATAGGGACGTACCAGGTGTTCCAGGAGACGTATCATCACGCGACTTATGAGTTGGCCCATCCCGGCAATACGCGCAAGGCCCACTACCTTTGGCGGCTCGACGCCTTGGCTCGCGCCATGGAGGCCGGCTGCGACGACGTCGGTATTGGCGCGTTGTTCGGCCTGTACGACTGGCGGTTTGAGGTGCTGGGCCTCGTCGCTCACGCGAGGCATTTGGCGGGCCACTACGGCGTGGGCCCGCACACGATCAGTTTTCCAAGGCTGCAACCGGCCAACGGTGTGCGGCTGCCGGAGCGTTGGCTGGTGGCCGACTACGACTTCAAACGCCTGGTGGCCATTCTGCGCCTGGCGGTGCCATATACGGGGCTCATCCTGACCGCGCGCGAGCAACCCTCGCTGCGCCGCGAGGTACTGGCCCTGGGCGTGTCGCAAATCGACGCAGGCAGCCGGATCGAGCTGGGAGGCTACACCGAGGCCGATGCCGTCCAGATGCTCGATCGCGAGCAGTTCCAGCTTGGCGACATCCGCCCGCTGGACGACGTGATGCGTGAACTGCTGGTCGACGGCTACGTGCCCAGCTTCTGCACGGCGTGCTATCGTTTGGGCCGGACAGGGGAGCATTTCATGGAGTTCGCCATTCCGGGCTTCATCGAGCGGTTCTGCACGCCGAACGCGCTGTCGACGCTCCAGGAGTACCTGGTCGACTACGCCAGCCCCGCCACACGCGCCGCCGGCGAGGCGGCCATCGAGAGCGAACTGGCCAAACTGCCGGAAGGGGAGCGGAAGGAATCGCTGGTGAAGAAGCTCCGGCAGATTCGCGAAACCGGGGAGAGGGATTTCTACGTCTAATGCTGCGTTGAACTGCAAACGTGGGGTAAGCATCCTGCTTGCCGAGATCTATGAGCCCGCCATCGCAACCTGGAAGGTTACGCCACGTTGGCAGGAACCCGATCATTTGATTTTGAGAAAGTAACCGCCAAAAGGAGCAATACGATGGACCTTCAGACGGCTCGGGCGTTCTTCATGTGGTGCACCGTCATCAACGCGGCACTTCTGGCCTGGTCGTTTCTGGTGTGTGCGTATGCCGGGAACTGGATTTACCGGATGCACAGCAAGTGGTTTCCGATGCCCCGGGAGACCTTCAACGTCGTGATCTACTCATTCATCGGCGTTTACAAGGTGTTTGTGATTGTCTTCAACGCCGTTCCGTATCTTGCGCTGCTGATCGTAGGGTAGGTGTCCGATGCGCACTGGCGGGGCAGCCTTCTTGCCCTCTTGCATCCCGCCTTCCTCCTGCCCGTGCAAGCTACAGTTCCTCACCGCCGGCGAGATCGCTCGCCGCCTGGCGGCCGGTGACCAACAGGTGGGCGCGTGCAAGCCGCTCGGCGCCGTCGGCATCGGCCTGACGGATACGTTCGACAATCGCGCCGTGGTCCTTGACCACGCGGGCCATTTGTGCGACGGCGTCGGCATACGAAAGTTCGGGCCGCCGTTGCTGCCGCGGATAGACGTAGAAGACGTAGTGGCACTCGGCCAGCAGGTGCTGCATCGTGTGGATAAGCCGTTCATTATGACTGGCCTGCGCCAGCGCGGCGTGGAACTCGTGGTCGAGTTGCGCCCAGCGCGGCGATCCGTAATTCCCGACCTCCTTCTCGGTCTCCTCCCGCAACCGGTCCAGATGGGCGAGATCGTTCCGATCGGTATGGCGGGCGGCCAGTCGGGCGGCGCCCCCTTCCAGGATGCGGCGGTATTCCGAAAGCTGCCGCACTTCCGCCGGCGTGTAGTTGCGGGTGCATGCACCAGCCCACTTGTCGCCGCCGACCAGCAGGCCCTGGGCGAGCATCTCGCGCACCGACTCGCGGACCGGAATGCGGCTGACGCCCAACTGCTCGGCCAGCCGCCGCTCCACGAGGCGCTCGCCCGGCGCCATACTGCCGGAAAAAACCAGTTTCAGCAAACGGTCGTAAACCCGCGATTCATCCACGGTCTTGGAGAATGGCATAATGTGGCTTCCTGTATACGGTGCATGCAAACCAACTGTATACCAGATTCTCGTCCCAGGTGCAACGCTGGCCGGCCCCTTGGTTGCCCCCTACAGTTCAACTGCCAGCAGTTGCTCAAGCACCACGTGATCGAGTTCAGGCGGAGGGCTGAAGCCGGGCATCAGGCCATACGTGTGTTCCAACCAGCCGCGGTGCTGAAGCATGCGTTTCACGGCGTAGGCGAAGCACGAGAACGATTGTCCCAGCAGATCGTGACCGAAAACCTGCCATAACGCCGTAATGCGCCGCTGGTGGGCCTCCGCCGCGTCGTCGTCGCCGGCGGCCATTGCGCGGCATAGGTCGGCATGCCATTCGGGCGCCACCGTAGCCAGGGCGCTGATGCACCCGGCGGCTCCCGCACGAAGACTGTCCAGGAAAAGCCGCTCGCTTCCCTGCATAATCGCCATCCCCGTACCCGCGGTGGCCTCAAGCAACGCGCCGAGCCGCGCCATATCGACGCTGGTGTCCTTCATCGCCACAATGTTGCCATGCTGGGCCAGCCGGGCGACCGTATCGACCTGGAATGGCGTCGGCATGCGCAGGTGGTGATATAGCGCGACCGGTATGGGACTGGCGTCGGCCACGGCGCAGCCGTAGGCCGCCAGTTCATCCTGGCTGAACTTGAGCATCATGGGAACCATGACCACTGCCGCGTCGGCCCCGTCGGCTGCCGCGTTCTCGGCATGCCGGATGGTCTGCTTCAGCCCGAAACCGGTTACACCGGCGTACAGCGTGGCGGCGGGCCCTACCCCTTCGCTCGCCGCGGCAGTCAACTCGCGACGGTCGTCCTCATCGAGCATGGGCAATTCGCCGGAAGAGCCGAGCACCAACACCCCGTCGCAGCCTTGGTCAATCAGAATGCGGCATAGACGGGTGAGGGCGGGCGGATCGACCACGCCAACGGCCGAGCACGGAGTTATGGCAGCGGCCACGACGCCGCCAAAACGGTTGCCATACTCCGGCAGGCACTCGCCCCGCGGCATGGCCGCGGGACGAGAGGCATCCAGTGAGTCACTCGTGGATCGGAACAACATAGTGCATTTCTTCAACGGGTGTCCGGGCGACGATCGCCTTGGCATGCTGCACGGGCTGAAACCCCGCCACACATAGTCGACGCTAAGGGGTAGGCGACACCGTCATCTACCGGTCCATATCTTGGCTTCGCTCGGCTCGGGGTATCCGGATTGGCCGACCCCGGCTAGGCAGTCGTATACCATTTGAGGATAGCCTGAAGGGATCGGCGTTGTCAACGGGGAATCCCCATCTTAGGAAAACTAATTGGAATTTCATGGAAGCCGCATAGCTAACCACCCATCACGGGGGTACTCAAGCCTCGGCTGAAAAAGCGAATTCCCGCGCATTGACATAAATGGTATACCTATGCTACAATGCAGCGAACATACTCGGTCGTTCCGGCTGGGGTTGCGCGTCGGTCACACGATGCCGGAACTGCCCTTGGCCTATGGGCGACTGAGCCACGGTTGTTTGTCCGAGCAAGTTTCACTTTTTCACGAGTCTCCAGGGGGTGATAGTCATGCGAACCGCTACTCTGGCCCTGCTTGCCGTCATTGCCGGAAGCTGTGCCGCAACGGCCTCAGCCGCGATGATCGTCCAGGAATCCTTCTATATTGCCGATCCGGCGAACCCGGCGATGGGCGAGTATGCGGCCGGACTCGTCGCCGGAGGCGGCATCTTCCAGAATCCGAGTACGATCGGATCGATGGGGTTGGCTTGGCAGGGCGGTGCAGGCAGCACCAGCGGCACGGGGGTGATTACGGCCGTAGCCCAGGGCCTGACCTATTCGGGCGCCTCGGCCACCGGCGGCAGTGCCCGGTTCCTGCATACCAGCACACTCACCGACCCGCGAACCGTCAAACGGGCTCTGACCACCGGCTACGACCTGGATAGCCCAGTCTATTACATGTCGGGCTTGATGTCGTTCGATGCAAACTTCAGCACGGCGACAACCGCAACAGCTTATATGAGTTTCACGAATACCGAGGATACCTTCGACAACCGGTCGTCAACTTCGAGTCCCTCAACGATCATCCTTGGCACCCAGTGGGGATTCCAAGGCAACGGCGCCGGTGGCGTGGACGCGATGATGCGCGTCCGCGGGCATAACCCGACCGACATTGTGAACGTGGTTCTTGCTTCCGACATCAACCCCGGTACTTACCAGTTCGTATTCAAAGTTGAGCCAAACTACGCAGGCGGCAGCCCGGATTATGTGACGGCATGGCTGAATCCGGCGAGTCTGGCCTCGGAAGCCGCAGCCGGCGCACCCGTTGCCGCAGGTGTTTACTCCAACTGGGTTCCCGGCGGCAGCAATCCCAGCTACATCGTTGATACGCTGACGCTGAAGGGTTGGAACCTCGGCGCCAACGCGGCGGTCGGGTTCGATGAGTTCCGCTTCGGCACGTCGTGGAACGACCTGTTTTGCGCACCCGAGCAACACATCGGCCTGCGCCAAGGGGTGG
This sequence comes from Thermoguttaceae bacterium, assembly GCA_034005525.1. Taxonomy (GTDB): domain Bacteria; phylum Planctomycetota; class Planctomycetia; order Pirellulales; family Thermoguttaceae; genus PWXP01. The sequence goes on along the minus strand of JAVEUP010000006.1, from coordinate 88,037 downwards.
ACGGCTACCAGCACCTCGGCGCCCAGTTGTGGGAAGGCCGGACCGATAATCAAGGCACGATTTCGACGATGGCGGTCGGCCGCGTTTCCACCACTGCCGCAATACGATCCGTCCTCGGCTGGGACCTTTCGGCAATTCCGGAAGGGTCCACGATTACGGGTGCGTCGCTGACGCTCAACTCATCCACGGTTTCAGGACAGTTGAGCAACATCGGCACGATCGAACTCCGAAGTCTTACCAACGCGGTGGCGATGATCGAAAACGAAGTGACTTGGGACTTGATCCGCACGGGTACCGATTGGGACACCCCCGGCGGCGACTACGATTCAAGTGTCTTGCTCGGAATGATTACGCCTGCCGAGAATGCGACATTTGTGATGTCCACGGATGAATTGGTCGGCGCCGTCCAAAGTGCGCTCGATGGCAAGGGCGTTCTTGAGATGATCCTGCTCGCACCGGATGCGGAGGCCCTTGGCACGGTCAACTTCCTCCGTTTCCACTCCGACGACGCGTCGACCCTGGCTCTCCGCCCGTTGCTGACGGTCACGTACATTCCCGAGCCGTCGGCCGTTATGTTGCTTGCTTTGGCCGCCGTAGCCAGCCTGATGTTCCGGCGGCGGCGCTGAGCCGCATGGGCGCCGCGGTGGCCGGGACCCGCTTGCCGCGTTTGCCCTCCCAGGAGTTTCCAACCAGCCTCAGTCTCCCACCCCTCCGGAGGAGCCCATGCGACTGTGCCTCTGCCTTGTCGCGTTTGTCCTATCGGCCGTTGTCTGTACCTGCCTTTGGCCCGCGGTCTCACCGGCCGCACAGCCGCGTATTGAACTCACCTCATTCTCCATCAAACCAAGCAAACTGCCTCGCGGCAAAGCCTTCACCCTACATGCTCGGGCCGAGGCGTCGGGCGTTGCCCTGGGCAGCTTCGTCCTGCGGACTGCCGACGACGCGCACAAGGAGGATCGCATACCAGGCTTTACCGTCTACGCCAATGGCAAGCACTACATGGCCGACGCCGGCCGCGTCTACCTGCGCGATAACGGCCTGCTGGACGGCGATCCGGCTCCCGGCGCCATCGAACTGACGGTAAGCACGAAGGACTGGCCGGAGGGACGCCGGCGGTTCGCCTTCTTCGCAAGCTGCCGGCCCGCCGAGGGAACCTTCGTTGCCGACCGCCGCGACTTCCGCGTGACCATCGACGATGGCCAGGTAACCGTCGAGGACCTCGGACGCACCAGGCTCGGATACGGCGGTCAGGTCATCACGCAGTTCTCGTTTGAACCGCGGCACGTTGTACCCGGGCAGAAAGTGACCGTCCGGGCGGCCGGCGCACCCGGCACGCTGGCCGGCGTCGAGCTGCGCAACACCTATCACACGACTGCTGAAGGGGCGCTGCCCGACTTCTGGTACGACCCCGACAGGAAGCAGGCATTCTTCGCATCGCCGGGAGAGTACTCCCTCAGCGACAATGGCCCGCTCGACTGCGATCCCGCACCGGGAGCGGTTCGACTGGAACTGGACACCGCCGGCTGGCCGGCCGGCGTCCATCATTTTCTGCTTAGCGTCATCGCCCCGTCAGGTCGCGCCGTCGATCCCCACCCGCTGGCCCTTAAGGTGGCCGATCCACGAGACCGGCTTAAGGTGCGGGTCGAGGACGACTGGCATTTTGCGCCCGGCACTCACTTCAACCGGTTCGTGAAGCTCCGCGACGGCTCGCTGCTCTGTGCAGGCAAGCGTTCGGAGGATGGGGGGCGGACCTGGCATGATACGGACGGTCACTTCGGCAGCGGGGCCGTGGAACTGCGCGACGGCCGGATTCTCGGATTGGACTATCGCTGCTTGCCTGAGGAGGGACAACCCGGCTGGTACACCGTGCGCTGGGCCATTTCTCAAGACGGCGGGCGCTCGTTCCACAGCGATGCGGCCCGGTTCCACGTACCGCGTGCGAAGGCGGCGCACGGACATGCGTTCCACCCGGGGCCGCTGTTCATGCGGTCGATCATCGAGCGCGAGGACGGCTCCCTGGCGGCACTGATGGCCGGCTGGTTCGATACCGACGACGCGCTGTGTCCCTATGGGCGAGGGCGCCCGTATTCGCGAAGTTACCTGTGCGAGTCGGACGACGGCGGCGCGACGTGGCGATACCTGGCGACTCTCGGGTACGACGAGATCGGCAGCGAAGGTTACAACGAAGGCGTCATGCAGCGGCTGCCCAACGGAACCTGGCTGGCCGTGCTGCGCACCGGTTCTCCTTCCGACATACGGTGCCAGGACAATCCCATCATGTGGACGGTCAGCCGCGACGAAGGCCGCACGTGGACTGAGCCGGCGCGAACGGGCTTGCAGGGCGTGTTCCCCGGCCTGGCGGTCTTAAGCGACGGCCGGTTGGCTGTCAGCTACGGCCGGCCCGGCGCTATGGTGGCCTTCAGCGACGACGGCGGCCGCACGTGGACCGATGAAACCGTCGTCGACACGACAACGTACTCCGGCTACACTGACGTAGTCGAACTTCGGCCCGGTGTGCTGCTGGTCGGCTACGGCGCCAGGGACTACATCGACCCGGCCACCGGCGATCGCAGCGACCAACTGCGTTTGGCCGAAATACGTTATGAAGCGGGTAATTGACGCCGCAATGTCACCACTCGACTACACCCTGATCGTTCTGTACCTGGGCGTCACGATCGCGCTTGCCGTGGGGTTTCGAGGCAGGCAGAGTTCCGCGAGAGACTATTTCATTGCCGAGGGCGGCCTGCGGGGGTTCTTCGGCAGTGTGCTGATTGGCTTCAGTATTGCCGCAACCCTGTTCAGCGGCATCAGTTTGCTCGCGTATCCCAGCATCTTCTACACCAACGGGGCGGTTGTCTTTGTAACGCTGGTATCGTTTCCGCTCTTCTGGCTGGTCCTCCGCTACTGGTTCCTGCCAAGGTTCTTCGCCCGGCAGCCGCACTACCCATACCAGATTATCGAAGATCGTTTCGGCATGAAGGTGCGGCTTCTGGCCTCGGGCATGTTCGTAGCGTTGCGGGTGGGCTGGATGTCGGTGTTGATCTACGCTCCGTCGCTTATTGTCATCACGGCAGCGGGGCTGGACGAGGGCTGGCTGTGGCCGGTGATCATTCTCATTGGCGGCGCATGTACGCTGTACACAACCGCGGGCGGCATCCGCGGGGTTATCGTCACCGACGCGATGCAGTTCGCCATCATGCTGTTCGGCGTATTGTTCGTCATCGGGTACATTTTGCTTAATATCGGACTCAGCCCCGCCGAACTGGTTGCGGGCTGGAAGGAACGCGGCCAATGGCGGTTCTTCGATTTCTCCCTGGACCCCACCAAGGCATTCACGGTGTGGACTCTGGGCATTGGAGTGACCCTCTCAGGACTGAGCAGTTACGTGGGTGACCAGATGTCGCTGCAACGCTACCTGACGTCCGGATCGCTGGAAGCCGCTAAAAGGAGCTTCGCGTTCAACGTCGTCGGCGCGGGCTCGATGGTCGCCCTGCTGGCAGTCACCGGGATGCTCCTTTCCGCCTGGTACGCCCATTTTCCCGACAGCGCGCTGCCGGAGGCCGGCGACAAGGTGTTCCCGCACTTCATTGCCACCGTGCTGCCCAGCGGTGTTACCGGCCTGATTATCGCGGCGGTGCTTGCCGCCACCATGAGCAGTCTGACCAGCGGAGTGAACTCGCTGGCCGGTTGCCTCACGAACGACTTCATCCTCCCAACCGGCTGGATTCAGGAGGGGCGGCCGTTGCTCTTCTGCGGGCGATGTCTGACGGTCGTTGTCGGCGCCGCGGCAACGGTTGGCGCCGGTTTCGTCGGCCGTCTAGGCACGATTTTCGACATCGCCCAGAAGCTGTACGGGGTGTTCATGGGGCCCCTGCTTGCCTGCATGGTGCTCGCGATTCTGCCGATTCGCGTGCGGACCTGGACCCTCGTGGCCGGCCCATTGATCGGGGTGGCGGCCGGAGTGGCGGCAGCCCGGTCCGAGATCGCACCCGCATGGACCTCGACATGCGCGTTCCTGGCGGCTATGCTATTGCCCATGCTCAGCCTCCTGCTCGGCATAGGCCGCCGGCAGTGGGGCTGAGTTCTCCAAATCGTTGCTGATTGATGAGGGTGAAGATCACATGGATTCTCCAACACCACGCTTCGTGAGTCGATTGCTGGCGGGGGCCGGAACAGTCCTCTGCGCCGTCCTGACAGCGGCGTCCTCACCGGGCCAATCGCTCGACGCGGTGGGACAGATTGCGGCCACCTTGGAGCCGACGCGCAAGATTGTCTACAAGACGGTCGTCGACCGGGAATTGCATCTGCACGTGTTCGAGCCAGACGGATTTGCCCCGGACGACCGCAGGCCCTGCTTCCTGATCATCCACGGCGGAGGATGGCGCGGCATGAGCCCCCGGCGGATGTACCCGTTTGCGGCGCACTTCGCGAAGCTGGGCATGGTCGGCATCGCCCCGGAATACCGGCTCGTTCGGCCGGACTCGGGCACTAACGTGTTCCATTGTGTTCAGGACGCCCGTTCCGCGGTCCGATATGTCCGCCGTCATGCCGCAAAGTTGGGAATCGACCCCGGCCGGATCGTCGTCAGCGGCGCTTCCGCAGGCGGGCACCTTGCCGCAGGCACGGCGCTGTTCGACGGCGTTGAAGAACCCGGCGAAGATACCAGTGTGTCGTGCATGCCGGACGCATTGGTGCTACTCTTTCCCGTCATTGACACGTCGGCCGAGGGTTACGGCAACGCGCTTCTGGGCGACCGCTGGCGGGAGCTTTCTCCCCTGCATCAGGTGCGGCCCGGGATGCCGCCGACCATCGTCTTCCACGGCTCCGCCGATACCACCACACCGTTTGCGGGAGCAAAGGCGTTTCACCGCGCCATGCTCGAAGCAGGAAACCGTTGCGAGTTGATCGTCACCGAAGGCGGCCGGCACGGCTACATGATGACCAGCCGGCCCGTGTTCGAGGCTTCATTGAAAAGGATTGAAGAGTACCTTGCGGAGCTTGACCTGCTCAAGGTACGGCCCACTCAAAAGACAGGAGGATGAAGTGGACCGGGTTATGGTTCTGGCTCGTGGATTGGGTACGAGGATGCGCAAGACCGATGCCGCGGCAAAGCTCGACACGGCGCAGGCGGCGATTGCTGAGAGCGGCGTGAAAGCCCTCATTCCCATCGACCGGCCGTTTCTCGATTACGTACTTACGGTCGTGGCCGACGCCGGCTACCGGCGCGTTTGCCTGGTGATCGGACCGGAGCACGAGGAGTTGCGTAACTACTACGCCGCGACGACCACAAGCCGGCTGCAAATCAGCTTCGCGGTGCAGCAGGAGCCGCTCGGTACGGCCGACGCCGTCATTGCCGCCGAATCGTTTGCCGGGGGCGAGCCGTTCCTGATGATCAACTCCGACAATCACTATCCGCGCGAAGCACTTCAGGGGTTGCGGCAAGCCGGCGGGCCGGCCGTGGCGGTGTTCGACGAAGACGCCATGCTGGCCGGCAGCAACATTCCGGCCGAGCGGTTGTGCAAGTTCGCCGTGGTCGAGACCGATGCGGCAGGCCGCTTGCGGCGGATTATCGAGAAGCCCGACCCGGAAACGCTGGCAAGGCTGCCGAAGCCGCGTGGAGTGAGCATGAACTGCTGGCGTTTCGGCCCCGCCATTTTCGAGGCGTGCCGTTCGATCGGCCCCTCGCCGCGCGGCGAACTGGAGATTCCCGACGCCGTGCAGTATTCCATCGACCATCTTGGCGAGCGGTACGAGGTGGTCCAGTGCAACGCGCCCGTGCTGGACCTGTCGAGCCGGGCCGACGTGGCTCCGGTGGCGGCGCTGCTGGCCGGCAAGGAGGTCAAGCTGTGAATTCTCACCGCAGCCGGAACGAGGCGCCCGCCCGGGCGTTCGCCAATCGGTTGATGGACGCGGGCATGAGCCGGGCGGCGGCCGAGGCCAAGAGCGATCTGTTCGGCCGGGCCGTCGATGCCGTGCCCGGCCACCCGGCCGCCAATGCCGAACCGTACATGCTGTTCGTGCCCGGCCGCATTGAAGTGCTCGGCAAGCATACCGACTACGCAGGCGGGCGGAGCCTGGTGACGGCGGTGGAACGGGGGTTCTGCATGGCGGCAATACCGCGCAACGACAGCCATGTGTCGGTTATCGACGTACACCAGGGGCGCAAAGCCGACTTTGAACTGCATCCCGAGCTTGCCGGCGCGCCGGGCGAGTGGTCGGCCTATCCCATGACCGTCGCGCGTCGCATTGCACGTAATTTCCCCGGGCCTCTGCGCGGCGCCGACATGGCGTTCCTCAGCGACTTGCCGCCGGCTTCTGGGATGAGCAGTTCCAGCGCCTTGATGATCGCGACGTTCAAGGTGCTCGATCACGCGAATGCGCTGCTTGAGCGGCCGGAGGCCCGGGCCGAGATTCATAGCCCAGAGGATCTGGCCGGCTATCTGGCCACCATCGAGAACGGGCGGAGCTTCGGTTCCTTGACCGGCGACCGGGGCGTGGGCACCTTCGGCGGCAGCGAGGACCACACGGCCATCTGCTGCTGCCGCGCCGGGCGCCTCCACCTCTACTCCTTCTGCCCGACGCGGCAGGAGCGGGTGCTGCCCATGCCGCCGGCCTTCCGCTTCGCAGTGGCCTATTGCGGCGTGCTGGCCGAGAAGACGGGCGGGGCAATGGACGAGTACAACCGGGCGTCGCAGTTGGTCGCGGCACTCGTTGAGTTATGGCAGGCCGAAACCGGCGGCAGGGGACTGTCCCCTTCGCGTCCCAGCCTGGCCGACATCATCCGCAGCGCGCCCGATGCCGCCGACCGGCTGCGCGACGTCGCCGCGGGCCGCCCGCACGCCGGGTTCGATTCGGCCGCGTTACTGGGCCGGCTGGAGCATTTTCTGGGCGAGAGCGAGCGGATCATTCCCGCGGCGGCCGATGCATTGACCGCCGGCCAGATCGGCCCATTCGGCCGGCTGGTCGACGAGTCGCAGTCGGGGGCAGAGCATCTTCTTAAAAACCAGGTCCCGCAAACAGTTCACCTTGCCCGCTCGGCCCGCGAGTGCGGCGCCGCGGCCGCCTCGGCGTTCGGCGCGGGTTTCGGCGGCAGTGTCTGGGCCCTGGTGGAAGAGCCGGCGGCCGAGGCGTTTCTTGCGGAGTGGGCTTGCCACTATCGCAAGGCTTTTCCTTCGGAAGCGGAGCACGCGGTGTTCTTCTCAAGCGGTGCGGGGCCGTGTCTTACGGAGTCGGCCGCAACGGCGGCAAGTGCCTCCGATTCGTGAAGGATTTCGCGCAGCCATGGCTTAACTGCACGCCCGCGGACGGCTATACTCTGGATAGTCCAAAGCAGATGGTGACCGTGCACAGGGGTCTGTCGCGGTTTTCGGAGCACAAAGAGTGATTTGCCCAATCGGCGAACCGATCCGCCGAGAGAATGGGGCTATCGCCTGCGGAAGGAACTGCCGCGCCATGATTCCGTGAATGATGACAGGAGACGCGACTATGCTGACCGACCAGTCTCGCCCTGCCCCTTGGTGGGTGTCCACCGGACTTCACACACCACTCTGGGTCTGGCTCGCCGTAGCCGTTCTGGCATCGTTTTTCGGATCCCCAGCCGACCCCTATTCGATGCTGTTGGCCCTTGCCTACGGTTTGCTTTGTTTCTGGGTGGGTATCGTCCTGGGATCACGAATCCACATCGTTCTGCGTTTCCTGCCGCTTGCGTTGTTCATTGCGGGCGCAATGTGGGCTGTGGCAGTCGCCAATTGGGACTTCCATCTTGCCGTTCTTTTGGGTTATGGGGTCGTGAGCATCGCGTCCGGCGCATGGGCCTTCAGGACGATTCAACGTGGGCGGCTGCGCATCCTGGCAGGGTTCAGCACAGGCTACGCGCTCGGGACGATTGCCGGCGCGGAAGGCACCATTCTGGGCGCCGTCCTCGGTACATGGCTGGTGCAACGATTCGTTTCAAAACGACAGCGAAGGGAAGCAAGCTCATCAGACGCTGCGTAAGAACAGGCAGGCCTCAATGAACGATTTCCCCGACGACCCGCAAGCGGTTGAACTGCTCGACAATTACCTGTCGCAGTTGCACGCAGGCAAGCGGCCCGACCGGGGCGCGGTGCTCGGTGCAAGGCCCGACCTGGGCTCCGCGCTCGACTGCCTCGATGCGCTCGAGGGGATGGCGCCGGACGATGAAGCGCCGGAGCCGACCGAGGATGGCGCCACCGCCGTGCCGCCCTCCGGCTTGGGCGGCTTGCCGGCTGAGTTCGGGCAGTACGAACTGATCGAGGAGATCGGCCGCGGCGGGATGGGCGTGGTCTACAAGGCGCGGCAGAAGGGGCTCGACCGGCTGGTGGCCGTCAAGATGATCCTGGCCGGGCAGCTTGCCGCGCCCGAACACGTGCGCCGCTTCCACTCCGAAGCCAAGACCGCAGCGCAGCTTCAGCATGCAGGAATCGTCCACGTGCACGACGTGGGGCAGGTCCACGGGCAGCATTTCTTCGCCATGGAGTATGTCGAGGGCGAAAGCCTGGCACAGCAGATCGCCCGCGGACCGGTCGGGTTCGATCGCGCCGTTCGCCTGATTATCGCCGTGGCACGCGCGGTCGATCACCTGCACCGGCACGGCATTCTGCATCGCGACTTGAAACCGTCGAACATCCTGATCGACGCCGACGGGCAGCCGCGCGTCACCGACTTCGGGCTGGCCAAGGCACTGGCCGACGACTCGCAGCGGACCGCGAGCGGGGTGATTGCCGGCACGCCCAGCTACATGTCGCCGGAGCAGGCGTCGGGCCGGCACGCGGAACTCGGGCCGGAAACCGACGTGTACAGCCTCGGCGCCGTGCTGTACGAACTGCTGACCGGTCAGCCGCCGTTCCGCGAGGAGAATCCGCTGGATACGGTCATGCAGGTGCTCAGCCGCGACCCGCCGCTGCCCCGGCAATTGAACGCCCGCGTGCCGCGCGCCTTGGAGTTGATCTGCCTGAAGTGCCTTTCAAAATCGCCGGAGGACCGCTACCGGTCGGCGGGCGAGTTGGCCGACGATCTTGAGCGACTGGCGCGGGGCGAGCCGCTTGTCGCACGGCCGCCGGGTCCCGTCGCCCGCCTGCAACGCTGGGCTCGCCGGGAACCGGCCCTCGCCTCCCGGCTGGGCGGGCTTGGGCTTTTCGGCCTGATTGAAATGATCAACTACCACACCGGCATGGTGCCCTGGGATTTCCACTGGAAGATGTCGGCGTTGATCATTGCGTGGGCGGCCGGATCGGTCGTTTGCCAACGGATGCTCGGCAGTCGCGGCTGGGTTGCCGTACCGGCCCGGTTTGTATGGGGAACGCTCGACTCGGTGCTCTTGCTCGCCGTGCTGCTGCTGGCCAACGGGGCCACGAGCCCGCTTGTGCTGGGCTATCCCTTGATCATCGCCGCGTCGGGGCTTTGGTTCCGCGTGCGTTTCGTGTGGCTCATGACGGTGCTGTCGCTGGCGTCGTACGGCGTGCTCGTGATCGACTTCTACCTCTGGCGCCCCGAGTTGCATGAGGGCGTTCACGCGGGAATCGACCGGCACATTGCCTTCGCCGTATCGCTGTTTCTACTCGGCTCGATCGTATCGTACCTGGTCCACCGCGTCCGCGTCTTGAGTGCCTTTTGCGGCCGCCCGGTGCCATAGGCGGGACTGTCCCCTTCGCATGGAGCCGAGAACACTCCCCGCGCCGCCCCGTCAACGGTTACCAAACGACAAAGAGCGATCTCCCCCCCAAAGGTTTCTCTAAGCACGAAACACCTTGAGCTTCAAATCCTTGATCGGTTTGAAATGCTTTGCATTACCGGAGCGATGAATATGTCCGTATCAAATATCACGGTAGCGCCCTCCGCGAAGTGCGTCCATTTCTGCATCGACGGACTCCTCGGCGTACCGCATGCCAAAGAAGGGATGGTCGGCCACCGCTTGCTGCGTTGGCTGCGGATGCGCCTTCAGGACGCCCCTCTTCTTGCCCCGGCAAAGAATTTCCACGTCCTCGTTGCGGTCCAATGCCTTGAGAACATCATTCATACGATACCGCAAATCCACAATAGTCGCCTGCATGAGCATTAGCCTTTCTGTATATGGGTAGTATACATTATTGCCAGAATGCGAGACTCCGTCAACCCCGCCCCCCCCCTGCAGAGTCCGTCGAAGATACTCCCGGACCCATCGCTCCTGTTCGGTGCCGCCACCGATGTGCTCAACCTGGCATAGGACGCGTCTCTTGGCGGATCGGGTATACTGGAGTTTCGGCCCTCGCACACCAGGCGGCACCGGCACCGCGAATCGATGAACCCGGCCTCTTTGACGCAAGCCCTGAAAGAAAGCGCCAGAACGCTGGGGTTCGACCTGGTAGGTGCGTGCCCGGCGGTCGAGCCTGCAACGTGGGGGCAATTCCGCGCGTGGCTCGGCGCCGGATTCGCCGGTAAGATGGACTACCTCAAGCGGCACGCCGAAGCCCGCCGGCATCCGTCCGGCATCCTTCCTGGAACGCGGAGCGTACTCATGCTGGCGACGAACTATCGCACCATCGAGCCTTTTCCGGCGGGGCCGGGGCAAGGGAGTGTGTCGCGATATGCCTGGGGCACGGACTACCACGACGTGATTCGCGCCCGACTGCGGCGATTGGCCGAGTTGCACCGCCGCCTTGTGCCGGACGAGCGGGCGCGCGGAGTGGTCGATACGGCCCCGTTGCTGGAACGCGATTTCGCCCGGCGGGCCGGTCTCGGATGGATCGGCAAGAACACGATGCTCATCAACCGGCAGTTCGGCAGTTGGCTATTCCTGGCGGCGTTGCTGACCACGGCAGAGCTGGTCTATGACGAGCCCGTTACGACGGATCACTGCAAAGGCTGCCGCGCGTGTCTGGAAGCCTGCCCCACCGGAGCACTCGTGGAGCCGTACCGGCTCGACGCGCGCCGGTGCATCAGCTATCTGAGCATGGAACACGCCGGACCCATGAGTGAGAAGCTTTACCCGTCGATCGGCACGCGACTGTTCGGCTGCGACGCTTGCCAGGAGGCATGCCCGCACAACCGGCAAACGCCCTGCTCCACGGTCCCGCAATTCCGGCCGCGTGACGGGATGAACCCGGTCGATTTGGACGTGCTCATGTCACTCGACGCGGCCGGTTTCGACGCGCGTTTTGGCGATACCCCGCTTGCCCGGGCCGGGCATGAGCGCCTGCTCCGCAACGCGGCGTTCTGCCGCCAGTTCAGTCGTACCACTGTGCCAGCACGCGGTGCCAATCTTCCTGGCAGCGCACCCCGATGAACGCCGCTTGTACTTCAGCGGCCTGCGGATGCAGCCTTGCGTACTTGATGCCGAACTTCCGCATGATCGGGCCGGTCCGTCGCGGGCCGTACGTCTCTTCAGCCAGCCGGAAGTGTTCGAGCATCACTTCCCGCTGATCGCTGAGCGACGGCTGCGGGCAGGGCCGGCCTAGTGCCAATGCGCGGACCTGGTGGAAAATCCACGGGTTGCCGATGGCCCCGCGAGCGACCGCAACGCCGTCCACGCCGGTCTGGCGGAGCATTCCTACGCAATCGGCCGCGGTGAACAGGTCGCCGCTGCCGAGGATGACGGCATCGGCGGCATGCTGCTTCACCTCGCGCAGGAACTGCCACGAGCTGCGTCCCTCGTACCGCTGGCGTACGGTGCGTCCGTGAACGGTAACGGCCGCTGCGCCCGCGTTCAGCACGCCGTCGAGAATTGCGAAGAAGCTCTCGCGGCTTTCCGGCGAGTCGTCCAGTCCGCGCCGCATCTTCGCGGTAACGGGCACCTCGGGCGGGAGGGCGTCGCGCACCCGCGAGACAATGTCGACGGCTAGCTCCGGCCTGCCCATCAGATGGCCGCCCCGGTGGCGGCCAAGGACCTTCTTGACCGGGCAGGCCAGGTTCACGTCGACTGCGTGGAAGCCGGCTTCGGCAAGGCGGCTGGCGGCCGCCCCCAGTTCGGGATCGTCGCCGCCCATCAGTTGCGCGCCGCACAATGCCCCGCCGCCGGTGGGTCGCACCAGTCGCCCGGCCCGCTTGCCGCCGATTTGCACGACGAACCTTGCCAGCATGGCCTCCGACAGCGTAAACGGCGCGCCCAGCCGCGAGGCAATCACCCGCATTGGCCAGTCGCTGTAGCCCGCCAATGCCGCTTGCACTACGGGAAAGGCAATGGTCACCGACCCCAGCCGAATGGGCGCAAACGAAGTGTGTTCCGCGTGGGTGGGCAGCCTATATGCTTCCGTCATTCCTTGATCCAATGCCACAAGGTTTCGGGAAATCCTAACAGCCGATGGTGCGACAAGGCAATAACCTTGCCGGCTGTTTCCTGCTCTGATCTTCTTCGCGCGGCGTGAATTCGCGTTCTTCAAGGTCCTTCGGGAATCGTAGCGTCAAGAGTGAATCGAGTTCGGCGCAAGATGCCCCCGGCTTGCCCGCGGGAGCTTCACGCTGTTCGCTACAGTGCGCGTTTCGCCGTTCGCCCAGAGTGCCATGTGTCGCGAAGTCGTTGTCAAGGTGTCGTCGATTTGCTGACAGCTCCGCGGTGCTTCTCAGGTAGGAAAGCATGCCGACCTGGACGGTCCGGCAGGTTTTTCCAGCGTATCTTGGCGGTCGCAACTCCCTTTCGGTTTCAAACAGGGACCATTTTGCGATTGGCGCAAGAATTGCGATCCTACTATCATAAGCCCGTGCCGACGTCGGTGCGGGCCCCTGCTTGCAGGGGAAAGAGGTGTTTCTTTCGGCTGTGTTGCCGGAAGCCGTCGTCAAACTCTGATCGGGAGGCTGAAACATGTCTACAAGAACTATGCTGTCAAGCCTGGCCGTCATATGCACGTTCGCGACGGCAGGTACATTGCTGCCGCTCGGATGCTGCAAGGCTCATGCACAGGAGGCGGGGCCGGAATTGGTGCCCCCGGTTGAACTGGTCTTCGATAACGAGGAAGGCGACGCCGAGCACCTGCTGAGCGGGCCCATGCACGAGGCATTCGCCGCTCCGGTCACCTTCGATGCGAAGCCGGGGTTGATCGTCGCGGCCGAGCCGCCGCAGCCGATCGACGAGATGCCCCCGGATGTTCGCCCCGAGGCCGACGCCATCTGGATTCCCGGATACTGGGCCTGGGACGACCAGCGGGAGGCATTCCTGTGGGTGTCGGGCGTGTATCGCGTCCCACCGTCGGGCCGGCGCTGGGTTCCCGGCTACTGGCTGGAGGTCGAGGACGGTTACCAGTGGGTTGCCGGCTTTTGGGCGCCGCTGGAGGAAAACGAACTCACCTACCTGCCCGACCCGCCCGAGACCGTCGAACACGCCCCATCGAGCCCCGCTCCGTCGGACGAGCATTTCTGGGTCAGCGGGCACTGGAACTACGATAACACCCGCTATGTTTGGCGGCCGGGATACTGGACGCTCGGGCATGAACGCTGGGTATGGATTCCGGCCCATTACGTATGGACACCACGAGGGTGCGTCTTTGTTCCCGGCTATTGGGATTACCGCCTGGTCGATCGCGGCATGTGCTTCGCCCCCGTCTACTGGCGCCGCCCGGTGTATCTGCATGCAGGATTCTACTATCGTCCTTACCGGGTGATCGACCTCGTGCGGCTGCACCTGCACATGTTCGTCCGGCCGAACTACTACCACTACTACTATGGCGACTGGTACGGGACGCCGCGTTGGGGAATCTACGCTTCCTTTACGTTCCACGGACGGTATGGTTATGACCCCCTTTGGACGTATCATCGCTGGTACTTCGGACGGCAGGGAATCGACTATCACTCGCGAGTGCGCGGTTGGCATGATTACTACGCACGGCACGAGGATCGCCGTCCGCCGCGTACCTGGCACGACCAACAGCGATTTGCCGATCACCATCGCAGCTACGAGCACCTCCGCCACGTAACCCTTGGCCGCGACCTGAAAGACTACGCATCGAGCCATCCGCGCAGAGTTGCCCAGGTAGCCGAACAGGACCGGCAACGGATGCGCGACGGCGCACAGGCCATGCGCGAGTTTGGCGAGGTGCGGCGCGACGGCGAGCGGGACAGACGGCCGCAGGCGGACAGGGGGCAACGCCCCGAGCGGGAGCTGGGACGACTGACTCTGCCCGAAACGCCCGATGTGCGCCACCTGCGCGAGCGGACGACGTCGCGCGATCCCTCGCAGCGACAGCCTCCTGATGCTCGTCCCGAGGCCCGCACGGAACACTGGCCCGGCACGCGTCCGGAGGCCCGGCCGACACCGCGGCCCGAAGCTCGACCGGAGAGTCGGCCGATGCCACGACTGGAGAGTCGCCCGATGCCACGACCGGAGGGTCGCCCCGAAGGTCGGCCGGAAAGCCGGCAGATGCCACGATCGGAGACTCAGCCGACTCCACAATCCGAAACGCGACCGGCGCCACGTCTGGAAACCCGGCCGACACCCCGGCCAGAAGCTCGACCGGAGGGTCGACCAATACCACGACCGGAGGGTCGCCCCGAAGGTCGGCCGGAAAGCCGGCAGATGCCACGATCGGAAACTCAGCCGACTCCACAATCCGAAACGCGACCGGCGCCACGGCTGGAAACCCGGCCGACACCCCGGCCAGAAGCTCGACCGGAGGGTCGACCAATACCACGACCGGAGAGTCGCCCCGAAGGACGGCTGGAGAGCCGGCAGATACCACGTTCCGAGACTCGACCGGCGCCACGGCCGGAGACCCGATCGACGCCACGCGCCGAGGGGCAATCGACCCCCCGGCCGGAGACGCGACCGACGCCACGACCGGAGACCCGATCGACGCCACGTCCCGAAGGCCGAACGACACCGCGGCCAGAGACTCGATCAACGCCGCGGCCGGAGACGCGACCGACGCCACGGCCGGAGACCCGATCGACGCCACGTCCCGAAGGCCGAACGACGCCGCGGCCAGAGACTCGATCAACGCCACGACCGGAAGGCCGACCTGAGGGTGGCAGGAGACGGTAGCGGCCGGGCTCAGCCGACGTCTTCCCGAAATCACATGTTCAATCGGGACGGTCACACCTGCGAACGGAACTCGCGGGCATCTACTCCAGCACGGGGCACACGTCGAACCACTCCAGGTTCTGGCGGCGCATCCATTCGACCGAGTCGGGCGGGCCCCAGCCGCCGGCCTCGTAGAGGGCCAGGGGGGGGCCGCTGTGGCAGAGCCAGGCTTGCTGAATCGGATCGATAATGCCCCAGGCCAATTCGACCTCGTCGGCCCGCGAGAACAGGCTCGCGTCGCCTTGCATCACGTCCAATAGCAGCCGCTGGTACGCCTCGGGCATGGAACTGCGGAACTTCTCCTTGAACCTGAAGCTGAGGTCCGTGAGCCGGAGCTTCATGCCCTGGTCGGGCACCTTGGTGTGGAAGTGCAGTTGGACGCCCTCGGCCGGCTGTACCTGCAAGACCAGGCGATTTGCCTCGTGCTCGGTGTGCGGCCCCAAATCGAATAGCATGTGCGGCGCCCGGCGAAACTGGATGACCACCTGGGTTGTCTGGCACGACATGGCCTTCCCGCTACGGAGGAAGAACGGCACGCCCTGCCACCGCCAGTTGTCGACGTACAGCTTGACGGCGCCAAAGGTGGCCGTTTGACTGTCCGAGGGTACGCCGGGCTCGTCGCGATACTTGCGGTATTGGCCCCGGATGGTATGGCCGGCCACCTCGCCGCTTGCCATGCGACGAACCGCCCGAAGAACCTTGACCTTCTCGTCGCGGATGGCCTCGGCCTCAAATTGCGAAGGCGGATCCATCGCTGTAAGCGTGAGAAGCTGCAAGAGATGATTCTGGAACATATCGCGCAGAACCCCGACGTCGTCGTAGTAAGCGCCGCGCCGTCCGACGACGGTCTCTTCGGCAGCGGTGATCTGCACGTGGTCGACGTAGTTGCGGTTCCATATCGGCTCGAAGATGCCGTTGGCGAACCGCAGCACGAGTACGTTCTGGACCGTCTCCTTGCCCAGGTAGTGATCAATCCGGTAGATTTGGCTCTCATCGAAAACCCCATGCAGGTGCTCATTCAGCCGCCGGGCGGTCTTCAAGTCGACGCCAAACGGTTTTTCGATGACCACGCGGCGGGGGTGTTGCTTCTCAGAGGCCATATCGGCCGCACCGAGCTGCGCAATGGCCGGCTCGTAGAACTTCGGGGCCGTGGAGAGGTAGTACACCCGCGCTGCGCCCGCTTCACCCTCCCAGGTTGCCAACAACTCGCGAAGCGACGCGAAGTCTTCGCTCTGGCCGATGTCGCCGGCATGATAGCGGATCAAGGGCGCGAACGCATCCCAGACGTCGCTCTTGAAGTCCGGTCCGACGAATCGGGCAGTCGACTCCGCCAACTGCTTTCGCCACACGTCGTCGGTGAAGGGCGTCCGCGAGAAGCCGACAATGCGGGTGGCCTCCGGCAACCGCCCCTTACGGTGCAACTCGTAGAGGGCGGGAATCAGCTTCCGGCTCGTCAGGTCGCCGGAAGCGCCGAAGATGACGATCGTTTGGGCCATGTCCGTTGCGCCATGGATTCGTAAGCCTGCCAAATTGCGTGGGATAGGATTCCAGCCTGTCGGCTGAGAGAACAGGCTGGAAGCCTATCCCACGTTTGCATCTTCCAGCAGTTGATTGCTCTTCACTGCCTAAACGTTCACGGGAACCGGCGTGGACGGCCATCCAGGCCACAAACGGGCCGATTCCCGTGAACGGTGCCGTTGATCAAAACCACGCGGCCGTGAAGCCGCCATCGACATTGACGTGCGTGCCCGTGATGAACCCGCCGCCTTTGTCCGAAACCAGCAGCAGCAGGGCGCCGACTAACTCGTCCGGCTCGCCGAAGCGGCGCATCGACGTGCCTCGCATGATGCTGTCGATCCGCTCGGGGTCCAGCAGCTTGCGGTTCTGTTCGGCCGGAAAGAAACCAGGGCAAATGGCATTCACCCGCACGTTCTTCACGGCCAGCTCATCGGCAACGTTGCGAGTCAGGTTCAGCACGCCGGCCTTCGATGCCGAGTAGGCGAACACGCGGGAAAGCGGGAGGTGCGAGGTGACGCTGCCGATATTCACGATGGCGCCGCCGCCGGCCTCGACCATGTGCGCACCGAACACCTGGCACGCCTCGAACACGGCCTTCAGGTTAATGGCCATCACGCGGTCCCATTGCTCGACCGGATGCTCCAGGAAGGGGCTTCCGTGATTCACGCCGGCGCAGTTGACCAGGATATCGACTCGGCCGGAGACTTTCTTCGCTTCGGCCAGCGTGCTTTCGAGCGATTCACGGCGAGTGACGTCGATCAGGCAGAAACTCGCCTTTCCGCCGGCGGCCTCGACTTCGGCCACGCGGTCGCGGCACATCTGGTCGGCCAGGTCGGCCACCACCACGTGCGCGCCCGCGCCGGCCAGCCCGCGCACCAGCGCGCCGCCCAGCACCCCGCCGCCGCCGATCACGACAGCGGTCTTCCCGTCAAGCCCGAACATCTGCTGTAGGTATTCCGTTGACATGGGCATTTCCCTTTCTAGCGTCGAAGCTGAAGCCACTCGGTATGGAACGGGCCCTCACCCGGCTTGTCGACCCGGTGGTACGTATGCGCGCCGAAGTAGTCGCGTTGCGCCTGGAGCAGGTTGGCCGGCAGCCGCTCGCTCCGATAGCCGTCGTAGTAGGCCAGGGCGGCGGCGAAGGCAGGCGTGGGAATGCCGAGCCGGATGGCGGTAATCAATACGTGGCGCCACGAGGTCTGGGCCTTGCGGACCGCGGTCTTAAAGTACTGGTTCAGCAGGAGATTCTCCAGCTTCGGCTTCTTGTCGAACGCCTCCTTGATGCGCTCAAGGAACACGGCGCGAATGATGCAGCCGCCCCGCCACAACAGAGCGATGGAACCGAAGTCGAGCGTCCAGTCGTGTTCCTTGGCCGCCGCCTGCATTTGCACGAAACCCTGGGCATAGCTGCAAATCTTGGAAGCGTACAGCGCCTGGCGGATCTCCTCGATAAACTTCTTCTTATCGCCGCGGAACTTGGCCGATGGTCCCTTCAGCGCCTTGCTGGCCCGGACGCGCGCGTCCTTCATGGCCGAGAGGCACCGGGCGTACACCGCCTCGGTGACCAGGGTGCTCGGCACGCCCAGGTCGAGTGCCAATTGGCTCATCCACTTGCCTGTACCCTTCGCCCCGGCCGTGTCGAGAATCTTGTCGACCAGGTGGCCGTCGCCATCCGGGTCTTTGACGCTGAAGATATCGCGGGTGATTTCGATCAGATAGCTGTCCAAATCGCCCTGGTTCCACTCGGCGAACACCTCGTAAATCTCGTCGTTGTTCAGTCCCACGGCGTTACGCAACATCCAGTAGGCTTCGCAAATGAGTTGCATATCGCCGTACTCGATGCCGTTGTGGACCATCTTCACGTAATGGCCGGCGCCGCGCGGGCCAATCCACTCGCAACAGGGAATATCGTTGTCCGGGCCGACTTTTGCCGAGATGGCCTGGAAGATGGGCTTGACCAACGGCCAGGCGTCCGGACTACCGCCAGGCATAATGGCGGGGCCCTTCAGTGCCCCCTCTTCGCCACCGGAAACGCCTGTGCCGATGTACAGCAACCCCTTCGACTCGACGTACTGCGTGCGGCGCTCCGTTTCGGTAAAGTGCGTGTTGCCGCCGTCGATGATGATGTCGCCCGGCGAAAGGAGCGGGATGAGGGCTTCGATGAAATCGTCCACGGCCGCCCCCGCCTTGACCATGAGCATCACCTTGCGCGGCGCCGCGAGGCTCTGGACCAGTTCTTCCAGGGAGTGGGCCCCAACGAAGTGTTTTCCGGCTGCCCGGCCGGCCATGAAATCGTCGACCTTACTTACCGTGCGGTTGAACACGGCCACGCTGTACCCGCGGCTCTCCACGTTTAGAGCGAGGTTCTCGCCCATGACGGCAAGCCCAATAAGCCCGAAATCACATTTTTTGTCTGACATAGTCTCCATCCACTCCTGTTCGTATGGTGAAAGATGTGTTTGTTTGTGTCCCGGAGCCGGAAACGACTGCCCCCCAACAGGGTGACGAACCTTCGAGGCTCGCCCATTGCGTCCGCCTGCGAGCAAGCAATCACTCTAGGCGGGGGTATCGTACCCGCGTAGTGCCAATCGGTAACTACTTCAAGTGGAAGCTTGGCGTGCGGAACACAGCGAGGCCCTAGTCTGCCAAATCGCTGCGACGCCGCATTTTATCGGGCTTGGTACCGGCAGGCAACCGGGGCGCCGCTACGCTGACAGACCGACGCAGGTGTTTCTTGGTGCCTGGCTGGTTGTACCTGGGTGGCTGATACAACTAGCCCCCCCTGAAGGGTGTTTCCTTAACGAACTCTCGTCCGCTGGGTTGGCCCCATCTTGTCCGGGCCGCAGGATACATCATTTGAATGCTGACTCTTCGCCCCGAACTCGCGAGCCAAACGGGCGAAAGCGTCTTCCAAATCGGCCTGCCAGATGCTTTACAGCAGACAATTATTCTGGTATCGTAGTGGTTGTGACAATTGAGGTTCGCAGTTCTGGCAGCGGACAAGACATGCCTGAGAAACGACTACTCTCGCTCGACCTTCGCCACGACGATGGTGGGCATTCCAAGCATCGGCGGCTGAAGGAGCATCTCGTCGCCGAGATGGTCGCCGGCAGGTTGAAGCCTGGCGAGAGAATCCCTTCGGAACACCGTTTGGTGAGAACGCTCGGTGTTGCCCGCACGACGGTCCGCCAGGCGATGGCCTCGCTGGAGAGGGACGGCCTCATTCGCCGCATTCAGGGCAAGGGGACGTTTGTCGACGACGACGCGCGTCGGAAGCTCAATCGTGGGCAGGACATTTTCGCCCTGGTCACGCCCGAAACCCGGACCGGGTTTTATCCCTCGCTACTGCACGGATTCGACGTTGCCGCCGGGGAGCTTCAGCATCAGACGATGACGTGCAACACGGGCGACAACGTTGACCGGCAAGGCAATATCGTTTTGCAGCTTCTCGACAAGGAGGTGGGCGGCGTAGCGATTGTGCCCACAGCCGGGTCGCCGACGCCGGCCTACCAGATTCGGCAGCTTCAGCAGCGAGGTATTCCGGTAGTGTTTTGTCATAGGCGGGTCGAAGGGGTTGCTGCACCGCTTCTGGCGTTGCCTTTGCGCGAGGCCGGCTACCTGGCCGGGAAAGTGTTGGCCGAGCGGGGCCACCGGCGAGTGGCTCTGTTCAGCACGAACCCCTCGCCCAGCCTCCCCCCGCGGGTTGAGGGCTTCAACGAGGGTTTGCGGGCCGGCGGTTGCGAGGCGCCGGCCGAAGTGGTCCATGCCGTCGAGTCGATGGTGATGCTGAGCGAGGAGTCGATCTGGGAATCGCTGCAACGCGTGTTTTCCACGCCGAATCGGCCGACGGCCATTCATGCCACTTTCGACTCGATGGCCGAAATGCTTTTCCTCCTGCTGCCGCGGCTGGGACTGCGAGTTCCGGAGGACGTTTCGCTGCTGGGGTTCGGCGGGGCGTGGCGCGAAGGGGCGCTCACCCGCCGGCTTAGTTCGGTGGTGGTCGATGAACTCGCCACGGGCCGCCAGGCCGTCTCACTGTTGAACGATATGCGCCGCGGCATGCGGCCGTTGGACGACAACACCGACTTCGTGATGGAGTTGGGCGTCTCCGACGGAGAGACCCTCGCATCGCCCGGCGAAGACGGACGGACAAGAGTGGAAGGGGGGAATGGAAAAAGGGAGAAAGTGCCACAGCAGAGAGAGCGCACCTGAGTAACCGAGCTTCATCATTCATTCGACATTCGTCACAGTATCCAACGGAGTGGCCCATGGTTGCCGGCAATCCAAAATCCAGAATCCAGAATCCAAGATCGGGTTTTACCCTGGTCGAACTCCTCGTGGTCATCGCGATCATCGGCATCCTGATCGCCCTGCTGCTGCCCGCGGTGCAAAGCGCCCGCGAGGCGGCTCGTCGCATGCAATGCACGAACAACCTGAAGCAGATCGGGCTCGCCATGCACTTGTACCTGGACGTTAACAAGCGGCTGCCGGCCGGTGGACGCAACCCGCATGGCGAAACCTGGTACCACGCCATCCTGCCGTATATCGAGCAGAAGGCCCTGTACGATATCTGGGATCCGAAAATCTTCTACCACTACGGCGACAACTGGAAAATCGCAGAAAGCGTCGTGGACACCTTGACCTGTCCGAGCGACCCGGGCGAGGCTGCCGACTCGACCGCCACCGGCTCGTGGCGCGGGGACTACGCCTGCAACGCGGGTAACGTGGGCGTGCAGGGCACCACCTCGTGGAACCTTAACGTGCTCCCGTCGCGAACGATGGGCTCGGACACCGTTGAAAACGGGGGCCAGCCGTTCATCATCGCCACCTGGGAGAACAACAGCAAGTTCCGGTATGTCGCCATTTCCGAGGTGACCGATGGCTTGAGCAATACCCTGGCATTCGCTGAATGCCTCAAAGGCGCCCGCGACGGCTCTGTGCATGAATATCGAGACATTCGCGGCGGCGTGTTCCATGCGGCCTTCTGCTGGTTCACGACGTGGCTTCCGCCGAACACGCCCGATCCCGACATCACCCCCGACAGCTACCGATGCTGTGTTCCTGCAAAGAACGCCCCGTGCATCTCGGCGACGGTTGCCGGCGGGCCGAGTGCCATGGCTGCCCGCAGCATGCATCCTGGCGGAGTGAACGTGTGCATGCTCGACGGGTCCGGTCACTTCATAAGCGACAACATCGCATGGAACACCTGGCAGGCCCTGGGCACAACCCGCGGCAACGAGGTTCTTGGGGAGTTCTGATTCGAGGAGAAATGGAACGATGCAAACTACAGTGAGAAACCGCATGCTCTTTGGGGTGGCAGCGGCGCTGATTGCCCTCCTGTCGGGCTGTGGTGGCGGTGAACCGCGGGGCGACGTGCAGGGCACGGTCGTCTTCGACGGGAAGCCGGTGCCCGCCGGCATGGTCTCGTTCGAGCCAGCGGCGGCAACCGGACCAGCCCGCAACGTGGCCATTCGCGACGGCGCCTATCGCGCGAGCGGCACGTTGGGGCTGACGCCGGGGACTTACCGGGTGCGCATTGCGGCCGGTGATGCGGCCGCCGCCGATGAGGGGCCGGAAGCTGATCAGCATTCCCCGGTTTACTACCGCCCATTACTGCCGCCCTCCTGGAACGTGCAAAGTGAGTTGTCGGTCGAGGTCCGGGCGGGAAGGAATACGTTCAACTTTGTCGGAACGCAGGGGGAGGCGCCGCGAGTGGAAACGCCGTAGACGAGTGAACCACCGACGACGCCATTCGGGTCTGGAGGAGAGGAAGAAGCGGGGAAGCGGTAGAGAGCAATACAGGATTTCGCAATACCAGGTAGCCACTTTGAAATCGCCACGATGCAGTTCGTTCTTACGGTGTTTTTCGAGGCCGTTGACGGCTGCTCACTCTTTCGATCGGAGGTCTTCCATGCGTCACGTAAGCATCCTTATGGCAGCCGTGCTTGGGCTCGGCCTTTGTGGCGGTGCCGCCATGGCCGCCTTCGTCCCCTCGGACATTCCCGGACTTCAGCTCTGGTTCGACGCGGGCGACCTGACCGGGCTTGGGCCCGGCAACAACCCCGCCGCCGGCACGGCCGTGGGCACGTGGGCCGATTTGGGTACGTCCGGACTCGACGCGACCCAGGGCACCGCGGCCCGGCAGCCGATCTACCGGTCCACGGTCACGGCGATGGGCTACATGCCGGCAGTGGATTTCAACGGCAGCAGCCAATCGATGGTGACCGCCGCCTTTTCTTCCGGCCTGGTCCGTACGGCGTTTGTGGTGACCGCCCCGAAGGCATCGCCGCAGACCACGCGGTACCCGTGGATCGTGGCCCAGGTGGACAGCTCGTATGGCGCCAACGACGCATGGGGAATTCGCGCCACCACGGTCCCAACCTCTCCCGAGGTATTCGACAACTTTCAAGCGTCGTGGCGGCACGCCGCCGCCGGCCACGGCACGTCCACCGACTCCTCCAACTTCTCCGCAAACACGCCGTATGTTCTCAGCTACGTCAGCGACACCATTGGCAACACGGGAACCCTCTATGTCAACGGCAACGCAAAACCGGCCGGGACGACCGTTCATCAGACCGTGAACAAGGCGCTTGGGATCGGCTCTAGCAGCGACTCGGCAGGTCAATGGTATAACGGCCACATTGCCGAAATAATCCTGTACGACACCGCGCTGAGCGCCGCCGACCGCGCCCAGGTGGAGGCGTACCTGACGCAGAAGTACATGACGGCGCCGCTTTACTACGACCTCAGCTCGGACGCCGGCTTGCAGGGCGGCTCCCGAACGTGGACCGCAAGCAATGCCCTTTGGAGCAGCGGCACCGCAGGGACCGATCCGGCCGCATGGACGGACGGCACGAACGCCGTGTTCCATTCAACCCTGACCGGCGGCGGCTTTACGGTCACCGTCGGCGAGGACGTCCGCCCCGGATTCGTCCACGTCAATCGAGGAGACATTACGTTCACCAGCGGCGGCGGGCGCATCGACATGACCGGCGGCATGGTTATCGACGCCGCGGGAACGGCCTGGATCACGATCAACAGCGGAGTCTTGGGCGGCACCGGCGGCTTGATCTTTAACAGGAGTGGCTCGAATCAACGGATACACGGCGGCCAGTCGTTCACGGGGCAGGTGCAATTGGCCGGCGGCACGCTCCGTGTGATGTCGCTTGCAAACTTCGGCCAGAATAGCTCCTTCGGCCAGGGTACCGTGGGTACGCCGATTCTTCTGGGCAGCCCCGGCGAAACGGCGAGTATTTGGATCGATGAAGGCACGCATACTACAAACCGGACCTTTTATGTGGCCGAGGGCGGTGCCGCCTCCATCGGCACCGTGAACGGCCAGGTGAACCTTAATGGCGTCATCAGCGGTGGGAGCGACATGTCGATGATGGCGTTTAACATGCAGGGCACCGGCGTCTACTCCGTGAATGCCCAGAATACCTACTTGGGGACGACTCGCATCTCGGGCAATCCCAGCAGCAACCAAGGGGTTGTGCGACTGGGAGTTTCCAATGCCCTGCCGACCACAACGACCGTGCAGTTGGGAAACCTTGCCCATCCGGGGTACCTTGACCTCAACGGGAACAACCAGGAACTCGCCGGGCTGGTGAAGACAAGCAGTTCGACCGCGCCCGATTCGTGGATAAGCGTGTTCAACAGCAATAGTACTACGCAGTCAACGCTCACGCTGAACGTCGCGTCGGGAACGAATACCTACGTCGGTCGTATCGGAAGGGGGGCAACGGAAAACAACCTCGCCCTGGTGAAGACCGGCGAGGGCATCTTGGAATTGTCCGGCGCCAACAGCTACACCGGCACCACCGCCGTGCGCAACGGAACGCTTCGAATAGGGGCTGACAATGCACTACCCACCTCCACGACCGTGACTTTAGGACTCGCAGGCTCCGACAACCCCGGGCTGCTCGATCTGAACGGATTCGATCAGCAATTGGCAGGCTTGGTGCGGACCGGCTTGAGCGCCGCGGAGACCAACGTGTTCAACAGCGACACAACTACAGAGTCCACCCTGACGCTGAACATCGCCTCCGGCACCAACACCTTCGACGGCGTCGTCGGACGGGCCGGCGGCGACAATCTTGGGTTGACAAAAACCGGCGCGGGGCAGTTGCAGTTGTCCGGCGCCAACACGTACACCGGCGCCACGACCATCGCTGTGGGGACCTTACGCACCAGTGTTCTGGCCAACTTCGGTATGCCCAGCACCCTGGGGCGCGGCACTGCCGGAGTCCCGATCGTTCTCGGCAGCGCGGGCGGCAACCAGGGCACCATCTGGTACACTGGTGGGAACGTAGCTACCGATCGGACCTTCCACGTAGCCACTGGCGGCTCCGGCAGCATTGGCGCCGCCAGTGGGAGCATAACGCTCAACGGCGGAGTCGGAGGCGGCAGCGCGACCTCCAACATGAGGTTCAGCTCGCAGGGCTCAAGTACGATGACCCTCAACGCCGCAAGTACGTACGTGGGTACAACCCACATTTACGGCGCTAGCAACGTCAACTCCGGCGTCGTGCGGCTTGGAATTGACAACGCACTTCCCACCACCACGAGCCTGAGCCTGGGTTTCAACAGTGGCAGCACTCCCTATTCGGGTCTGCTCGACCTGAATGGGTTCAACCAGCAACTAGCGGGGCTGGTGCGGCAGAGCGGCGCGACAAGCTCTTACCTGAACGTCTACAACAGCAACACGACCACGCAGTCGATCCTGACCCTGAACATCGCCTCCGGAACGAACACCTACGACGGCGTCATCGGAAGGGCCGGCGGCAACAACCTGGCCGTGGTGAAGGCCGGCGGGGGCAGGTTGGACTTGCTCGGCGCCAACACGTACACCGGGGCCACCACGATTGCCGCCGGAGTCTTGGCCGCCAACTCCCTGGCCAATTTCGGCGAGCCCGGCTCGCTGGGACAGGGCACTGTGGGAACGCCGGTCATTCTGGGCAGCGCGAGCGGCGCTGAAGGCGTCCTTTGGTACACCGGCGGGTCTGTTGCCACCGATCGAACCTTCCGCATAGCCGCCGGCGGTTCTGGAAGCATTCGCAGCCAAGCGGCCGACGTCACCCTCAACGGTGCAGTCGATGGTGGAAGTGCGGCCTCCCGAATGCAGTTCAGCGCGCAGGGCAGCAGCACGATGACCCTCAACGCTGCCAATACCTATCTGGGCTCAACCCACATCTATGGCGCCATAAACGCCGATGCCGGCGTCGTCCGCCTGGGAACCGATCATGCCCTGCCCACCTCAACGAACCTGCGATTGGGGCTCAACAGCGGCGGCAACCTGTACTCCGGTCTTCTAGACCTCAACGGCTTCAATCAACAACTGGCCGGGCTGACGCGCGAGAGCGGCGCAACGAGCCCGCACGTCCACGTGTTCAACAGCAGCAGCACGCAATCCACGCTGACTCTGAATATCGCCTCGGGCACGAACACCTACGACGGCGTCATCGGAAGGGCCGGCGGCAATAACCTCGCCCTGGTGAAGACCGGCGAGGGCATCTTGGAATTGTCCGGCGCCAACACCTACTCCGGCGCCACCGCCGTCCAGAACGGAACGCTTCGAATAGGGGCCCATAACGCCTTGCCCACGTCCACGAGCGTAACGCTGGGACTCGCAGGCTCCGACAACTTCGGGCTGCTCGATCTGAACGAATTCGACCAGCAACTGGCAGGCTTGGTGCGGACCGGTCTGGCCGCCGCGGAGACCAACGTGTTCAACAGCGACACAACTACAGAGTCCACTTTGACGCTGAACATCGCCTCCGGCATCAACACCTTTGCGGGCGTCATCGGGCGGGACGGCGGCGATTATCTCGGCCTGACCAAAACCGGCGGCGGACAACTGGCATTGTCCGGCGTCAACACGTACACCGGCGCCACCACCATCAGCCGCGGGGTCATGCGCACCACCGTCCTTGCCAATTTCGGCGTGCCGAGTTCGCTTGGAAAAGGCAGTGAGGGAGTCCCGATCGTGCTCGGCAGCGCCGGCGGCAATCTCGGTTCGATTTGGCACACCGGCGGCAACATGACCACCAATCGGACCTTCCACTTGGCCGATGGCGGCATCGGCAGCATCGGCACCAATTCCGGGAGTATCACGCTCAACGGGGTAATCGAGGGCGGGAGCGCGACATCGTTGATGCGGCTTTCCTCGCAAGCCACCCACGTGATGACCCTCAATGCTCAGAGTACCTATATGGGCGCAACGCACATTTATGGCGCCATGAACGCCAACAATGGCATTGTGCGGCTTGGCATCGACAATGCCCTGCCGGTAATGACGAGCCTAAGTCTGGGGTTTGTTAGCAGCAGTAACCAGTACGCCGGACTGTTCGACCTGAACGGTTTCAACCAGGAACTGGCGGGTTTGGTGCGGGAAAGCGGCACAAGCCCTTACCTGAACGTCTACAACAGCAACACCACCACGCAGTCGACCCTGACCCTGAACATTGCATCCGGGACGAATGTGTACGACGGCGTCATCGGGCGGGCCGGCGGCAATAACCTGGCCCTGGTGAAGCGCGGTGAGGGAGCCTTTGAATTGCTCCGTGACAACACGTACGCCGGCACGACCATCGTTGAGGCGGGCCTGTTGAGCGTTCCCGGTTCGCTGGCCAATATCGGCCCTGCCGACATCCACATCCATAGCGCCGGCACTACCTTCGGCGCCAACGACCCGCGTATCGAACTGGCGGTGGGTAACGGATCCGGTTACGGCATGGGCTCAGCAATCGCCGGCGGCGACTTCGCCACCACCGCCGAACTGCTCGGCGGCACGGCCGGCGCCGACCGCACCGTGGCCATGGCGTGGCGGCAAGGAGCCAGCGGAGAGAAGGGTACGCTGATTAGCGACGTGCTCAGCCTCGAAGGCTCCGGCGACGACACCTACGTGCTCCACATGTCGTACGATCCCAACTGGGGTGCAAGCGCCTACCTGGCGTGGCTCGACGGCGACGGATGGGTCAACGCCGTGGCGGGCAACACTGGCGGAACGCCGATGTTCTTCGACGCCGCGTACGACCCAGCCGAACACTTCACGCTGGGCTACCACGGCGTCGATACCGCGAACCACTTCGCCTGGGCCGTGCTGAACCACAACAGCCAGTTCGCCGTCGTGCCCGAGCCGGGCACCGCGCTGATGCTGCTGGCCGGCGGGCTCGCGCTCGTGCTGGCCGGGTTCCGCCGCAAACGGCGGGGGGTTTAGGACCGGTGCCGCGCCGCCCCTGGCCAAAACGGCCTATCCGCATGCGGAATTTGATTCGATCGGGGTGAACTGCCTCTTCCTTGGACATCTTAGAATTGGGAGTGAACAAGATGAACCGGCTTACTAGCTTTCTGGCGACGGCGGCGATTCTTTGCGCCATCGGCGCGGCCCCCGCCTCGGCTGCGCTGATTGCCGACGATTTCAACCGGACGGACGGCTCCGCAATGGGGGCGACCTCCATCGGCGGGTACTTGTGGACGGAGCGAGATGCGGGCAGTGGGGGAGGTGACACGGCGGGCATTTCCGGCGGGCAGACCCATCTTCACGGGGCAGGCGGCGGCATCGCAACCCCCGCGACAACCAGCAATACCGCCCAGGCAATCCTCCTGGCGCCGGACGCTACCGATACGGTCGCCCTGCCGAACGTCGATATACGTTCCGACTTCCGCTTCCACCTCAACAGTACAACCCTGGTCACGACCAACAACTCGGGTGGATACATTCTCCGCAAAGGCGGCGCGAACGTCGGCGTAACCAGCTCCCAGGTGCTCATCCAGATGCTGCCGACCGGTGGCATCTACGTGGGGGAAGGTAACGGGAGTACGATCAATGTCCTGTATGCCAACAACCCCTTTGTGCCCGGTAGCCAAACCGTTGCCCAGTTGGCCGATTTCCAGGGCCCCGGCAGTCTTCCGACGACCTTCAACGGGCTTCCCTTTGACGTCAACGGCAACGGCCGTTTGGAGGCCGACGAGCCCTTCGAACTGCGCGCCGTGCTCAATAATAGGCAGTTGCACGTGTTCGTAAACGGCCGCCCGGTGGCAGCGGGGCGGACCAGTGTGACCGATGGTACGGCCACGGGCACCCAAACCGGTTCCTTACTGAAGAACCGGTTCATGGGCGGCGAAGGGCGAACCATCGCCGATCCGTTCTTCGACAACCTGGCCATCGAACCAACCAACACAAGCATTATCTTTCGCCACTTGGAAGACCTTAACCCGACCGTCGAAGGCTGGACCCAGGCCGGCACGGTGGCGGGCTCGGCCGGCGACGATGGGCTGCGGCACTGGCGAATCGAGAGCGTTTCCGGCGTCGTTGGCCGGTACGAGTTCAACCTTACAGAAGCTCAGTACAACGATCCGAGCGGTTGGACCGCCACGGCCGTAGCCAAGGCTAACCGGGCCGAGCATCTCAATGCGGAGCTGGCAGTTGGGGACGGTAGTTACTGGACCCTCGGCATGGTGGGCGGATCGGGTGTTGCCAACGCGGGCGCCTACACGCATCGCTCGTCCGGCGCCACCCGCCTGGCCGTAATGGACCCTACCGCCGACTATCACACCTACCAGATGGTCCACGACCCGGTTGCCGACGTGACACGGTTCTACCTCGACGGAGTCGGCATCGGAACCGTCGCCAGATCCCAGGTGCTGGCATCCTCCAACTATCGCGTCTATTTCGGCGACAACACCGGCGGCGGCGGAGCAGCCGATTCCCAGTGGAACTTCGTGCAGTATCAGATCGGTCAGACGGCCGTGACGGGCACAGTGCTGCAACACGTGGGCCGGAACGATCCGGTGGTCGACGAAGGCTGGACGCTCGACACCAACAACACCGGAGCGGGATTCCAGGTTTCTCCAGGCTCCGATGGCCGACCCTCTTGGCGGATCGAGCAGGCGGCTGGCTACCGCGCCAACTATCAGCGCGCGCTCGGCAACGACTCCAACTTTGCCCATCCCGAAGGTTGGACCATGACAGCCGTGGCCAAGCTCAACACTTCTGCCGAGATGTTCAACAACACCTTCTGGGCCGATGACGGGCAGAACGCCTGGTCCATGAGCCTGGTCGACGGGAACGGGAGCCTGGCTGCCGGCGTCTACGCCGCCGGGCCGGGCCTTGCGCCCGTACGGCTCAGCGACGTCGATCCCACCGAGGGTTTTCGTCTTTACCAGATGATCTTCGATCCGGCCGGCGGTGGTCTGGTGACCTACTATGTCGACGGTAGGGCCGTGGGCGCCCTGGCCCCTGGGGAGGTGTTTTCCTTGTCCAGTGAGTTGTACCGAATCGGATTCGGCGACAATAACTCGGGCGGCGGGGCGTCGGACGCGCAGTGGGCCCTGGTCCGCTTCGAGACCGGGCAACACTACATTCCCGAACCGTCGTCAGCCGTGCTCGCCATGTTTGGCGTGGCATTTTTTGGCTTCCTGGCCCGGCGCAGGCGCTCGCGGTCAACGTGATGGGAGCATTCCCGGGTTTGCACAGGAAAGGTCGAGGAACAATACCCACCAACGAACAAGAAGGCAGCCTGCAAAAACACGGTGGATCTCGTTCCTCGACCCACCCCGCCTGACCTTCCGCCTTTCACCCCTGAAGGAGAGCATTATGTTCACAAAGATGGGCATTCATACCGCACTGTTTTCGGTGGCGTCCGTGTTCCTGTTTGCCACGTTCGCGAATGCGGACGACGCACAGGACGCAACCGCCGCGTTCACCGACGTCCGGACAATCTGGGACATCTCCCGCATTTCCGACAGGGAGAAGGCCAACATCGAATTCCCCGGCCTGATCCGGTTCCAGGGCAAGTGGTATTCGACGTTTCGGGAAGGCGATGTTCACGGCAATCACCTGTCCGGCCGATCGCGCATCATCCGCTCATCCGACGCAGAACAGTGGGAATCGGTCGCGCTGATGGAATGGGAAGGGGGCGATGTGCGGGACCCGCAACTGTCCATCACGGCCGAAGGGCAGTTGATGCTCACCGCCTGCGTGTGGTTCGTCTCCCAGGCCGAAATGGTGGGAATCCGGGGCACGCCGGAAAGCGACCAGGAGCAGGACGTGCTGCGGCAGTCGGTCACCTGGCTGTCGCCCGACGGCGAGAACTGGGGCAGCGCCTACGCCTGCCCGACCGGCGTGAATACGTGGCGATGGAGCACCACCTGGCATAACGGCATGGGCTACAGCATCGGCTACGCGGGCAAGGATCTCGCCGGGCGTCTCTACCGCACGCGCGACGGCAAACGCTGGGAGGTGTTGGCGGACGACATATTCCCCGACGACGGCCAGGGCACCGAAACGTCGTTGGTCTTCGGCCCGGGCGACCTGGCCTACTGCCTGCTGCGCCATCACGCTCAGTCGCGCACGACCAGGCTCGGCATTTCCCGGTACCCGCATACGGAGTGGGAATGGAAAGACCTGGGCATCGCCGCGCTCGGCGGGCCCGAGATGGTACGGCTCGGCGACGGCCGGCTAGTGGCCGCCGGGCGGTTGTCGGGGCGGGTGACCCTCTTCTGGGTCGACCCGGAAGAAGGCAGCGTGACCGAATTTGCGAAGGCCCCCGGCACCAGCTATCCCGGCGTTGTCGAGTATGAGGGAATGCTCTGGGTCACGTATGAGGCACGAGGGAGCGATGGAGCGCGAATCGAGTTGGGGAAGGTGGCAATTCCTGCAAAATGAGCGAAAGCGTAGGGTGGGTCGAGGAACGAGACCCACCAACAACCAGGACAGCTCGGCACTCGGACAGCCCTGCTTCCATAACCATATCCCGCCTTGAACCTGGAGGTGTACGATGCGTTTGCTGCGAACGACGATGTTCTTGGGACTGTCTGTGACGACCCTCAGCCTGGCCGGCGCGGAGCGGCCCTACGTAACGGCGCGCGGCGGAGGTCCGGCGGCGCCGATCGTGGCCATCGAAAACGTATGCGCTTGGCCCAACCTGACCGTGCTGCCCGACGGGGCGATCGTCGCCACGATCTTCAACCATCCCAGCCACGGCACCACGGCCGGCGACGTGGAATGCTGGGCCAGCGAGGATGGCGGCAAGACATGGCACAAGCGAGGCACCCCGGCCATGCACGAAAACGAGCATTCCAACCGCATGAATGTGGCCGCAGGCCTGGCCGGCAACGGCGACCTGCTGGTGATCGCCTCCGGCTGGACCGGCATCAAGCCATCGGGCGAAGTGGGCCGGCCGTTCCGCGAACGCATCCTGCCGCCTTGGGTGTGCCGGTCGGGCGATGGCGGCCGGACCTGGTCGGTCGATAAGGAGGCGTTCCCGGCCGAGTGGCCCAGGGCAGCCAGCCGGTCCGTATCGCCCGAGGGAATCTGCGTGCCCTTTGGCGACATCCTCAAAGGCGAGGATGGAGCCTTGCGAGTGGCAATGTACACTGGCGCTCGGGGTTCTGGGTTCCTCTTCCGCAGCGCCGACAACGGCAAGACGTGGGGCGAGCCAGTGGCAATCGCCGACGACGTGGTCCTGAACGAACCGGCTCCGTTCCACCTTGGCGGCGGCAAGTGGCTAGCGGCCACCCGCTCCGACGGCCTCGACCTGTATGCCTCCGATGACGATGCAAAGACCTGGACACATCGGATGAAGCTCACCGGCGCTGCGCAGCATCCCGGACACATCATGCGGTTGGCCGACGGCCGGCTGCTGCTGACGTACGGCAACCGGCTCGATCCGAAGGGCATCGACATGCGACTCAGCGCCGACGAGGGGCAGACGTGGACCGACCCGGTGCGCGTGGCCGATTTCCAGGGCGACGGCGGCTACCCGAGCAGCGTGCAGCTTCCCGACGGGCAAGTGCTCACCGCCTACTACGGGCGGCCGTATCACATGGGAGTGGTCGTTTGGGAGCCACCGGCGAAATAGCGAGTAGGGTGGGTGGTTCCGGCCGCACGATACCATGGGAGAACGATATCCCATTTCCAAGCGGCCGGGTTCACCCACGCGCACACCCACCCTACCTGACTTTCCACCTTGCCCCCACAACCAACGAAAGGCATCTTATGAGTAACCTGTCTGCACCCTGGAAACAACACGCCCCAATGCGACCAACGCGGTTCAACCGGCCGGCCCTCTTCTGCGTTGCTGTTGTCGTGCTGGCTCTTTCTACGTCCGGTGGGGCGGCGACCGTCGAGCCCACGCTTCAGCCGGGGCATGAGAAGTCCTGGTGTTTTGCCCGCGGGTCGTGGCGCATGGAAAACGGCCTCCTGGAACAGGAAGACGCCGACCGTGGCAGCGTAGCGATTCTTCGGGAACCTGCCTTCTCCGACTTCACATTCAGTTTCGAGTTCAATGTGAAACCTGCCGGCTCGGGCGTGCGTGCGGCAGCCGCATGCTTTCGGGCGACCGGCACGCTGACCTACTACTGGCTGCACCTCGATACCAAGAACAATAGCGTCATTCTCGTTCGATCGACGCCTGAGAACACGTGGAACGAAATCGCGCGGCGTTCGTACCAGCTCAATGACGATGCGTGGCATCAGGTGACCATCGCATGCCATGGAGCTGACATCACCATCTCGGTGGACGGCAAAGCCGCGCTGACCGCAAGCGATCCGACACTCACCGCAGGCCGGGTCGGCGTGGGGACCAGCCAGGGGCAGGCGGCGTTCCGTAACCTGAAGATCGAAGGCACCGTGCAGGACCAGCCCGAAGCCCTTGTGGACGAAAAGAAGCACGTTCCCTATCGAATCATCTCGCGTGGAGAGGCCGCCGGGCCTTACCAGGCCTTCCCCGACGCTTGCCGCCTGGCCAATGGCGACATTGTGGCCGTCTTTTACGCAGGCTACGGCCATGTCTCGCTCACCAACGACGAGTGGCCCAAGGGCGGCCGAATCTGCATGGTCCGTTCGAGCGACGAAGGCCGCACCTGGAGCGAGCCGCAAATTGTGTACGACGACGACATCGACAACCGCGATCCTCACATCGCGCAGATGAGCGACGGCACGGTCATTTGCAGTTTCTTCTCCCTGAAGCGGGTCGATCGGTCCGTGAGCCCGCGCGGCTTCAAGTCGCAGGGAGTGCAAATCGTCTGCTCTCGCGATGGCGGCCGTACGTGGGACCCAACGGCAAGAACGCTGGTGCCGTCTGGTTGGGTGTGCTCGGCGCCGGTCCGCGAAATGCCCGACGGGACCTACCTGCTGGGCGTGTACCGCGGGCACGAATGCGGCGGCGTCATACGGTCGACCGACAAGGGAAAGACGTGGAGCGAGCCGATTCCCATTGGCGAAGGCGCGGGGCTGCCCTTGGATGCGGAAACGGATGTGATCTTGCTCAACGACGGCACGTTGTACGCGGCGCTGAGGAGCAGCCAAATCAACATGCATTACGCGACCAGTCCCGATCTGGGCCTGACCTGGAGCCCGGTGAAGGACATCGGTTTCAAAGGCCACGCGCCCCACCTGTATCGCCTGAGCACGGGTGAAATCGTATTGACGCACCGGGTTCCCGCCACGTCGATGCACGTCAGCCGCGACGAGGCCAAGACATGGCTGGGACCGTACCAGATCGACACGGTTGGAGGAGCCTATCCGGCCACCGTGGAACTGAAGGACGGAACGTTGCTGGTTGTCTACTACGAAGAGGGCGCTGGCAGCGCGGTGCGCATCCGCCGGTTCCGGCTTCAGGAGGACGGGCTTCAGACGCTGGGCTGGGACTGAAGAAGCACACAAGAAGAGGATTGGCGCCGTGACGGGTTGGCGTTCTCGGAATGTTTTCGGGACCCCGTCGCCGGTGCATGATGGGCCGAAGGGGACAGTCCCATTTTCGCGGCGGAGAAGGCATTCCTCTTGGATAACGCTGTCTCGCCGCGAAAATTGGGACAGTTTCCCGTGGCCGGTACCATGTTTTCTTATTTGGAGGAGCTGTGATGAGACATCTGTTGTTGGTTTGTGTCGCGCTTTGTGCGGGAGTGGTGGGGGCTGAGGAATCGGTCAAGTTGGTGGAGGTACGGAAGATCTGGGATCAGGCGCCGCACAATGCGTTTACCGGTCTGGCGAGGTTCCAGGATCGGTGGTTCTGCGCGTTCCGCGAAGGCACAGGTCACGTGTGCCCCGAGGGATCGCTGCGAGTGATTACTTCAGAGGACGGCAAAACGTGGGAGTCGGTGGCCCTGTTGACCTCCGCCAACAGCGACCTGCGCGACGCACAACTCACTGTAACGTGTGACGGCCGGCTCATGCTCTCCGGCGCCGAGGCGATGCACGACCGGTCGGAGTACACACACCAATCGCTTTCGTGGCTGTCGAAGGACGGCCGGACGTGGAACGACCGGAACGAAATCGGCGACCGGAACTTCTGGATGTGGCGTGTAACGTGGCACAAGGGCATGGCGTATGGAATCGGCTACGGGGTCGGCAAGGAAAAGGGCTCGCTCCGGCTGTACACGAGCAAGGACGGCAAGCGATTCGAGACGCTCATGGCCCCGATGCTGGAAGCCGCGTATCCCAACGAAACGTCCCTGGTGTTCGACGGCGATAAGGCCTACTGCCTGCTGCGGCAGGACCCGGCCAACGGCCAGCTTGGCATCGCGGAGCCGCCCTACACCTCTTGGGAGTGGAAGGATATCGGCACGCGCATCGGCGGCCCGGCCATGTTGCAACTGCCCGACGGCCGGTTCGTGGCCGGAGTGCGTCTGTACGACGGCGGGGTGCGCACGTCGCTCGGCTGGATCGATCCGGCTTCCGGCAAGTTCACCGAGTTCCTTCGGCTTCCCTCCGGCGGCGACACCAGCTACCCCGGCCTCGTCTACCACGACGGACTGCTTTGGATGAGCTACTACTCGAGCCACGAGGGCAAGTCGAATATCTATTTGGCCAAAGTCCGGTTGTAACCTTGACCGGGCCTGCCCAAAGTGGCGCACTGGCCATGATGCCCAAAATCCGTTAAACTCGTGATATGGAAACAGAAACAACCAAAACGCATCTGGCGGACTGGCCGCCGGACCAGATTGAGCTTGGCCGACGCTGGGTGCAGGCTTGGCAAACCGCCGGGCCGGAGTTGGAGCGTGTGCGCCGCGAGGAGCTGCGCCGATTGGACGGCTTGCGGGCCATCGCGCTGTTGTGCGGGCCCGCGGATTATCGAGTCCCGCCGCGCATCGCGCGTCCCACGTCCGGTCTGGTGGAACAGCAACGCTGGTTCAAGAAGGCGGCGGGTTATGAATGCTTCGAACCTGTTCGGCCGAATGCTTGATTGTGCTGAAAGCTTTTGCCGCCCGGCCGAAAGACTGGCTGGACATCGAGGGCGTCATCATCCGCCAAACCGGTCGAATCGACTGGACGTACATTCGCCGCCAACTGCTGCCTTTGGTGGAACTGAAAGAAGCCCCGGAGATCATGGACGAATTGGAGCGGCGACGAAGGGATTGCGAGCGATGACGACCCGTACGGTTCAGAACGTTTTGGAGTGCGGAGGCTTGACGCCGCTTTCGTTTTGCGTGAGCTTTCGCGTTTCGCACGTTGGCTCTTGGAAGCGCGGAGAGAAACAAAGGCATAGCCAAAGCGGCGTCAAGCCTCCGCACTCCAAAACGCCAGTCCCAAATCGATTGAAGGAGGTTTCCATGGCGAAACAACCCAACCGGCGCGAGGCCCTCCGGGCTGCCGGCGGCGCGGCATTGGCCGCGTGGTCGGGCGCCGTAGCCGCCACGACAAAAGCGCCCGCCGCCACAACGAACAAACCCCGCGGGCTGCGCGTGGCTTCCCTGGAGTTCGGCGTAACACCCGTGGAAAAGAGCGATACGCCCTATACTGGGCGGTTCACCGGCGCCGTGGTGCGGCAGGTGGCCGGGCCGCTGAAAACAAGCGTCACGCTGCTCGAACAGGGCGACTTGCGGGTGTGCCTCGTCGCCAGCGACTTCAACTCGTATACCAGGGCCAACACAAGCGATGCCATTCGCCAGGCTATCGCGGCCGATCTGGACCTGCCCGTCGCGAACGTCGTTTTGACGAGCACCCACAACCATAGCGACGTGGCCGTGGCGAGCAACGCCATTTCGGCGTGGGCCGATCCGCCGCCGGAAGGTTTTCCGAAGCCCGAGTGGCTGCCCGCCGGCAAGGAGCTGCTCGAAAAGTGCCGCAGCCACGTGAAGCGCCTGCCCGAGTTGCTCCGGCCGGTCACCGTCTGGTGGGCGGAAGGGAGCGAGGGGCGCATCACGTATAACCGGAAGGGCCGCCGGGCCGACGGCTCGACGTATTTCATGCGCGAGGAAGACCGCGACCTGGTCGGCGTCGACTTCAACGGCGACATCGACCGCCAAGCGCCCATCGTCGTGCTGAAGGACGAGCGGGGCAACTCCGTCACGGCCATAGCGCAGTTCACCGGGCATCCGGTCACGTGCTATCATCCGGAGAAGCCGATCGTCTTCGGCGATTGGCCCCGCGTGGCGTGCGATAGGGTGGCCGGGCATCTGGCCCCCTCCGGCGCACTGCCGGTGAGCTTTTTGCAGGGCTGCGCGGCCGACGTGAATTCGAAGGGGATGTTCCGCGGCGGGGTGGAAGAGTCGACCCGGTTCGGGAACATGCTCGGTCAAAGCTACATCGAGGCGCTCGGGAACCTGAGGCCGTCCGAACGTGGCGGCTTCGACTACGCCGTGGAAAAGGTCGGAATCCCCTTGGCGCCGCTGCCGCCGGTGGAGACTCTCCGGGCTGAGATTGCCGAAATGGAAGCCTACATCCGTCGTGCGGCCGCCGGCGACGAGGACACGCTGCACTGCGTCGGCCTGAACTTCCCGACCGAACTGACGCCTTCGTATCGCGGCAGGCTGGTCGAGCGGATCCTGCCGTGGAACCGCTGGGCGCTGGGGTTGCACGAGGGCGGGCGGGCCGGCAGCGCGCCGGAATTCCAGGAGGTGGAAATCCACATCTTCCGCCTTGGCGACGTGGGGATCGTCGGAATGCCGTTCGAGCCCTTCCAGGGGATCGGGCGGCAGATCCGCGCCCGCTCGCCCCTTCCGCTGGCCATTCCCTGCGGTTATACCAACGTAAGCTACGGCTACCTGACCGACGGCCCGAACACCGGCGACCGCGAGTACATGAGCGCGTTCTACCGGTACAGCGAGTTCCGCCCGCCCTACCGCAAGCCGGCCGGCGACGTGCTAGCCGACAAGACCGTCGAAGTGTTTGCCCGTTTCTTGGAGCAAGCCGATGACGCCTGACGAACCGCTCACAGGGGGACTGTCCCAATTTTCGCGGCACACCGGGGCATGTGCCCAATCGTCCACCGTGTCCGCCGCGAAAATGGGACTGTCCCCTTCGCATGCACTGGAGCAAGCCGATGACGCGTGACTCCTATTGTGAACTCGGCCAGCACGCCCAAATCGACCCCGGCGTCGTGCTGGGCTACCGCTACACGGGCGATTCACGGCCGGCGCGGATCGGCGACTATGCCATCATCCGCTCCGGCACGATCATCTACGCCAATACGACCATCGGCCGGCGGTTTTCCTGCGGCCACCAGGTGCTCATCCGCGCGGAGGTAACCGCAGGCGACCGGGTGGTGATCCACCACAAGTGTACGCTCGAAGGGCGCATCCGCATTGGCAGCGGCGTGAAGATCATGGCCCACGTGTATATTCCCAGCACGACCGAAATCGGCAACATGGTGTTCATCGGGCCCGGCACGACCTTCCTCAACGACCGGCACCCGATGCGCCGGGCCGCGCCGGTCGAGGGCGCCAAGATTGAGGACCATGTGACCATCGGCGGCGGCGTGACGATTTGCCCCGGCGTGCGCGTTGGCTGCGGCGCCTTCATTGCCGCCGGCGCGGTGGTGAACAAGGGTGTTCCCCCTGGAAAGCTCGCCCGCGGCGTGCCTGCACGGCACTATCCACTGCCCGAGGGAATTTCACCAACCAACCTGCCCGACCTGCTTCTGCCGCAAACCGACTTGTGGGGCGCGCAGGCGGACGATTCGTGGCGAACAGAGGAGGAGATCAAGTGGTGAGAGTGATCGCCCACTTCAACCTCGCCTGGCTGCTCGAAGGCGAGGCGACCGGCGACGGCGAACTACCCGATTGGCTTACCAACTAGCAAATCCGAAAGAAGGAGTCCAGCTTATGTTCCAGATCAATCGTCGACAGATGTTGCGTGCCGGCGGCGCCGCGGTGGCCTGCTCGGTGGTGGGATTGCACCACAAAGCCTTCGGCGGGCCGACCGCGAAGATTCACGAAACCAAAATCATCAGCCACAAGCCCGATCTCTACCACGGCTGGCCGACGGTCGCGCGCCGAAACAATGGCAACCTTCTACTGGTGTACTCTGGTGGCCGAGAAAGTCATGTGTGCCCGTTTGGCCGGGTAGAACTGATGCGGTCGTACGACGGAGGCGACTCGTGGACCTGGCCACAGGTGGTGATGGATGGCCCCATTGACGATCGCGACGCCGGGGTCTTGGAGACGGCAAAAGGCTCGATCCTCATCACGACGTTCACCTCGCTGGCCTATGTATCCGGTCTGGAGCGTGCCGAAAAGGTTGAACCCGGCGAGCCGGGTGCTTGGCCGGCGGACCGACTGGCCCGCTGGCAAGCGGCCCACCGGCGAGTGAATGCCGAGGAGCGCCAGGCAGCGCTGAGTGAGTGGATGATCCGTTCTGCCGATGGCGGCGTCACATTTTCCGGCCGGTACCCATCCCTGGTCAACAGCCCCCACGGGCCGGTGCAACTGTCCGATGGCCGTTTGCTCTATGCCGGTAAGGACTTGTGGCATGGCGAGCAGGGAGTCGGTGTGTGTGAATCGACCGACGACGGGCAAACTTGGAACTGGCTGGCTGCCATTCCCACGCGAGAGGGCGACAGCCAAGGGGCGTACCACGAGCTTCACGCCGTAGAAGCGGCCGACGGGCGGATCGTCGTCCAGATCCGCAACCACAACAAGGCGAACGCCGGGGAGACTCTCCAGACCGAGTCGGAAGACGGCGGCAAGACCTGGGCCGTGCCGCACCCGATTGGCGTGTGGGGGCTTCCCTCGCACCTGTTGCGACTTCGCGACGGTCGGCTGTTGATGACCTACGGACACCGGCGGCAACCATTCGGCAACCAGGCCCGAGTCAGCGAGAACCACGGCCGTACCTGGTCCGAGCCGATCATCATCTCCGGCGATGGTGCAGGTGGGGACCTCGGATATCCGTCGACCGTACAGCTTGACGACGGCTCGCTGGTGACCGTATGGTACGAAGCTATGAAGGACATGCCGAGAGCCGTGCTTCGGCAGGCGAAGTGGTCGTTGGAGGGCTGAAGACGAAGTACGAGGAAGGTTGGAGTCCCGCCTTGAGGCGGTTCTTCCCTGCCGGCTAAAGCCGGGACTCCAACCAACTGCATCTGCACCTGGATATAGAAGAATAACCCGCCTCTCCCGGGAGAACCCATGGAGTTACCGTTAACCTGCGATCCGATTCGGCTTGCCATGCTGGGATGCACCTCCGGCAACGGACATCCGTATTCCTGGAGTGCGATGTTCAATGGCTACGACCGCGATCTGATGACGCGCGAATGCCCGTTTCCAGGCATTCCGCAGTATCTGAATCAGCAGCCGGCCGAGGGATTTGCCATTCCGGGCGCGGTCGTTACCCACGTAAGCTGCACCGGCGACGGCGGCTTCACCGCCGAGCACGTGGCCCGCTGTGCGAACATTCCCAACGTGGTGGACCGGCCGACGGATGTAATGGGGCAGGTCGACGCGGTCATTATCGCGACCGATATCGGCGCGGAGCACGTGGAGCGGGCGCGGCCGTTTGTCGAGGCGGGCCTGCCCGTGTTTGTCGATAAACCCATGGTCGACAACGTGGCCGACCTTCGCGTATTCAAAGACTGGGCAGCCGCCGGAAAGCCGCTGATGAGTTCGAGCTGCATGCGCTATGCCAAGGAGTTCTTGCCGTACCGGCTCTCGACCCGCGAGCTTGGAGAACTGCGGTTTGTGAGCATCACGACGCCGAAGAGTTGGGAAAGGTACGGCATCCACGCGATTGAGGCCGTGTACCCGATCCTGGGTCCCGGCTTCCTGGCCGTGCGGCATTGCGGCACCGCAGAGCGGAACGTCGTGCATTTGTCGCATTCCAGCGGCGCGAGTGTGGTCGTCGCGGCCGTTGCCGATATGTACGGCGGGTTCGGCTGCTTGCAGCTTTGCGGCACCGCGGGCGGCGTACAGGCGCGGTTCGGCGATACGTTCTTCGCATTCAAGGCACAACTAGCGGCGTTCATCGAGTACCTGCGCACCGGCATGCGGCCCTTTCCGTTCGACGAGACCGTTGAACTGATGAAACTGCTCGTCGCCGGACTGCGCAGCCGGGAGGAAGGCGGGAGGGAAGTAGCCTTGGATACGGAGCTCGGCTGACCGCACAAGACACACTCTTCGATGTCCAGAGAGAGAAGCCCCAGAGAACACAGAGAGGACCCGGAATTGTTCGATCTTTCCGAGAAAGCCGTCCTCGTGGCCGGAGGTGCCGGCTATTTGGGACAAGCGATGTGCCGAGGGCTGGCCGAGCACGGGGCTTCGGTGATGGTAGCCGACTTAGTCAAAGACCGCGCCGAGGCCCTGGCAGCCGAAATCAAAACAGGCGGTGGCCGTGCGGCGGCGGTCCCGCTGGATATCGCCTGCGAGGATTCCATCCAGGCTGCAGTTGCCCGCGCGATCAACGAGTTCGGCCGTCTGGACATACTGGTCAATGCGACCTTCTGCTCCATCGGCAAGACGGCCGACGAACTCACCGCGGAAGAGTTCGATCGGGCCAATCGTGTGAACCTGACCGGCACGTTTCTGCTCGCCCGCGAGGCCGCCCGCGCTATGCCGGACGGCGGCAGTATCGTCCTGTTCGCGTCGATGTACGGGCAGGTGGCGCCCGACCCGCGCATCTATCAGCCGCCGATGAACCCGAACCCGCTGGAATACGGGGTGGGCAAGGCGGGCATTATCCAAATGGCCAAGTACCTGGCTGCATGCTGGGGGCCGCGAGGTATTCGAGTCAATGCTATTGCGCCCGGACCCTTTCCGAACACAACCGTCCAGAAGGAACACCCCGAGTTTGTCCGGCGGCTGGCCGACAAGGTGCCGCTCGGCCGTATCGGCATGCCGGAGGAGATTGCAGGTGCCGTGGTCTTTCTGGCCTCCGGCGCGTCGTCCTACCTGAATGGAACAACCATGAACGTCGATGGCGGCTGGACGATCTGGTAGTCGATCGTTCACAGCGCCCCAACTCCCCCAAGTGCCCTTCAAGCTAAGTGAAGAAACGCAAGAGGCGGCAAATGACGCCAAGAGAACGCGTGCAAGCGGTCTTTCAGGGGCGGCAACCCGACCAGGTGCCGCTCATGCTGGACCTTTCGCACTGGTACAAGAAGAACCGCGGGAAGCCGTTTGATCTGGCGGGGTATTCGGCCGTGGAGCAGGGACTCGTCGATTTGCACAAAGAAGTGGGAGCCGTGGCCTATGTGGAGATGGGCAGCTTCTACTCGCTCTACAGTGACGACCCGCAGGTGCGACTCGAGAGCGAAACCCGGGACGGTGTGTTCGTCACCCGCATCGTTACGCCGCTCGGTACGTTGCACGAAGAACGGGTTTTCAATCCGGCGAGTTACTCTTATGGCATCCGGAAGCACTTGCTCCGTTCGCCGGACGATTTTCCAATAGTGGAGCATCTGATGGAACGGCTCCAGTGCCGGCCCAAGTGGGATTACTACCGCGCCTGGCAGCAGGCGCTCGGTGAATGGGGCTATCCGTACGCGCAGCTCCCCTACTCCGGATCGGGGTATCTCGTCGCTCGCCACCTTGGAGTTGAGAAAACCGTCTACGCGCTGCTCGACGAGCCGGAAAAGGTAAGATCGGTGGTGAAGTCCATCAATGCCTGCAACCTGCGCATCCTCGATGCCATCCTCGACGGCCCCTTCGAGACGCTGATCATTAGTGACAACTACGACAGCAACGTCCAGACGAAAGCCTTTTTCGACGCTTATGTGCGCGATTACTATGCCGAGGTAGCCCGGCGGCTGCACGAAAGAGGCAAAACCCTTGCGGTCCATGTTGACGGGGAGAGCCGTGGTGCGCTAAAATGGCTGGCTGAGTGCGACGTGGACTGCGCCGACGCACTTACGCCATGCCCGATGTTCCGGCAAGCCCCGGAGCAAATGCGCGCCGAGGCGGGCCCCGGCCTGATCCTGTCCGGCGGCATTCCGGCCACCGTGTTCGGTCCGGGAGCCAGCGACGGCCAGTTCGTGGACTGTGTCCGGCGCTGGCTGGAACTCCGGCTGGCTTCGCCGCGGCTGATCATGGCCGCCGGCGACCAGGTGCCTACCGAAGCGCCGCTGCACCGGATCGCCATGTTGGCGGAGCTGGTTGCGGAACACGGCCGCTATTGATCCGTCGATTGAAAATACCCTCCAGGAAAAGGAAAGACATGACCCGCGCCATGCGTCCAAGCCGCGTGCTTTCGAAACTGCGCGCCGGCGAAGTGGTGAACTGCTTCAAACTGAACCTGTCCGACGCCCGGGCCGTGGAAATCGCCGCGCTGGCGGACTTCGATTGCCTTTGGCTCGACATGGAGCACGTACCGAACGATTGGCAGGCGATCGAGAAGGGCATTTGGGCGGCAAAGAGCTGCAATACCGACGTCATGGTGCGCGTTGCTCGAGGAAGTTACAGCGACCATGTTCGGCCCCTGGAAATGGACGCCGCCGGCATTATGGTGCCGCACGTCATGAGCCTTGCCGATGCCCAGGCTGTGGTGCGAATGACCCGCTTCCATCCGATCGGCCGACGGCCGGTCGACGGCGGAAACGCCGACGGCGCGTACTGTGAGATCGACTTTCTGACCTATCTGCGCGAGGCAAACGAGCAACGCTTCGTGGCCGTCCAGATCGAGGATCCTGAACCGCTGGCCGAATTGGACGCCATCGCGGCCCTGCCGGGCATCGACATGCTGTTCTTCGGCCCCGGCGATTTCAGCCAGGGCATTGGGGCGCCCGGCGTCTGGGACCATCCCCGGCTGATCGAGGCGCGCGAGCAAGTGGCGGCCGCGGCCCAGGCACACGACAAGTTTGCCGGCACGGTAGCGTCTCCCGCAGCGATTGAGTCGCTCACGGCCATCGGCTACCAGTTCTTGTCCATAGGCGCCGACGTCGTCGGGCTTTCCCAATACTGCCGATCCATGCTCAACGAGTTCAATAAGTGCCGGACC
This sequence comes from Thermoguttaceae bacterium, assembly GCA_034005525.1. Lineage (GTDB taxonomy): Bacteria > Planctomycetota > Planctomycetia > Pirellulales > Thermoguttaceae > PWXP01. The sequence continues at coordinate 44,364 of JAVEUP010000006.1, read as the reverse complement.
GAGAAAGAGTCGGACCCGGCAACGGACGCTCAATGCGTGTACGGAGCCCCAAGATGAATGTGATTGACCGGTTTTCGCTCAAGGACAGAGTGGCACTGGTGACCGGCGGCGCGGGATTGTACGGCCGGCAGATCGTCCGGGCGCTGGCCGAGGCCGGAGCCGTAACCTACACCGTCTCGCGCAACGTCGACGCACTGGAAAGCCTCGCCGCCGAACATCGCCGCGAAGGCCTCGACGTGCGAGCACTGAAACTCGATCAGGCCGATGAGGCGTCCGTCCTGGCGGCGCGCGAGGCTGTCGTCGAGCAGGCGGGCACGCTCCACGTGCTGGTGAACAATGCCGTGGCACGCCCGGCCAAGGACGGATACTTCAGCAGCGTGGCCGCCCTCGACGAGAGCATGCGGGTCAACGCAACCGGGTTGATTGTGGTCACGCGCGCATTCGGCGAGATCATGGCCGGTGGCGGGTCGATCATCAACATCGGCTCCATGATGGGATTGGTCGGATTGGAGCCGCTGAACTACGCCGGCACGGAGATGCACGGCTGGTATCCCGACTACTTCTTCCACAAGGGCGGCATGGCCAACCTCACCCGGTTTCTGGCCAGCTACTACGGGCCGCGCGGCATTCGCGTCAACTGCGTCCACCCCGGTGGACTTCAAACGGCAAACCATCCCGCGGCATTCGTGCACAACTATAGTGAACGCACCTGCCTGGGACGCATGGCCAACGACACCGACCTGATGGGTATTATCGTCTTCCTGGCTTCCGACGCCTCAGCCTATGTCACCGGCGCAAACATCCCCGTCGACGGAGGCTACACGGCGAAATGAAATGCAAACCTGCAGGTGGAAGGAATACGGACTGTCCCGTCTAATGCTCGGCACGGCGCAATTGGGCATGCCGTACGGCGTTGCCAATGCCGTCGGACAGCCCGATTTCCGCCAGGCTGTTCACCTAATTGCTGCCGCTGCCGAGGGCGGTGTGAACTGTTTCGATACGGCGGCTGCGTACGGCGATAGCGAAGCCGTGCTGGGCCGGGCGCTCCAAGAATTGGGGCTGGTTGAAAGCGCCACGGTGGTTACCAAGGTGCGGGCACTCAACGACGCAGAGTCGGCTGACCGCGGGCAGGCGATTCGCGCCATCGAGCACTCGGTCGCGGAATCGCGACGGCGGCTCGGAATCGACTGCTTGCCGGTTGTCCTCTTCCATCGCGAGGCCGATGCCGAGTACATCGACGTGCTGGAGGACTTGAAGCATCGAGGGTGGCTGCGCTATGCCGGCGTCTCCTGCGACCACCAGCCCGCGGCCGCCAATCGCCTGCTGGCAAACGAAGGCGTGGCCGCCGTGCAGTTACCCGGCAGCGTGCTGGACCGGCGCCACCAGCACGGCGGCGTCTTTCGCGCGGCGGCCGCGCGCGGCGCGGCGGTGTTCGTGCGAAGCGTCTACGTGCAGGGACTGCTGCTGATGCCCGAGGAGTCGGTTCCTTCAGCCTTGCAGGCGGTTGTGCCGGCCCGGCGCCGTTTGGCGGCCCTGGCGGCAGACGCGGGCATAAGTCTGGCTGAACTGGCCCTGCGGTACGTCTTGGGTCACGAAGGCGTTTCATGCGTTGTCGTGGGCGCGGAAACGCCCGCGCAGGTTCGCGCGAACATCGACATGGCAAGCCGCGGGCCGCTGAACGCCGACCTCGTCGCGGCCATCGACACCGTACCCATCGATTTGCCCGAAGCAGTCATCACACCGAAAATGTGGAACACATGAGAGCGTAGGGTGGGTGGTTCCGGATGTCTCAGCATCCGGGTTTACCCACGCGTTTGCCCCGGATTGCCCGCGTGGGTGAACCCGGCTGTATGCCATAGTGAGCCGGCTCCCCGCCGGAAACCCCATTGTGCGCGGACGTCAACCGGCACGACACGGACAGCCGGAACCACCCACCCTACCTGTCCACAGCGTCACGCCAGCATCGGCCGGCGCCGGAAAGGAAGAAGACTGACCAACATGCCGGTCATTGCTCCACTAACGAAAGAGGCAGGCATCATCCAGACGAAACTAACCCCTAGGTTCTTCATGAAGTCAAGTTCAAGCTCTTTTTGATAGGCGATGGCGACGACCACGAGCAGACTTACGACCGTGCCAGCCCAGGTACCCGGCGCCGTGGCCCACGGAATGAACATGGCCATGAAGAAAAGCATGAATAGTGGCACAGTCAACAGGTTGGCGACTTTATAGCACATTTCCAGAAGGTTCTCACTCTTAATATGGACGAACAATGTACTTAGCACGACTACGACGATGCCGATTGCTAGCGACATGTATTTTGCCAACCGCACGTGGCTCCTCTCGGTGTCTTTTCGTTTGTGAAAGCGGTCAATGAAGTCGGAGGTAACCACGGAGCATACCGAGTTCAACCCGGACGAAAGGCTCGACATGGCCGCGGCCAACAGGGCGGCGATGATCAGTCCGCTAATACCAACCGGCAGCCCACGCATAATGAAGACGGGCAGGAGTTCATCGCTTTCCCAAACTGTTTGGCCCGCGGGCAGCATGTCCGGCCGAGCAAGGAAGTAAGCCATGAGGGCCAGCCCAACCACAGCCAGAAACGGCATCAGAATCACATTCGACAGAAGCGATATGTTGAACATACGCCGCGCAGCGGGTGCATCACGAGTGGCCAGGTATCGCTGGACGGCCATCTGATCGGAGCCGGCAGTACAGACGTACCAGGTGAAGTAGGAAAGGAACCCGCCAGCGAAGGTGAACCGCACATTTGGCTCAATCCAGAAGACCGGCCGCTGCCAGTGCGAGGGCCACTCGCGGGGCCACCAAGCTCCCACCCCGCCCAGATCAACGGCAATCAGAATCAGCACCAATGCGGCGCCACCGAACAGAATGAATGTTTGCACCACGTCCGTCAACACCACCGCGCGCAGCCCGCCCATCGAGGTATACGCCACCGTCAGCAGTCCCAAAGTAACACAAACCCAGCGAACGGCAGAAGGGTCGAGTTGCAGAATCGGGACTAGCACCTTGCTGGCCGTGGCATAAATCACCAGCGACATCCAAAACAATCGCAATGAAAGGAATAGGCAAGAGCCCAACATGCGGACCCCGAGGCCGAATCGCATCTCCAGTATCTCGTAGGCGCTGGTAACCCGCTGTCGCATAATCAGAGGAATCAGCAGCCAGCCTACCACGAGGCAGATGAACGGGATTGCGACAAGTTGGGACAACACCATGGGCCCGAATTGGATCATTTCGCCCGGAATGGCAAGATAGGTAAGCGTGCTGAGCAGTGTTGCAAACAACGACAAGCCGACCATCCAAGGCGACATGTTTCGGCCGCCAAGAAGGAAATCGTCGGTGGTCGCCGTGCGGCGCGAGTAATACCATCCGGCAGCCAACATGCCGACGGCGTAAAGCGTGAGTACGGCCCAATCCAGAATATGCATCGTTGCGGTTTCCTGAGTCAGCGGCTTCGACAACGAGAAACGAGTCTAGCACAGAGCGAGGCGAGTGTCTATAACTTGGTGTGCGGAGAACCCGGGAGAATGCGTTCATGATTGGCGACTGGTCGTTCGACGAGTTGGATGAGGCGGCGGCATCAATCATGCCCGCGCTCCCGCCGGTGATCTTCGATATTCATGCCCACCTTTATCGAAAGGCGACACTGAACGTTTCCGCGGAGGGTGTCTTTGCGACCGGACCCGACGAGGTAACGCCCGACGTGTGGCGGAAACACGTGGGACGCCAGGTGGGCGTCGGGCGGCTTTCCGGTGCATTGTTCTTGTCGGTGCCGCAGGTCCAGACCGAGAGTATCGACGCGGTGAATGCTTGGGTCGTCGCGGAAGCCGCCAACTGCAAGAACGCCAAGGCGCTGGCGATCGTCGCTCCCGGCATGTCGCCGGCAAAGGTGGAACCGTTGCTGGACGAAGACGCCTTCGCCGGATTCAAACCCTACCACCTCTACGCATCAAGTCGTCCCACTTACGACGCGACACCTGAAGGCTACATACCCGAGTGGGTCTGGCCGATGGCCAATGACCGCGGCCTGATCGTTACCTTGCACCTGGTGCGGGCCGGGGCGATGGCCGATGCTGGAAACATCGGCTATTTGCGAGAGCACTGCGAGGCATTCCCCGGTGCGCGGGTGATCCTTGCGCACGCAGGCCGTGCCTTCCATGCACCGAACGCGCGGGCGGGCATCGACCAGTTGCACGACCTTGAAAACCTTTGGTTCGATACGGCCGCCATATGCGAACCGGAACCGCTCAGAGCGATCCTGGAAGCGTGCGGTCCACGCCGCCTGCTCTGGGGCAGCGACTTCCCCATTTCCGAACAACGGGGCCGATGCGTAACCGCCGGCGACGGGTTTCTGTGGATTACGCCTGACATGGTCGACCCCCAAGCAGTCTCGCCGTGCCGCCTGTTGCCGGTTGGACTGGAAAGCCTGCGGGCGGTGTTGACGGCCGCAAAAGAGATCGGGCTCGATGCCAACGACCTGGCAGCTATCTTCGCCGGCAATGCAAGCCGCGTGCTGGGGCTCGCGCCGAAAACCCCTTCAAAGCCTCCGGCCGAAACCCAGTCGCTGTACCGCCATGCCCGGCAACGCATTCCCGGCGGCACGCAGTTGTTGAGCAAACGCCCTGAGATGCTCGCCCCAGAGCAGTGGCCCGCCTACTTCCGCGAGGCACGCGGCTGCGAAATATGGGACCTGGACGGCCGGAAGTACTACGACTTCTGCACGCATGGCATCGGCGCGTGCCTGCTGGGGTTCCGCGATCCGGACGTTACGCGTGCCGTGCGGCGCCAGCTGTACCTGGGCGCGTACTCGACCCTCAGCTCGCCGGAAGAGGTCGCGCTTGCCGACCGGCTTTGCAAGATCCACCCTTGGGCCGATCAGGTCCGATTTGCACGGACCGGCGGGGAGGCCCTGGCGGTGGCGGTGCGCATTGCGCGGGCCACGACCGACCGTTCGGTCGTGGCGGTCTGCGGGTATCACGGTTGGCACGACTGGTACCTGGCGGCCAATCTCGGCGAGAACGACGCGCTGCGCGGCCACCTGCTGCCGGGCCTGCAACCACTGGGCGTGCCGCGCGAACTGCACGGCACCTGCCACCCGTTCGCCTACAACAACCGGGAGGCGTTCGACCGGATCGTTACCGAATACGGCGACCGGTTGGCGGCCGTGGTCATGGAACCGTGCCGTCGCGTGGCCCCGGAACCTGGTTTCCTGGAACACATTCGCCGCCGCTCGCGCGAGGTCGGCGCCCTGCTGGTGTTCGACGAGGTCACGGCGGGCTGGCGGTTCACATTTGGCGGCGCACATCTGCTCTTTGGCGTTGCGCCCGACATTGCCGTCTTCGCCAAGTCGCTGGGCAACGGTCATCCGATTGCGGCGATCCTGGGCACGGCTGCCGCCATGGACGGCGCGCACGCGTCGTTCATCAGCAGCACCTACTGGACGGACGCCATTGGACCGGTCGCCGCGCTGGCGACGCTCGACAAGATGGCCCGCGCCGACGTGCCTGCCCATTGCCGCCACGTGGGCGACCGGGTGAAGGCGATCTGGCGGCAATGCGCGCAAAGCCATGGTCTGCCGGTAGAAGTCCCGGAAGCATTCCCCGCTCTCGCACATTTCGAGTTCCGACACGAGGAGGCCCCGGCACTGAAGACGCTCTTCACGCAGATGATGCTCGACCGCGATTTCCTGGCCGGCACGGCGGTGTACGCTTGCCTTGCGCACACCGACGCGTTGGTCGATAGGTACGAGGCGGCGGTTTCCGACGTCTTTGCCCTGCTGGCCCGAGCCATCGGACAAAACGACATTACCAGCCAGTTGCGCGGGCCCATCGCCCACAGCGGCTTTGGGCGGCTGGCGTAAGACCAACTCTTGCCGAATACGGGGGGCTTGCAATCGCCGGAGCGTTTGCGATACTGGTAGGCCGTTTCGGGATTGTCCATAAGAGAAGAGGAGCTACAAATGCCAATCGGTTTTGGAATTGTCGGATGCGGGATGATCTCGCATTTTCACGCACGCGCAATCAACGACTGCCGGGGGGCGAAGCTGATCGCCGGCTTCGACACCGTTCGGCCTGCTGCAGATAAGCTGTCTGAGGCGTTCGGCTGCACGCCGTATTACGATCTTGACGAAATGCTGGCCGATCCCCGCATCGACGTGGTTACCATTGCCACGCCCAGCGGCGCCCACATGGAGCCTGCGGTGGCCGCGGCCAAGGCCGGCAAGCACGTGATCGTCGAAAAGCCGCTGGAAATCACCCTTCGCCGGTGCGACGCCATCATCGATGCGTGCAAGAAGGCAGGCGTTGTCCTGTCAACCATTTTCCCGTCGCGGTTCCATCAATCGTGCCAGGAAATCAAGCGCGCAATCGACCAGGGCCGGTTCGGGCGGCTTGTCGTCGGCGACGCCTTCGTGAAGTGGTACCGCACGCAGCAGTATTACGACGGCGGCGCATGGCGCGGCACCTGGCAACTCGACGGCGGCGGCGCACTGATGAACCAGGCCATCCATAGCGTCGATCTCATCTACTGGCTCATGGGTCCCGTGCGGGAGATTCGCGCCCAGTTTGGCCTGCTCGCCCACGAGCGGATCGAGGTCGAGGATACCGTCATGGCAACGCTCCAATACGAAAACGGGGCCATGGGTGTGCTCGAAGCCAGCACGGCCATCTATCCTGGATTCCTCAAACGAATCGAGGTTCACGGGGATGCCGGATCGGCCATGATGGAAGAAGAGGATATCAAGGTATGGGAGTTCGCCAAGAAGCGAAAGGTCGATGAGAAGATTCACGAGGCGATGCAAGGCAAGCGAAGCGGCGGTGGCGGCGCCGCCGACCCGGCCGCTATCGGCCACCATGGCCACGCCCGGCAGTTCGCCGACGTCCTCGACGCCATTCGCAAAGGCCGCGCTCCGATGATCGACGGGCCGGAGGGCCGCCGTTCTGTTGAGATCATCCTCGGGGTCTACAAGGCCGCGGAAACCGGGCGCGCAGTCGAACTGCCCCTGAAGGCCGATCCCGTGCTGAAGAGCCGCAAGACAGGCGTCGGCAATCTGCCAGCGTAGCTCGCAGCCATAGGCTCACGACTGCGTGATGTTTCGCAAAGACAGGGCCTGACGGCCCCCGCTCGCCCGAGTCTATGCAACTGTAAGGTTGCAAAAGCGGGTTCCTCCGGCCTGTAGTCGCTCCTGGCATCCCCGCGTGGTGTATGCATACCCCCCACAATACGCATATAATGGCGTTGACATGGCGGGAAGGCGACGTCATAATCCGCCCGCGCCGGCTTCCGTGGCGTAGACTCATCCTGGTTCTTCCATTTCTGGGTGCACGGACGTAGGGTGGGTGGTTCCGGATGTCTCAGCATCCGGGTTCACCCACGCGTCAGACAATTCTGCACCTGGAAACGGATGAGCCCTCATCCTTTTCAATCGCTGCCCTTTGCGTACAGTACCGTTTCCCAGTCTGGTACTTCGGCTCTGCGAGGACGCATCCCACCGTATGGTCCCGGTCAGTCGTTTTTCCGTGCTCTTCCTGGCGCTGGTTTGCTGGATCGGCTGGCACCACGATTGCGCGTCCGGCGGCGATTCGCCTGCGGTGTCCGGGTTACCGGGCGATGGAGCAAGCGTCGAAGACAGCTATCCATCCGGCAACGGGCAGCGTTCGCGGGTCTTTCAGACGCCCGCCGACGACACGATTCCGCCAGAAGATCACTACGCCCCCGATCTGCGTTTTGAGCAGATGCCCGCCGGCCCGGTTGCGGGTGAGTACGTAGTCATGGGGGAAGACGCATGGGAGGATCCTTGCTGCGGGCCGCTTCGCTCCGGGCTTTTTGCCCGGCAGCCGCTGCGCCAGCATTTGCGCGCCCTGTACGGTACGCCGCAAGGGCGGCATCGCGGGCTGGGCCAGCCGCTGACCAGCGAAAGCTGGCTCTACCGGCCATTCAATGCCGGCTGGTTTATGGGGGCGATGATTGGCAGCCCCTTGATTGACAATTGGCTGGGGATTAGTAACGGCTACTCCACGGGATTCCGATTCGGCTGGGACCAGAACTACTACTGGGGCCTCGATATGCAGTTCACCTACGCCGAGATCGGTTTGTGGGACTCGGCTCGCGCCAAGGAGGAACGGCGGCAGTGGTACATCGACGAGGGGATGGACCCCGACGATCCGGAGATTAACCGCCTGATCGGCGTCTATCGCGACCTGGACCTGTACCAGTGGGCGATCAGCGTGATGCACTACCCTTGGGGCGATGCGCGGTGGCGGCCGTATCTTTCCGTAGGTGTCGGCGCCACCCGCATGACGTTTACCGACATCTTTCTCGTGAGCTACGATAAAACCTTCTTTGTGCTTCCTTTGGCCCTTGGCATCAAGTACCACTGGAACGACTGGCTGGCCCTGCGTTTCGAGTGTTCCGACAGTTTCTCCATTCCCGGCGGGGGCGGGCTGAAGCCGGTCCACAACTTGTCCATCAACGGCGCCCTGGAAATCCGCTTCGGCGGTCCGCGCACCGCCTACTGGCCCTGGAACCCGGGGAAAAGCTACTGGTAAGGCGCTACCAGAACGCATCGATTCCAAGACGCAGCCCGAACTCCAACGCCTGGACATGCGGTGCCGTGGGCAACGCCTACACCTCTTGCGTACTTGTCACGTCCCTGGAATCGACGTCGATGGCCAGCCTGCAGGTGGTCTTGGTGACCTTGGCCGATTGGACCTCCATGTAGGGCTTCTTGAAGTCGGGTTGGTCAAACGTTCCGTCGACCTCGATGCGATTGATCAGTTTCAGGTCATACGCCGGCACGGGTCCAGCTTGTACAGCAGTTTGTAGATGAACCGACGGGCGGCCGAGCAGCGGAGCGTGCAAAGCGGATTGGCTCTATGTCTTCTCCAACGGCACCGTGGCGGGGCGCCCACGCCTCGGCACAAGCTGCCACGGCGCCACCCCCTCTTCCGGGCTGGAGCTGTAGGATTTCTCGAGGTGAATTGACCCGCCCCGGGCCATTTGGTATAATTCTAATGGAGTTGGGAACGAAATTCGGCTGCATGCCGTGTGTCGCGCGCAAGCGGGACCTCATATTCCCAGCTCTGTTCTTTTGCGCCTTTGGGCTGTAAGCGGGTTGTTTCTGGTGTAGTAGGCGCGGTAGCCGTTCTCGCGCGTGTCGTCAACATCATGCACCAGGCTCACCTTTGGGCTAACGTACTCCCAGTAACGGTCTTCGCCTCTCTCATATAGTCGCTGTAGCGCCCAGAGGAAGTAATCCACCGCCTGGAGGCCCGCGGCTTCGCTCGGCTTGGCCGCGATGATCTCAATCGGAGCGGTTGCGGTAATGCCCCACATTCGGCGCAGATGATTTCGCGCCTGCTCAATGGCTGTTCCTAACGCATGGGATCGCGGGCGATTGCCGCGCCGCGAGAAGCAGATGACGTAGCCTTCCTCTTTGTGCAACCGGTCCCGGAACAGCCGGCTCACGCAGCGGTCGTAAAGTTGGTTGGGATGATATCGGTAGCGAGGATGAGTCTTGTTGTGCTGCAAGACCTTTTCTACGATTGCCTGTTTGTGCCGTACGACGGCGAAGAAGTGCATGTCGTGCTGCATGAGCAGCCGAAATACCTCCCGGCGGACCTCGGCGCAGTCGTCCTTAGCATGGAACGCGACGGCCGTCTTTCGACGCTCCGCCAGCATCGACGGCAGCTTTGCAAGGTAGGGGTCGGCCAGCAACTGGGACCGGAGTGCTTCCATCGCCCCATTGAGCACCACGGGCTCACCCACCTGCAACACGCCGAGAATGAAGCAACGGGAGCATCCCTCGCGGCCCACCATGATTTGCTTGTCTCTATTGAAGAGCACACCGTCTCCAGCTTCATCCACGAAGTAATGGCATATACGGGAACCCTGCGGCGACTCGGTCATGTTGAACCAGGATCGGTGTTGTTAAACGGTACGGACTTCGATTCTATGCGACTTGATTTCCAGCACAGTGTTGGTCTTCAGTTGGTCGTTGCCTTTGAAGGCGGGGTCGAGCAACTGCCAAGAACATCGGCAGCAATCCAATCTCCATGCGGAAGCCGTCAGTGTACCCCTTGCACAAAGCGGGCTCAAGCGTCCTCGGCGAGCCGTCGCCGTAATCGGGAAACAATGCAATTGGGATCGAGGTCAGTTGTGGAGGTCGGGCAAACGGGGCAGTTCGATTTGGCTGCGGGGGTGACGGAAGGCGGAAGGTGATACTCCCCCGCGATGAACGCGTGGGCTTCTGTACGGCGGGGAGCGCTACCCGCCTCGCCAGCGTTCCAACCGGGGACGCAGTTGCTCGGGGCGGGCCGTGCCGGTGGTTCCCAACTGCTCGATGGTGATCGAGGCCACCAGGTTGCCCACCAGGCAGGCTTCCGGCAGCGTGGCCCCGGCTGCCAAGGACAACACCGTGCCCGCCGTGGCGCTGTCGCCTGCGCCGGTCGGATCGGTCGGGCCGTCGACCGGTACGCCGGGTACGTGCGTGGGCACGGGATCGCTGACGAGCATCCCCCGTGAACCCAGAGTAACCAGTACGGGCGTGCCGACTCTCTTGCGAAGCCCGGGAATCGCCTCGACGAGGGCGTCCAGCGGAACTTCCTCGCCCGGCCTTGGAAACTCTCGGCCTGCCGCCTCAAATTGGTTCGGCTTGACCAGTACCCCGCGGAACTGCCCAATGCGGCGGCGGCTGTCGGCCAAGAAGATGATCCTCGGATGAGCGGCCGCGCGTTCTGTCAAGGCGTTGCGAACTGGGGTGGTCACCACGCCGCACTCGGCCTCCTCAACCTGGTCGGCAATAACGACGGCATCGAGTTCCGGCAGTAGCGAGTCCAGGGAGCCGAGAACGGCTTGTTCGAGCGGCTGTGGGGTTGGCGTTCGGTTCTTTGTATCGTAACGGGGGTGCTCGCCCTCGAGCCCCGGCACGTTGACATCGCGCGGCTTGAGGTACGTGGGCGTCTTCCGGTCTGGAGCGACGTGCAGATGGCCGAGCCGGCAGCCGGCGGCCGCAAGCCCCTGGCGCAGTTCATATCCTTCACCGTCGTCGCCTGCGTAGCCGATTGTCCACAGCGTACCGGCCCCCAGTGCGGCCAGATTGGCAACCACGGTGCCGGCGGCCCCGGGGCTGTGGCGGACGCGCACGACCTGGTGCGCCGTCTTGCCGGTTTCGACGCTCCGCTCGGCCAGCGCAGGGTCGACTCCGAGATACTTGTCCAGAAAGAAGTCGCCCAACACGGCAATCCGCACCCGGGCGAACTGCCCGACAATCTCATTAAGCCGTTCGTTGGTCAGGCCGGCAAAGCGTTCCATGATGCGCCCCGTTCACAACAAGTAATCGAGCAGCGGCTGCCAGTCGCGGTAGTCGGGAATGACCAGGTCGGCGCCAACACCGATCAGCCGGTCGCGTTTCCAGGGGTCAGGTTTGCCGCTTCGGCCAGCCTCGTCGCTGGCAACGGCGACGGCCACACCGCCCATCTGCTTGACGTTCTGGATCTCGACGTACCCGTCGCCGAACCCGAGCAGGTGGCTGCCGGGCACGCTGTTCTCGTTGAGAATCCGTTCGATCACCATCGCCTTGGAAAAGGCTTTGTAATCGTTACAGGCTCCGTAGATTCGCTCGCCGAAGTATGGTTCGAGGCCCAGCAGGGCAGCTTCTTCGAGCACGTAGGATTCGTCCGTGCCGCTGGCCAGGTAGAGCGTCAGGCCACGGTCCCGGAAGGCCCTGAGCAAGTCAAGCGAGTGCGGTACGAGCATGTCTTCCGGAGGGACGCCGCCCGACCGCAGCGCCTCGCGCCGGCCGGCAATGCGTTCCATGAGGCGGTCGTGGTAACGCTGCTTGTACACCGCTGGCTCTTCGGGCACGCCGCCGCGCAACCCGACCTCCTCGGCCAGGCGGATCATTTGGTAGATGGTCTGCTTCCCGTTAAGTTCCATGACGAAGCCGTTCGCCACGCGGGCAAGGGCCTCCGGCGACTGGCCGCTACCGCACTGCATGAGCACCTCGACCATCATGGGCACCATCACCTGCGGCCAGCCCTCGCGAATGAGGCTCAGCGTGCCGTCGAAGTCGAACAACACATGCTCGGGCGGTGCGTCGAGCCGGACAGGCCGAACCACTTCGATCGCCGTGTCAGGGAGCGTCGAGGTGCGCCGGCCCGGATCGGCGGTGCGGCGGTAGTCGGCCTCGCCGTTTGCTTCCATGAGGTCTTTACCGGTCATTCGATCCATTAGGAACGCCGTGAGCCGGGAGCATCGCTCCCCTCGGCGTTCTCGGCAGTGGCGCGGGCATGCTCCTCCCGCAAGGTTTTGAACAACCGGCCGATGTCGAGGGCTCCGCCAATCGTGACGACGATTGCCAGCGCGGCGAACAGACCAATGCCGCCGATCAGCACGCCCTTCCACAGTAGAATCCAGTATTCGAGGGGCATCAGAGGTCTCCTGTAGTCGAAGCGGGCTGCGGTGTTTCGTCCTCCTTGCGGTCAGGAAACAGCAGCGAACCAAAGATCATTACCAGAACCGTCACACCGACAGAGATCAAGCCGACGCGGGCGCTCGGAATACTGATCACCACGGGCGACTCGGCGGCGTTCCAGCCGGGGATCACCGGAAGAAGCATTCCCAACCACGTCAGGACCTTGCCCAGGCCCTGCTGTACGGGGCTCAAGCCGAGAATCGCCGACAGCCCTGCCAAAAGCGCGAGGAACGCGCCCGTCGAGCTGGCCCTGCGCCAATATAGCCCGCCCAGCAGCAGCGCGAACGCGCCGGTGAAGTAAACTGCTCCCGTAACGGCCATATAGTCCCAAATGTCGTCTTCGCCGTGGTAGATTAGCCCCCAGGCGAGAACATACAGCCCGATGACCACGATCAGGACGCGCGTCAAAGTAACCCGGGCCCTGGAACTCAGCGGCCGCCCCCAGACCTCGCCGAGCGGCGCGACCACGTCCTGAGTCAACACGCTGCTCCAGCAAAGCAGGTAGCTGTCGTGCGTCGACATGAACGCGGCGATCATCCCTGCCGTTACTAAACCGATCAACCCGGCCGGAAGAATCCGGCCCAGGAACAGGGGCATCGCGTAAAGGTTGTCGTAGGCCGCGACCCCTTCGGGCAGGGTGTCCGGCGCCGGATACCCGCCCGGGAAGAATAGCTGCTTCAGATCGGCATGCTGCATGACGAACACGAAGGCGCAAATACCCCAGAAATACGGAATCAGGAAGCGGATCAGGAATGAGACGGAGGTGTACATATACTGCCGCTTGACGGCCTTCGGACTGTCCATGGCCAGGGCCCGGGCGACTGCGGTGGGCCAGATTCCACAACTGACCAGCCCCATGAAGCCCATCCAAATGATGTACTCCCAACCAAAACCGCTTTCGGCAACTGTCGGATCGAAGCCGCCGACGCCCATTTCCTGTTGAACCGTATCGAAAATGTTCGCCCATCCCAGGTGGCACGCCGCCAGCACCGTGGCCAAGAGCAAGCCGAACGACAATACGACGAACTGCACGTAGTCGGCGATGACCACCGAGACCATTCCACCTAGGCACGTGTAGATGAGCACCAGCGCGGTCAGCGAGATCATCACGGCGTCCAGCGCCCACTCGACGTTCGACGTGCCGGTCACGCCCACGAGAAACATCGAGCCAACTTTCAGGAACAGCCCCATGTTCAGAACCCCGCCAAGGGCCATCATTATTCCGCCGAGAATGCGGGTCTTGCGGTCAAACCGGCGTTCGTAGAACTCGGGGATCGTCATGACGCCCATTTCGCGCAAGCGATAAACAAAGAATCCGGTGGCGCCAACCAGGAAGGTAACCATCCCCGCAACCAGTGCGATGTGAAACGCGGCAAACCCGCCGACAAAGCCCTTCTGGGAACTGTACATGACCGTAATGAGCCCCAGTTCCGTACCAGTCATTGTCGCGATGCCCAAACATACACCCAGGCCACGGCCGGCAACGACGAAGTCGCTCATATTTACAATGAGTTTTCGGACGTAGAGGCCGATTCCCACGGAGATGAGCGGGTAAAGGATCACGATCACCCAGTCGATGGCGGTGAAGTTGGTTTGCTGCAGCAGTTCGGTCGGGTCGGCCATGGCTCGCTTCTTCTCGGGGACTGGCAAAACGGGCGGCTTGGGAACACGCAGAGTCCAAAGATGGCGTACATCATACCAACCCAAGTCCGGCGTGCCTACCACCCGGTATGTCGCGTGTGCGGCAAGATTCTCTGGCACGTTCAGTGGCAGCGCAGGGCCACCTGCGGGCTCGCCCCGCATGGAGCCGTGGTCAATGAGCTAAGCGGGCACGGCTAACCCAAACTATCTCTGCCCTGCACGCTGCCGCCGCCGGAGGCGGCGGCAGCGTGCAGGGCAGAGATAGGGAGCCTCGGCGCCGTTTAGCCGACTGACCACCGCTCCAGGCCGGGCAAGCCGGCCGGTGGCGGACCGATGTGCTTGACGGGCGGGTTTGCTCCTGATAGCTTGGTGGGAAGTGTCGTCATTGGCGCTGCAGCACCTGCGGAGCAAGTTATGAATCTGGATGGCAAGACTGCCCTGGTCACCGGTGGCACGAAGGGCATCGGAGCGGCGACGGCCGTCGCCCTGGCGGCGCGCGGCGCGAATGTGGCCATCAATGGGCGTCACGACGATGCCGACGCGAGGGAGGTCCTGGCCCGCATCGAAGCCCTTGGCCGCCGTGGCGCGATCGTACTGGCCGACATCGCCAAACCGGCCGGGGCGATCCGCGCCGTCGAGGAGGCGGCCGACCGGTTGGGGCCGGTCGACGTACTCTTCCACAATGCCGGAGCGCCGGTCCAGGGAAACTTGCTCGATATTCCGCCCGAGCGGTGGCATGAAGCCTTCGATCTGCACGTCCATGCCGCCTTCTACCTTTGCCGGGCAGTGGTGCCCGCCATGAGGCAGAAGGGCGAAGGGGCCATCGTGCTGATGTCGTCGGTTGCCGGCATTCGGGGCATACCCATGAACATTGCCTACCAGGTGGTCAAGGGCGCCATTCCCCAGTTCGTGCGCGCCTTGGCCCGCGAATTCGCAGCCGACGGCATTCGGGTGAACGCCGTCGCGCCCGGCATCATCAGAACGCGCTTTCACGATGGAATGCCGGAGGAGCAGAAGCGCGTGAATACGGAACAACGGATCCCGCTCGGCTGCGAAGGGCAGCCGGAACACGTCGCCACCGCGGTAGTCGAGCTGGCGACAAACGACTACATTACCGGCGAAACCTTGGTCGTCGACGGCGGCCTGACCATGCGAATCGCCTAAGCGTTCACGGGGGGACTGTCCCAATTTTCGCGGCACAAAGGGCGTTTTGCCCAATGATCCACCCATTCCGCCGCGAAAATGGGACTGTCCCCTTCGCGTGGAGCGGAGTAAACTGCCCGCGCCACCACGTGAACGGGTACCGATCGCCCAACCTCAAACACCAGGAGCCAGCGCCATGAAAGCGCCACGTAGCGTCAAATATCGTCGTCGCGAGTTCCTTGCATCGCTCACCGCAGGTTCCGCCGGGCTGCTTGCCATGGCAGGCCGTGCCCGCGCCGGAAGAATCGCCGCTGAACTGCTGGCCGGCGAAGGCGTGGTCGACACGACGCCGCCGCTGGGCATTGAACTGGGCGGGTTCCACCGCGCGCCGGGCAACGAGCGGCGCGTGCGGGGCATCCGCCAGCCGACCGCCGCCCGCGCACTCGTACTGAAGATGGGCGATTCCCAGGCTGCAATCCTCTCGATCGACATTGCGACCGTGTCGGAGGAGTTCACGCGCCGCGTGCAGGATCGGGTTGCCCGGCAAACCGGCATTCCCGCTGAGAATGTCCGGGTGTGCGCAACGCACACCCACTCGATGCCTGCTTTCAACTACCTGCGGCAATGGGGCGCCATTCCCGTCGACTACATGAACGACGTGGAGACCAAGTGCGTGGAGGCCGTCGTCGAGGGGCAGCAGGACCTTGCGCCGGCGAAGCTCTCACTGGGTAAGAGCCGCGCGGTCGGCGCCAACCACAACCGGACCACCAAGAGCTTCAAGACCGACGAACACTTCGCGGGCGACTCGACCGACCAGCAGCGATGGCTCGACACCATGCTGCACGTGCTGCTTTTTGAGCGGCCGGGCGAGCGGCGGAACTTGCTCTGGTATCATTTCTCCGCACACGTGGTGTGCTATGCCGACGAACAGGCCGGCCCCGACTGGCCGGGGACCGTGGCCGAACGGGTGCGGGAGAAGTTCAACCTCAGCCCGTCGTATCTACAGGGGCACGCCGGCGACGTGAACCCAGGCGACGGCGATCCGTGGCGGGGCGACATCGACAAGACGACCAACGGCGTATTCGACGCCATCTGTCGCGCCATGGACACGTTGCAGCCGGTGCCGGTCGACCGGCTCGTTTCACGTACCCGGCGATTCCAGGTCCCACTCGACATGACGCTGTTCGAGTCGTGGCGGGAGCAGTACCGCAACGACGCGGCGTCGTGTGTCCGCGGACCCTGGGTCGATGCCGGGTTTGCCGAGGATTGGTACCGGGGCAATGCCGACCGCAATGTAGAAGAAGCCCACTTGCCGATCTCACTCAGCGCGATGCAGCTCGGCCCGGTGGGGCTGGTATTCCATCCGGCTGAACTATACAGCGTCTACGGCTTGATCATCCGCCGCGATTCGCCGCTGTCGGACACGCTGGTGGTCGGCTACGCCGACGGCATCATCGGCTACCTAGCCGACCCGGCCGCCTACCAGGCCGGCGAATATGCAGCCATTACCGTACCGAAGATCCTCGACATCCCGCCCTTCACGCCCAATGCCGCGCGTGAGACGACGGCGGCAGTCTCCCAACTATTACGGGAGACGGCTGGATGATGCAGTGCCCTGGGGGCGCCGATAGTCGGAGGCACTTGCGACTTGGTTCCGGGCCAGCTTAGTGGGATAGGCTTCTAGTCTGTCCTTTCCGCCGACGGGCTGGAAGCCTATCCCGCATAATCCGGCACTCCACTGTCGCGCGCAGCTCTGCTGTGAGGAACAGCACCGACCACTACCCAATCCGCACGACAACATCATCCCGCCCTGCTTGCTCGACCGTAATACTGATTTCGAGGAAGCGGCGCAGCAGATCGAGATGGGTCATGGCGTGCTGGGTAAGGGCCATGGTGCGAAATATCCCGCCGCCCGAACCGAGGGGGGCGCCAATGCCCAGCGGAAGCACCAGTTGATCGGCCAAGTGCGAGCCGACGGGCACGCCGGCGTCCAGGTAGGAGCGGGCCTCGCCGAACGCGCGCAGGGCCACGGTCTCCGCCCGCACGCCAATCTGCCCGAACGCGGCGAACACCTCGGTAACGTTCTCGAACTGCAACTCGATGAGCACCACGTTGCCCGGCCCGCGCGAATCGGCCACCTCCTCGATGCTGAACCGGGCATCGCCCCAGCCGCCCTTCTTGGCAATGGTTTGGCACTCGCGCTGGGCGATGTGGCGGGGCAGGTTGGCGACCAGAGCCCGGACGTGCCGGTCGAGGAGTTCGCCCCGCTCCATCAGGTCCAGCCGCGCGAGTTGGCGGGCGGGCTGAACGTGGACGGTGAACCGCCCGCCGCCGGCCGGGTAGAAGCCGGGGCGAACCAGCCGCGTTTCGACCGCCGGCCCCATGCGACGCACCAGCGGCAGATACGTCTGGGCCAGAAAATCCCACGGAGGGGCCAGCGGATTGTGCGTGCCGCCTTCCAGCGCCAGGTCCGACGCGCCTTCGGCCAGCAGCAGCGCCGGCAGGACGGTTTGCAGCACCAGCGTCGCGCTGCCCGCCGTGCCCACACGGAACGTGTAGTCGCCCGGTGCCACCCCGCAGGGCCGAAACTCCAGCCGCGAGGCACCCAGTGCCGCGCCGGTCACCTCGGCCCGGCCGATTTGCGCGGCGGCTTCGACGGCCGTCAGGTGCTGTCGCATCAGCCCCGGCTTCTTTCGCCGGGCGCGAATGTGTTCGATGACCAGCGGCCGGCCGGTCACCAGCGACAGGGCCAGCGACGAGCGCAGCACCTGCCCGCCGCCTTCCCCGTGAGAACCGTCGATGGTGACGATGGATTGATTCATGTCCCGGCGCAGCTTCATACCGTCCGTTGCAGCAGTCCCACGGCTCCGCGGGTGAGTTCGGCCGCGGCCATACATGCATGGTTCGCAGCTCCTAGAGCGAGTATCAGATGTGCGGCAGTTCGTAACCTTTTCGGCGCGGGCGGGATCGCAAGGCGTTGGCTTCGTCGTCGCCTACGAACGCTTCCTTAGCGGGATCCCATTGCAGCTTGCGCCCCAGTTCGCGGCAAATGTTGATCAGGTGGCAAATGACCGTACTGCGGTGCCCAACGATCGCCGGGGCGACCGGCTTCTCGCGCGTCCGCATGCATCGCACCCAGTCGGCGATGTGTTCGTGCGATACGCTGGCATACTCCGACTTGTCGGCCGGCGGCGGAGCGTCGCGGATCAATTCCGGCGGATTGGCGGCCAGCCGGTTGCGGTTGATCTCAATCCGGCCCATCTCACCCGTGAAGATTCCACCCATCTTCGGCCCCGTGTCGTCGGGAATGTCGGCCCTGAGGACCGTCCCCGAGGCGTATCGGAGCGATACCGGGCCGTTCGGGCCGGGGCCGGCCGGCCAGACTTCGACGGGACCCGTATCGTCCGTCCCAAGCGCCCGCTGGATTTGGTCGAATGCGTGGACCCAGCCGGTCACCAGCCATCCACAGTAAGGCCGGAAGCGGGCCCAGCGGCCCAAACCGGGATGCAGTTGGGAACTGTACGGAGTCAACTCGGCCTGGTTGCACCATAAGTCCCAGTCCATTTCGGGAGGCGCCGGCTCCGCGGGAAAGGATGGCAACGGCTGCGGGCCGGGGAAGTTCGGGCATCGGACGGTCAGCACCTTGCCGATGGCCCCGTTGCGTATCAGGTCGCTTCCGAAGTTGTTGATGGCGATCGACCGCTGCTGGGTTCCCACCTGGAACACGATCCGATACTTCTGCTCGGCACGGACAAGAGCCTGCCCCTCCTCAATCGTGAGGGTCAACGGCTTCTCGGCGAACACGTCGAGGCCCGCCTGCATGGCGTGGATGCACGCCAGCACGCGTGCGTGCGTGGTAGTCGCCACGAACACGGCATCGAGCTTCTCCTTTGACAGCATTTCCCGGTAGTCCTGATATTGCGAGCACCTCTCGGCGACGATCGACCGCTCGAACTGACGAGTTGCCGGCAGGAAGGCGTCGATTGCCCGCCGATCGCAGTCGGCCACAGCAACGAGCTGCAGGTCGGCGGGGCTCTCCTTGACCAGATCGCGGGCGCGATGCCCGGCGCCGATCAGGCCCAGACGAATTCGGTCGTTGACGCCGGGCCTGCCGGGTGCGGCGAGGACCTTGGTTGGAACACAGTACGGGACCGTCAGCGAGGTTGCCGCCGCCATAAGGAAGCCGCGCCGGCTGGTTGGTTTGCTTTGCATCGGTGTGTCTCCCTTCCGGAATGACTGACGGGCATTCTACCCGAAGTGGATTCGGCGCACCACGACTCGCGGCGAGCCCGCCGGTGGCCGTTTGCGCACGCCGGAGTTGGGCACACCAACGGCAAGTATACCTGACAGTTGCGTAAATCCCGGCGAGCGGGGGCCGTGAGGCCCCTGTTTCTGCAAGCCATGGCGCAATTGTCACCGTTCACGGGGCGGCGCGGGCAGTTCTCTCCGCTTCATGCGAAGGGGACAGTCCCATTTTCGCAGCGGAAACGCTGGATTGTTGGGCAGAAGCGCCCTTTGTGCCGCGAAAATTGGGACAGTCCCCCCCGTGAACGGTTACGCGCAATTAAGCGTCTCCAGGATAGACTGCACCGCTGGTGTGTTTCTGCCTGCCGGGCGCACGGGCGACGACCGGCGTGGACATCGGGGCAGAAACAGGGGCCTCACGGCCCCCGCTCGCCATTTGGTTTGCAGCGTTCGCCTTTAGCTTGACACGGGCCGCGAACCCGTCAAAATGGGCAGCATGCGAAAGTCGGTGTGCGTTTCCTGGCACTGCACGCCGGCTCACTGGTTGTGGAGAGAGCTTGCCACCTTCAATAAGAGCACCTACCCCGGGAGCATCGCAATGGCCCGTCCCATTCATCGGCGAGCGTTCGGCAAGGCTACGGCGGCACTTGGCGTCACATCGCTTCCACTGCTCGGGGCTGCTGGCCGGGCTTGCGCGGCCAGCGGCGCCGAGACGCCGAGTGTCGCTGCGTCCCTCGATGTCCGCCCTTACCAGTTGATGTGCATCGTGTGCCGCATCGGGCAAGGCCACACTGCCGACCTGGGCAGTGCCCGGCTGTCGGAAATCCTCGCAGCGGTGCGTGAAGACCCGATGCGGCCGGTCCGGCTCCGCTGTCATGCCGACTCCGTGTACCGGTACCAGAACCCCGGCCGTGAAGACGACACGCCCGAGGGCGAGTTGCTGAACGAGAAGCGCGACCTCGACATCTTGCAGAAGCTCGGCCTGGTACCAGGTGATACCCGGCCGGCGGTCGATATGTTCGAGCGATTGCTGAAGAATATACCGACGGCAATGGGAATTTGCGGCTATCCGACAACGACGTCGGAAGCGTGGCAGGGTTGCTCGCGGGCTGCGAGCGGCGACTACGAGACGGGCCACTCGCTGGGCATCGGGGCGGTCATCCCACTCCGCGACAAGGAAGAGAAGGCCCGCGCCAAGAAGGCTTCGGTCGAGGCGATCTATCGGGCCGATACGCTGTTGATTCGCCCGCATCATCTCATGTGCATGAGTTGCTTCCACGGCGGAAAGAGCGAGTTGAAGCCGATCGAGGAAGACAACCTGTTCGAGGCCATCGACGTGGTGCAGAAGAATCCCGACATGCCGATTCAACTCGTCCGGGGGTGCTGCGTGATTTGCCCTCCTTGTTCGCGTTACGATCCCAAGTCGAGCTTTTGCCTGGGCGGCAGGAGCATGGCGCTGCGCGATCAGAAGAAAGACCTGGAGGTACTGCAGCGACTCGGGCTTCAATACGGCGACACTCTCCCTGCCAGAGAGTTATTCACCCTGCTTTTCGAGCGGATTCCCTCGACCCGCCTCGTATGCGCCTGGGGCGACGGCGAGGCACGATCGCCGGAGTGGAGCGTGTGCGGCGACCCGGAGGGCCGGGAGCAATATGAAAGGGCCCGGGATGCAAAGTTGGGTATTCTGGATTGAGTTCGGGAGGCAGCAATCCCGTGGAAGCGGTTTCGCGCACCCGCGATAGCCAGCAACGTAGCTCTTGTCCGGGCCTTCGTGCGCGAGGGCGCGCCACGTGTCCGTTTTGCAGCAGAGCGGTCAAGGGGCGATCTGGCGAAGCGGCAGAAGCAGGTAGTGGCACCTCAGCACGTGGGGGAAAAGACTACCCGCAACATCACACCCGCAAAAGGCCGCAGGCTCTTACCACCCGATCGGCGGAAAATCCTGCCGCACATCCGTGAATGCCCCCTTTTCCGCAGACGCGCAGGCTGCTACACTAGAAGCTTGCGATCATTCGTGCGGAACTATTGGCTGCCGATTGCTGGGCAGACCGGTGCAGTTTGGCAGAAGATGATCGATTGACTGCAATCCCTCCTTCGGGGCACAACAACAACCCCTTGCCACGGTAACGAACCGACTTGCACTGAAAACATGTCAAAACCACAGCACAAGATTAAGAAAGCGAATCACGGCAAACGACCCGCCAACAGCCAGCAGCGGAAGCGGAAGCGGCAGATCGTGCGCACGTGATGCGGGCATCGGTTCGATACTTACTTGGCGTCTCGGTTATCGTGGCAGACAGCAAGTCGGCCCCGTCGGCCGAGCCGGATCATTCAAGCACCCTTAACCCATAAAGGAGTCGGGCGTGGCCAAGAAACCGCTGATTCTCGACTTCACTGATTACGATCTCGACCGCGTAGTCGCAGACATAGAAGAGATTCGTCGCTACAACCCGCAGCGCTTCGAGATGGAGCAGCTTACGGCCATCTGCTACGAGGATACCAAACGGCATACTGTGGTCGGGTACAAGGACCTCAGCACAGGGGAGTTCTGGGCGCGAGGTCATATGCCCGGAATGCCCCTGATGCCCGGCGTGATCATGTGCGAGGCCGCCGCGCAGGTGGCCGGGTACTACTGCAAGAAACACGATCTTCTCGAAGGTATCGTCGGATTTGCCGGCCTCGAAGACGTTCGTTTTCGAGGAGTGGTCCGGCCGGGCGACCGATTTGTCATCGTCGCTCGACTGTTGAAGCATCGGCGCCAGATCATGACTTGCCAGTTTCAGTGCTTCGTCGATCAGAACCTTGTGTGCGAAGGCATCGTCAAAGGGATGAGCCTCCCAGCCGACTTGCTCAACGGCGAGAGTGCGTAGTGCCACGCCATGTTCTTTCCATTCCATGACGACAACCCCACCGAACGCACGCCGGTTGTCACCTTCGGCATCATAGCCGTGAACGTGGCGATTTTCCTCTGGGCGACCCAATTAACCCCCATCCAGCGGCGGGAACTCGACCTGACACGGGGTTTTGTTCCGGCGCGCGTCCGGCAGTTCGTCGAACCGAAACCGATTCCCGTCCCATTTGCTTCTCCCACGCGAGACGCTTTCGGTCGTATCACTCCCGCCAGAACGCTCCTCCTGCCGCCCAATCGACGAGAAATCGTCATTTCGCTGTTCACGTGCATGTTTCTCCACGCAGGTTTATGGCACCTGGCGGGCAATATGTGGTTCCTTTGGCTGTTCGGCAATAATGTTGAAGACCGCCTGGGAGGGATACTGTTTATTGTGCTGTACCTCGGCGGCGGTTTGATCGCGACCGGCTGCCATTGGCTGACCGATCCGGTCGGTACGACGCCGGTGATCGGCGCAAGCGGAGCCGTGGCGGCCGTGCTGGGCGCCTACTTCATCACTTGGCCCTGGGCACGCGTCCACACGCTGGTCTTTCTGTTCTTCTTTTTCACCGTGGTGAATGTGCCAGCAATCGTTGTATTGGGGGTGTGGTTCCTTGGCCAACTCCTTGCCGGGCATGAGGCATTGCAGGCCGGGGAACCCCACGGAGTGGCGTGGTGGGCACATGTCGGCGGCTTCCTGGCCGGTCTTGTCCTGATGCCGTTGTTTGCGGCACTCGCCGGCGACTCGAAACGCCCCCGGCGTGCCGATTCTTAGAAGCAGGTATTGCTCATGGGCCGGCGAGCACTCCGAACCATTGACCCGAACCTCGACCTCTCGGCGTGGGCCATCGATTTGGAGGAACTGCCGCGGCCGGCAACCGGCGCGGCGCTGTTCGGCCGGGACGCGCCTTTGGAGGTCGAAGTCGGCTCGGGAAAAGGACTATTCTTGAGAACCGCGGCCGTCGAATACCCTCAACGGTGCTTTCTCGGCAGCGAGGTCGTCCGCAAGTACGCCCGGTTCACCGCCGCCGGACTCGCGAAACGCGAACTGACCAACGCAAAAATCGTGGTTGGCGACGCACTGCGACTGTTCGCGGAATGGTTGCCCGACAGGTCGGTTGCCGCGGTACACGTCTACTTCCCCGATCCCTGGTGGAAGAAGCGGCACCGCAAGCGGCGGGTGATGCGAGAATCCTTCGTGCGTGACGTACAACGCGTGCTCGAACCCGGCGGTGTGCTCCATTTTTGGACCGACGTGGCCGAGTACTTCCAGGCTTCGCTGGAAACCCTTGCGGCGCATACCACACTGGACGGGCCGCATAGGGTTGACGAAATGCCCGCGGAACACGAGATGGACTACCGCACCCACTTCGAGCGCCGCATGCGAAAGCACGAAGAGGAGGTCTTCCGGAGCGAGTTCCGCAAAGCGTGACCGTCGCCATTGCCCGCTGTGACACACTCGTCTGGGTGCGGCCGTTCAGCCGTTCAGCCGTTCAGCACGATGCGACTATCGACTGCGCGACTCGTCGGGACGAATCACCACAAGCGGCGAGCTTCTGCCCATCCAGCGATCCGAATAGTGACCGTTATTGGAGGTCCACTTGGGCGAATAGTCGCCATGGAACGGATCGCTGGCTGCATGCGGGCGGCTGTTGGACAACCCGTACCACCGCATGGCTGCCAGTCGGCTCTGCCGCTGCGCCGCGCGGAATTCGGCCTTGTTGCGTACGGCAATGGACGGATCATCGTACTGCTGCTGATACTGCTCGTAGAACCACATTTCGGGCGTGGGGTTCAACTCACCCACCGCGATCCGGTTCTCAGATCTGCTCCTTTGGACTGAGTCGGGGCGTTCCGCCCAAGCTGTCCCTGTGGCCATCGCGAGCAGAAGGCACGAAAAAACAGTCATCTTCCTCATAGCTATCCCCCCTTTGTTTGGCAACCGTGGCCTTGTGTGCAGTTCTTCGGGGGATCGGTTCGAAACTGGCGGCCTGACGTCTGGGCCTTTTGCGCACACAGTTGGCCGACCGGACAAGATTCGGGATGTCCCCCTCAGGCGTAGAACGCCTACTAGAAGATTCGGTCTGCGGGGGCGGTTCGGATTAGAACGATTCTGCCGATTATTCGGGAGAAGTGGGCGACGTCGCTAGAACCTGTGCTGGGCCAGCACACGCCGCAGGATTCTTGAAGAAGCCCCCCGCACGCCGCCCAAAGCAAACACCACCCCGTGCTAGGAATGGAACGGCCGATCGAGTGGTCGGAAGACCGCTCTACCAAATAAATGCCCAATTCGGCATGGTTTCCATCCAGTGGACAGGGCCGGGGTTGAACCGGCGACACCTGGATTTTCAGTCCAGTGCTCTACCAACTGAGCTACCTGTCCGGCACTCCGCAACGAAGTACAAACATAGTATAAGACGCCGTGCGAGGCTGTCAACAGGCCCAGTGCAAAGCGTGGCCGACAAGGTTCTCCGGTGATGTGAGTCCCTTGCCAGGCCGAGGGGTGCTCCAGTATTGCTGCCTGCGGGTCGACCGTCACTACTGATTGGACTGATGCTCGGTTCTCGGCGCCGCCTCCAAGTAAAGGGGCAGGAAGCGGTAGTAGACTTCGAGGCAGAGCGTTGCCATGGCTGTGGTATAGACTCGACCGCCATATCCCCCCCAAACAGTGTCCGTGTCCCACGAGCCAGCCAACGGACCGTCCTTGCGTTGGTTGTCAATCAGCGTCCTTTGCATGGCCTCATTCCAGCGACCCCAATGATCACTCCCTAGCTGATACATGCCCACTGTGGCGTAATACCAGTAGTACAAGTTGATTTGCCCCGATCCGGGCAATTCCTCGAGGATGTAGTCGCCTGCCTCGTTGCCGGCCGGATGTTCGCGGGGCATGCCCAGGAACTGCCAGCACACCAGGGCTTCGGCGGTCATGGGCCGGGAGACGCGTTCGCCGGGCCGATATGTCGAGAGGCCGCCGTGCGTTCCCGACGCTACACTGCGTAAATAGCGGATCATTCCGTTACGCGTATTCTGCGGAGTCGGAATTCCTGCCAGTTCCGCACTCTTCAGTAACATCAGGTGCCAGCCCAGAAGGCTCGTATCGCCGGGGTCCCCCGGCACGTATCGCCAGCCGCCTGAGGTGGTGCTCTGGGCGTTGACCGTGTACTGCACTGCCCGGCGCACCGGTTCCCGCAACCGCTCGTCGGAGGTCATTCCGTAGGCTTCAGCCAGTGCGAGCCCCGCCATGGCGTGGCAGTACATTCGGGCGAAATGCGTCGCGGAGCCGTCGAGGTTGCCTTCCGCCCCCTGGCTACGCAACAGGAACTCCAGGCCGCGACGCACGTTGTCTTGGTATTCGCCATCCCGATGGGTGTTTCCTGCTCCAAGAAACGCCAGAAGTGCCAGCGCGCCCACACCAGTCTCTGCACGGCTTCCCGCCCCCTGGCGATCGCGGCCGGCGATGCGTTTTTCGACACCGGCGCCGAACTGCGCGGGCGACCACCGGCCGTCGGGTTGTTGTGTCGAAGCCAGCCATTGCAGAGCCGCCTTGACTGCGGCTTCGCTTTCCGCCGATGCACCCCGCTGTTGGGCCTGGGTTTCACGATCAGGAGCCACTCGCAGGCGATACAGATCCGGCACGGTGCCGGGCACGCGTCCAGCCTCGACCACGTCGGGCTGCTGACGGCCGGCGTCGCTCTGACCGGCGGCCTGATCGCCGGAAACGTCGCGTCCGGCCCGGTCGGGCTCACCAGCCGCCGGGGGTTCTGCTCCGGAGGGCTCGCGTTCGCTCGTGCCAAAGGCGTCGTCGGGCAGATAGGCGACATCGGAAGCCGCCGAGCGCAGTCGCGGTGGTCCGGCAGCACGGTCGGCAATTCCCGCAACCGCGTCGGCGGGATCGGGCGTGGTGCGAATTTCGGCGAGTTCCGGGAGCGGTAACGGCCGGTCGACCAATGCCGCCGGAACGCCCGGCTCGCCGATCTGCCGTGGCGCCTCGGGCCTGGGGACGGGTACCAACTGCCGCTGCGGTTCTCGCTGGGCGGGCACGGTCAGACGGACCGTCGCTCGGCGTTGGGCCGGAGGGGCTTCGATTTGCTGGGGCTGTTGGCCTGCTTCGGTAACTCCCGTCGCTCCTTCCGGGCGTGGCGGCTCCGGGTCGGGCTGCTGCGCCTCGATCATGGCGACGTGGTCGGTGACGGCGTCGCCGGGCAGTTTCGGGGCATCTGCCGTAGCCTCGCGTTCCGTTTCGATGGGCTCGGCCGACTCGCTGCGTTCAGGGTCTTCGGGTTTCGGCTGGGAAACGTTGTCGTGTGCAAACCGTTCCCACGGTTTGGGCTCCGCCTGCTTCGCGTCTTCACCGGTGGCCTCGCGCTGCTCACCCTCCACAAACGAAACCCGCATTTCCGGTTCGCGCGCCGAAGGGACCGATGCAACGATCTGCACCGTGGTTGCGTACCCCATGAACAGCAGATGCACCAGGATGGAGAGCAGAAGACATTTGCGCAACGGCCGGTATTGTCCCCAGCGGGTGCGAATGAGGACCAACACCAAGACGGTGAACGCGGCGAATCCGGCCCATAGAAGGCCGACGAGAAGCTCTGCGCCGGTCAGCATTTCAAGAATACGGTCGATTCGCATGATGTTTTGGGCTTGCGCGAGCGGAAACCCGCGTGCCCGAGCGTGTTAGTGATCCGGCGGTCTGATTTGCACCGACAGGTTCAGGTCGCGTATGCCGGCCTGTTTGCACGCATTGAGCACCGCGGCGACATTCTGGTAGGGCCCCATACCGTCGCCGCGAACGAGCACGCCGAGTTCAGCGTACTGGCTGCGAGCATTCGCCAGCCGGTGGCGCAACAGGTCCAGGGTGACGGCCTGCTGATCCAGTTCAATGCGCCCGTCGCGATATACGTTGACTACCCTGCGTTCCGGGGCGGCGGTCAGCGCGCCGTGATCGGTCACCTCGGGTATTCGCAGGCCGATCTTGCGTTCCAGTTCCGAAAACTTCGTCCCAACCATGAAGAAGATGATCAACAGGAACACGATGTCGATCATCGGCGTCAGGTTCAGGCTCGGCTGTTCGTCCAAATGTGTTTTCAGCGGCATGGCAAAGCACTTAATCGAAAGTTGGCAACGCGGTTCACCGCGACAGTGTACCCAGGACTCAGGACTCAGTACCCAGTACCCAGTACCCAGTGTTCAGTGTTCAGTGTTCGATGTTCGATGTTCGCCGTTCAGTATTCATTGTTCCGATGCGGCGGAATCTCGACGGCTGCTGCGTCGGGATCCCGACGTACTCGCCTTCCGGCTCCCCATTTCATCAGCGGCGATCACGCCGACCACCTCTTGGCCCATGGCGTCAATATCGATAATCAGCCGATCCACACGGCTGACAAAGAACAGGTAACATATCAGCGCGGGAATGGCCACGGTCAGTCCGCCGGCTGTGGTAAGTAGTGCCTGGCTGATACCGCGTGCGACGGTTTGGGCGCGTCCTGCGACGTCGGCGTGCGCAATATCGTTGAACGCTTGGATCATTCCGACTACAGTTCCCAGCAGTCCGAGCAGTGGCGCCACGGTGGCAATGCCGTTGAGTACGCGCAGGTAACGCCGGAGGCCATTGGTAACGCGTTCGCCGGCATCGATGATTGCCTGCTCGACTTCTACGGCGGCGCGTCCCCACTTCCGTACAGCCGCAGCAAAGACCTCGGCCACCGGGCTGCCGTTCTCTTGGCACAATTCTAGTGCTCGATCCCGGTCCAGTTCCCCATCACGGAGCTGTTGTAGGAAGCGTTTAACAAATGGTTTCGGAATGACACGTCCGCGTCGAAGACTGATTGCCCGCTCCAAGGCAAACGCCACCAGCAGCAGGGAGCACAGGGCGATGGGAATCATCAGCAACCCGCCGCGGATGATAATCTCCCAGAGATTCCGCGTTGGAATGGCCGGCTCGGCCGTGCCGGGCTCCAGAAGGCCGGCTTCCGGTGTGTCAGCGGGGCCGGGACCGACCGGTTCCTCGATGCGTATGGCAGGCTCGCCGAGTTCAGATATCGGAGCCGGCTGGGCGAGGGTTGAGGTCGCAATGCCGGCCGAAAGCATCGCTGCCAGTGCAAGCCACTGTGCCGAAGCCGCGACCACCCGCGATTGACGTATCATACTCTCTCTCTCCAATTGCGTTCCCATTCCTTTCGTTCACCGGCAGTCCTTTGCAGGGCCGCCTTCGGTTGAGTGGCTCCGGGCCATGCGGAATCCGGAACCTCTCAATGTTCGTGTCGTCGTGTTCCTGGTCTAGTTCCCCATGGCCGCGGCGGACGGCGACTTATCTTCCCCGGTGCGCGGAGCCCTGAGCCGTTCTCGCGCCTTCTCCGCAAACGGGGTATCGGCGTATTCCTCAATAACCTCGGCATAAAGCCTGGCAGCCTCCTGCGGCTCACCCAGCAGTTCCCTGCATCGGGCACCCTGCAACAGCGCGGCGGCTTGCCATTGGGGGTAAGCGTACAGCCTGGCCACTCGAAGATACTCACGCATGGCCACGTCGTACTGCTTCTGATGGAAGAATGTTTCGCCGATCATCCACTGGGCCATGGCAGCAGTCTCGGTCTTGGAGCCGTGCTCGGAGCGAATGACCCTTTCGTAGGCTTTCCTCGCCCCGTCGAAATCGGCCAAGGCAGCCAGGCATCGGCCGATCACGTAATCGGCCTCGTATTGCTGCGGAAACCCGGGAGACAACTCGGCAATCTTGGCGGCGACGGCATGGGCCTCATTCCACTTGCGCTCGTGCGCGAGCAGTTGCGCGCGGCGCAGGGGAATCATGGCGAGCCACTGGCCCGTTTGCCCTTGAGTTTGTTGCGCCAGCCGGTCGAACTCCGCCAACGACTCGTCGTATTTCTGCTGACGGTAAAGCGATTCAGCTATCCAGAAGTCGGCGACAAGCCGCATTGGGGTCTTTGGAAACTCCTCGAGCAATCGACCGAAACGATCTCGCACCACCTGCCAATTGTTGTTCTGCTCGGCCTCGACGGCAGCAATTCGGGCAAGCAGATAGAGGGCGTGCTGCCGAACGCTGCCCCCTGAGGAGGAGTTGAGTATCTCCTCACACAACCCAGCAGCGGTTGCATAGTCCTTTGCCTGAAAACCGCGAGCGGCCAGCCGGTACGTGGCATCGGCCCAGTAGCGGCTCTGTGGATACTCGCTCCGCAACTGGGCAAGCAGCGCGTTTGATCCAGCCGCATCATCCTGGTCGAAGAGGACCCACGACCACTCGTAGATCGCGGCATCGCGTTCGGGCAGTTCGGGAAACTCGGCAGCCAACCGCTTATAGAGATCGGCCGATTGCCGATGCTGATCCAGTTGCCGGCGCAGCCTCGCTGCCGCCAACAGGGCCAAGGGGTATTCCTTCAATCCCGCATGCTTCTCGATGACCTGGTCGTACATGGCCAAGGCGGCGTCGAGTTGACCTTGCTCATCGAGAATTCGCCCTCGCGCGAGCAGCGCCTCGGCAGCCATGGCTGCCGGCGGATTCGTTTCGAGCAACTCGGCGAACAGGGCAGCCGCCTCGTCAAGCTTATTGGTTTTGTAGTGGCTCCACGCCTCGCCGGAGAGACCCCTCTGGCGATATTCCGCAGTTCCACCGTGGCGACTGAGCCACTGAAACAAGGTACCAGCCCATTCGGCATCGCCGGCGGCGTAAGCCGCTTCGGCCAGTTGTTCGGCAACCGGGGGAAGCAACGCGTGCGCGGGCTGGCTTTCCAGCAGGGCAGAAAACAGCTTCTTGCCTTCCTGCAGTTTGCCGGTTCGTGCGTAGGCAATGGCCAGCGCGCCCCGTGCACGAACCGCTCCGTCCCCCTCGGGATTCTCTGCGAGGAATGTCTCCAACGGCGGCGCCGCCTCATCGTAGCGTTTAAGGGCTAGAAGCGAGGAGCCGGCCACGAGCTGCGCGTCGGTCTTGAGTTTCCCGTCGGCCCGTTCAAGCACGGGAGTCAGAACCTTGAGCGCCTGGTCGAACTCATGCAAACCCTCGTGCGTCGCCGCCAACAGGTAACGATCCTCGAGCGACTCCGGGCCGTCGGCCTCGGCGGCCACCATGGATTTGAGCAGTTCGGACGCGTCGGTGAACTTTCGCTGTTCCACAAGTGCCCGAGCAAGCATGCGGGCCACTTGAGCATGCAGCGGGCTGTCGGGAAATTCGTCCCGAAACCGGGCTGCCTCCTTTTCCACCGCCTCGTAATCGCGCGACTGAAGGGCCAGCCGAATCATTCCGCAAGTCGCATCGTCAACCCAGTCCTTGCCATCCTCGCCCATCGCAAGAACCTGCTCGAACTGGCGCGCGGCTCCCGCGGCATCGCCGGCCTGCATGAGAGAGTCGCCGGCATAGAAGTGAATAGCAGCCAGAAGAGGATGATTTACGTCGATCTTGGCGGTTGCGAGAAGTGTCTTCGCGGCAAGCTGCCATTGATGCTTCTCGCGTTGGGCCAAGCCGATCCAATAGCGGGCCTCCACGCCAACCTCGGCATCGTCAGCGAGACTCTCGAACAGCCCGAGCGCCTCATCCGGGCGGTTAAGCTTCATCAGGGCCCAGCCGCGAGCCAACCGGGCCTTCGGCCTGCGCGGACTGTCGTCAAAGTCCTCATCAAGGGCTGCCAGTGTGCCGAGCGCGTCATCGTGCCGGCCGCGCAAGAACTGCAGGAGCCCCAGATGGAACTGGGCGTCGTCGGCTAGCGGGCCGTCACGATTGGCCGCCACTTGCTTGTACAGTTTCTCAGCTTCGTCGGGCTGCTGAAGTCGTTCGAGCGATCGGGCAAGACCGTAGCGGCAATCGTCGGCCAGCGGGCCTTCGGGGAATCGTTTCAAACCGTCACGGAAGAAACCGGCGGCGGCCTCGAACTCGCCCTCGCCCATCGATGCATCGCCCAGATAGGGCAACGCATACGCATTCAGTTTATCGTCGGGGTACTTGGCCAGGAACTCCTTCAAGTCGGTCCGGGCGGCGGCCATCTTACCGAGCAGATACGCCGACTCGCCCGCTCGGAACAACGCGGGACCGGCGTACTTGCCGTC
This sequence comes from Thermoguttaceae bacterium, assembly GCA_034005525.1. GTDB lineage: Bacteria > Planctomycetota > Planctomycetia > Pirellulales > Thermoguttaceae > PWXP01. Next base: position 12,910 of record JAVEUP010000006.1, on the reverse strand, counting down.
GGAATCCCGAGCGAGGTACTCGCGGAAACGGGCCTCGGCCTGTTCCGTTGCGCCCGACTGCAACAGGGCTTCGGCAAGGAAGAAGACGCTTTGGTCAGCCCGCGGGTGTTCTGGGTACTCCTTAAGGAAGACCTCGAACTCCTCCGCGGCAAGCTTCCAGAGTTGTCTGGCATAATGCCCGGCGGCCACGGCATACTGATCGTCAGCGGGGCCGGCCAGGACCCGGCCCACGGATGCTAGCAGTGCCACGGCGCCGAATGCCCGCAGTAGAATCCGCCGCTCACTGAGCTGTATACCGCGGGAAGTCATGCTAAACCCTTTTCTGGAACGCCCCGGAAGGCCAATTCTCCATGATGCCCTATCTGTAGATTGTATCGCCACGGCCAGCAGCTTGACAAGCCGCTCTCGGCGACCGCTTCCGGCTTGTGGAGACAAACCATCGGTATTGACGGCGAAACCCCAGTGCCGGCGAACTGCTCCGGCACTGGGGTTTGGATTCGGTGTTCAGAATCTGCGGACCAATCAGGCTAGTAGTTGCTGCCCGGACCGCCATCGACGTTACCAACCATGTGCAAGTGGTTGTGGTCGATGTAGATCACCTCCTGGACCTCTTCTTCCGTGGTGTACGGGATGGGCCAGCCTACCCGGGTGACTTCCGTGAAGTAGATGATGCACTTATAGTGGGCATGGTGCAACTGTGCCGGGCCGATGAGCGGGTAGACCCGCGGTGGGTCGACGTAGTCGGCAATCGGCTCGACGATGATCCGCACGTTCTGGCGCTGAATCTCGTGCAGCAGCGGCAGGCCCCCCTTAACCCCTCGTGCCTCCTCCAGTGCCCTCATGATCTCATCTTCCGACGGCGGATCCAGCGCCCGGTGTGGGCCCGACGTAATCGGCCCCATGATGGGTACTCGCTCGTAACGCAACTTGTTGTGGAAGTTCTCCTCCAAGCGATCCTGGAAGTACGGCGACACGGGGATCGGGTATCCGAGGAGCCCGATATTGAACCCCTCAACGGTGCTGCAACCGCTAAAGGAGCAAAGACCCGCCAGCACAAGGAGGCCGACGATGGCAATGGTGTTTCTGGACATCCGTGAATCCTCGCTTGAATCGGTAGTTGGCGAACCAACGGGGGCCGGCGTCTGCATGGGCCAGCACGGTTTCTACCCGCGGAACCCGGCACGAGCCACTTATATCGCTCGCCCGGACCATGATTACTCTTATTATCGTGTGAACCTGGGAAGAACTTGCGGGTATTCTGGCTTCTACCGATAATTCCGGAAATTACGTACCCAGGCGGAGCGAGGGGTTGTCTGCTGGGGGCAGCCCTCGTCTTCGGGACGAGCCGGTTGGCCGATGGGGCAATCCCCCCCGGAGCCGATGCCAGGTACCGTTCATGTAGGGTGGGAGAAGGTCGCGGAAGTCCATGGTGGGCCTGCGCAAGCCACGCCCAGGCTGGTTGACGCGCCGTGCGTCGGAAGCAGGCCCGGCCAAGCGACCGAAGGCCCTCCAGGGTCTTGGCTTGCTTGTCACCACCCTACATCGTCATGACCAATCCGGCCTGGAATTGCCACATGCTGCCGCGACCGGCAACCCTGCAAACAGCTCAAAAGAAAGAGCCCTTGTCCGGGCGTACCGGACAAGGGCTTCGCGAGCGGGAACATCACGCTTTGCGGCTGGTTTAGCGGTCTTTGAAGTCCAGCATCCACCACCCATTATCCCATTCCAGAGTTACCTTTCTCCACCCAAGAGGCACCTGTGGATACGGGTAGAATGGGCCGATGTACGGCCAAGCTGTCGGTGAATACTGCTTTGGATACGTGACCGCTCCATAGTTCGGATATGCGGCGTAGCTGGGCCATGCGTAATTGGGCATACGCGGCTGGTCGTAGCGAGCGGGTGCAACGCCACCGCGGGCGGCTGCTGTGTACATCGGTTGCGGGCCTCCCGGCGCCATGCCCGGCGCGCCCATCGCCGCTGCATTCGGTTGCGTGTATGCCACGGGCACCGGGCGACGAGCGACTCGGGCTTGGCCGTCGGGCATTGGCGCACGTTGGGCCGGTGCAGGCTGCGTCAATGTTGGATAGTCCCCGGTCAACTGGGTCACGGACGTCGGCTGGGCCGGAACCGGCTCGAAGGAGGCCGGCACTCGCTCTGCCTGGTTCATCTCGGGAGAAACGGCACTGTCACCGGCCGATCCGGATCGTGCGTCGCGGGCATGGTTATCAACGGCCCGCTGCAACCGTTCCGCCGTGGTCAGGCCGCCGGTGAAGCCACTGGTGCGAGCCGTTCCACCGGTGGTGGTCACCGGTTCGGGGGCGATCTCCCTGACTGCCCCAATCAGTAGTTTCGGACCATCAGTTTGCATGTTTGAATCCGGACTGTTTGCCGCGGGCGCTCCCTGGGGCTTGTCGGATTCCGGCTTCGAGATGGAAAGGTTGTTGACAACGCGTTCCACGTGGGGCGATTGCATGACAAGCTTCAGAGCGGTAGACAACTGTTGCTCGCTAGTCACGCGGCCTACCAGCCAGACTGTGCCTTGCTGGTACTTCACCCCGATTTTGTAATCGTTCATTTGGCCGCTCTGCCGGAAGCTTTGGGCAATCTGCTCTGCCACCTCCTGATTTCCTGCCCAAGCCACCGAGGCCAAGGCAGTCAATGCCGCCGCGACCATCCATCCAGTAACAAAACGTCGCATGTTTTCCCTCCTCCTAGGGTCCGCTCACAACGATCGACTGCAAGACTGTCCATGAAGGGCTCTCTCGCACCGAGGGCTCCCCTGGGACGATTCGCTCAACCAGTGCGGATGGTGGCTATGCTTGCGGTTTCTTCGTTGCGAGCACTTGGTTACGCTCGCTGGGCCAGCTATGGCGTTCACCGGACTGTGTCGAGAGGACCCGCAAACCGTACAACAGGTTGCGGCCACATTCGCGGAATTGCCCCCCTCAGAGCAACGCCGGTGTCCATGAATGCTGTGCCTGATAATAGGTTTCGGTTGCTGGTTGTGCCGGCCGGAGCTTTTTTTCGGATTTTGCGGATGCTTCCGATCGTAGCACACGTCGGAATAGGGCAGAAGCGTTCCGGAGGCCGTCCTCCGAGTGGCCTACAACCCTTACCAGAGTGCCTCTGCCTCACGCGAACGACGGGTTTCGGCGGTAGCCGCCAATACCATCACCGCGAAGGTTGACGCGGAGGCCAACCAGCAACCAGGCCCCAAGCCGAACGATAGAATCGTCGCTCCGGCAACCATGGGCAGGAAACCGAGGAAGATCGCATGCGAAAGCGTCTGCTGACGCGACCCGGTGCCAACTCTTGCGAACCATGCGCTGAGCAGACCTAGCACCAGGACAGTGCCCAGTGCCCATATTAGAGGGAATTCTGTCGGAATGCTCATCAGAAAGACCATCCATGCAGGAGGAAACGTGGTGTCCATCTCACGCTACGGCCTCGAGAGCGATTGCCGTGCCAAACCTCGTCGGCAAATTCTGAGCACTTAAGAAATCGCGCGCAACCGGCTTTCAGACAACAGGTTGCGTCTTTCCATTCTTGAGATGGTGTAATGCCCGCCCTTGGTACGAAAGACGCTAGTTGCGGACCCGAGTTTGCAGATATTACAAAACTTGGGCCCTTCAGCCAATGCCAATGCGAGGATTGGATCATTCGCCGTTCGCGCAGACGTGGTGAATCTTCCAGGGGCACGACTCGGCGCAAAAAACTACCCCGCCCTTTTGGGCGGGGTTTCGGCAATCGCCTGGCACTTGTCGGCGGCATGCGCCGGAAACAGATTCGTCGGCTTTCAGCGTCGCGCCGGCGGCTGGGCAGCCGCATTATTGGTGAGCAGTCTTCGAAGCTCGCGTTCAAGGTCCGCTGCCTGAATGTTCCGATGGACTACCCGGCCCTGCTGGTCCACAAGAATCATTGTGGGAACGGTAAGGATTCCCAATTGGTTGGCTGGCCGGCTGTCGAGGCCGCCGTCCTCGTGAATTTGCGGCCAGGTCAGCCGGTTCTCCTTCACGTATTCGGCCAGATCCTTGACGCTGTGGTCGAGGCTGACCCCAATGACCCCGAAATGCTGTCCGTACTTGGCAATCAGGTCTTTCACGGTGGACATGTCGGCCTTGCATGGCTCGCACCAAGTGGCCCAATACTGAATCAGCATCACCTTGCCGCGGAATTTCGCCAGGTCAACGACACCGCCCGCGGGGCTTTCGCCTCGGAATTCGATTTGCTTGCCCACGGCGTCAAGCCTTCGCCGCGCGCCTGCCGCCTTAGCGGCTCCAGGAGATTCGGGGAATTCGGCCACAACGCGGCCAAACCACTCTTTGGCCTCATCTTCTTCACCGGCGAACTCGTGTGCCATTCCCAGTTGCAGCATCGCTTCCGCGGCATCGCCGGCCTTGGGGTAGTCGCTTACGAACTGCCTGAGGTTCTCGAGCCACTTCTCCTGGATCGACTGGAAGTTCGCCTTGGGTTGCTGCAATGCCAGACCGTACTCGGCGGTATGCTGCCGGAACCGGATGTACGCCAGGATGCCCTGATCGGTCCCCGCTTCGGCTAGTCGGTCGTAGAGGTCTTCTAGTCGCTGCGCTCCGTCAGGGCAATGCCCCATCTGCACCGCGGCGCTGATCATGTCGGCAAGTTGCCGCAGCCACATCGTCTGATCCTGGGGCGTTTGCGCGCTTTGGGCGATCCTTTCGACCAGGTCTGCACGTCGCATCGTGTATTCGGCCTGCTCCTGCTCCGTCGCGGCGGCGGCTGCCTCGCGGTCCAGCTTCTCCAATTGTCCGAGAAGTTCCTGGGTCTCCTCATTCGGGCCTCCGGAACGAATCTCGCGCTGGGCGCCTGCCGGCTGGAAGAAGAAGCCCCGTGCAGCCAGCGAACCGGCATCGTCGGTGGCCGCCAGGGGTGTATCGATGACGCGCCAGACCGGGCCTACCCGTACGAGTGTGCCGATGTGAACCTGCCCGTGCTGCCCTGCCGTTTCCACGACGGCCACGACGTTTTCGTAGACCTCGATGTCTTTGGTGGAGCCGTTGGTACCGGCCGGCACCACGCCCGGTTGCGTTCCGCTGAATTGCAGCCACTTCGTCTTCTCGGAGATCGACTCTTGCTCGGCGAGTTGTTGGAATCGTTTCTGAATACCATTGAGCTTCTCGGCAAGCTGCTCGGTTTGCTCGGACCCGAGTCCCAGCGACTTGAGTTCGGCATCGGTAAGAACCAGCCGCTGGAAACGCGCCGTATCGGTCTGGGCCAATGCGGCGACGACTTCGGCGGTCACTTCTTCCGGCGAAATCTGCTTCCAGGAATCGATGAGGCCGTCCTGATTCTGGTCGATTCCCCAGCGGCTCCCGCCGGTGTTGAACCACCGGAATTGATCGGCTTTCTGATTGAAGCTCGAGTCGATGTCGCGATAGACTTCCACGCCGTCCTTATAGTACCGCCACTGGTCGACCGAGTTGTTCCCGTTGGTATCGACGAACATACGGAGCGTCATTCCGTTCGGGTCGGAGACCACCCACGCGACGGTACCGTCATCGAGTTTCTGTGATTCGATTTTGCAGCGGGCAGCTTCTTCAGGCGAGGGCCGGGAGTAATCGACCCCCTTCTGGACCGGGGAAAGGCGCAATGCCTGTTCCGCGGTGGGGTTTGCGTTAGCCAGTCCTCCGAGAGCGATTGCCAGGGCAACAGTAATCGTTGCACGAGCACTCGCAGCAAGATGGAACCGATTCATACCATACACTCCTGTCGAAAAACGTCCTTGTCTCTCCAAACTCTCCAGACGAGCACGATGCCCGTCTGGCAGGCCAAAATCTTCATAGAGTTTCGGCGTGGCAAGGTGCAGAACATGATCCGATTGTAGCGATTATTCCAATTATGACGGCTGGTTCGCCACAGCCTGTCATCTATCCCCATTCTTTAGGGGGGCAAATAAAGGCTTTTCGTAGGCGTCCGCCGCCGGAGAACCTCGCCCCACACATTTCGCGTCGGGGGGTTTGACAACAGGATTGAACGTGGTAGAATCCAGTGTTTCGCCCATACAAATTCGTTGGCCCCATAGGGGCGCATAGCTCAGTTGGTTAGAGCGCATCCCTGATAAGGATGAGGTCCGAAGTTCGAATCTTCGTGCGCCCACTGAAGTACTAGATCATTTGCTTGCGCACTTTGGGTAATGTGCGTAGCCTGCCCAGGCGGCAATGACGCCCGTGACAGGATGTCCTGCTCGGCGCGGTCACACGATCAGATGTACCACCGAGCGAGCTTGTCTGTCTTGCAGTTGTCCATGCGTCTTCTGAACTGCCTTTGCCTGTGGGTTGCAGTCGGTGCGACCATCTCGCCAAGTCCAGCCGGCGAATTCGTACCGGACGGCACCGACGCAACCCGACGGGTGCTTTGGAGCTTCGCCTGGGTGAGCGACATGCACATCAACGCGTCGAATCTGGAGTATACGACCGGCGCGCTGCGTTACATCGACGGGGAGTTGAAACCGCATTTCGTGCTGCTGACCGGCGATAACAACGCGCATCCGGCGCCCCAACTCAATCGCGATGCAGGGGAAACGATCGGGTTGCGGCGTCAGCGATTTCTCAAGGCTTTCTTGGAGGAGCATCTGAACACGCCCTACGTCATCATACCGGGTGACAACTGGCCGCAAGAGTTCGATAAGGTGTTCGGCCCGAAGCAATATAGCTTCGACTTTGGCGGCCTCCACTTTCTTCTGCTGGCGCCCGACCGCATCCTTTCCGGTCCTGGGCGAGAGGGCCTGTCGGTGTTCGACCCGGCGACCTGGGATTGGATCGAGCAGGACTTGGAACGTAGCCGGGGCCGGCCCACGATCGTGGCGATTCACGAGCCCGTCTTTCCACCCACCTTTCTGGACGCTCCTCGACTTCGCCGTTTGCTGGCTCGATACCCCGACGTGGTCGCAGTGTTGCAGGGCCATTTGCACATGGACCTCCAATTGCGCGCCGATGGCAAGACTTATCTGGTGGCACCGTCACTCGAGAGGCCGCCCAGGCCGGGCATGAAACTGGTGGACGTCCACCCGACCAGCCTGGTCGTACGCACGATTCTCCATAACGCGCCGGATGACCGTTTTGAGATGCAGGACCGCTTGCAGCACATTGCGATTCCACCGGCTTTGCGCGGAGCGTTGGCGGCACCGGCGCACCCCGGCTTCACCATGGACAACTACGACGCAATCCCTGCCCGGCCGCTTGCTGAGGATCCCTCTCTGGAAAGCCGGGCGGGTGAGTTGCTAGGGAACGCGGCTAGATCCCTTCTGCCAACGAAGCTGGAACGTCCGCAGTAGCGGCCGTAACCATTCAAGGGGCGGCGGCGCGGGCAGCTTTCCCTGCTCCATGCTTAGTACGCCAGCGTATCGAGCAGTTGGAGCAACGCTTCTGGCACGGGTTTGTGGCCTGCGAACGTGTCGGTAAAGGGGGTGAGCATCAGGTTGCCGTGGATCAGGCCGGCCATGGCGTCAGTCTGGCCGTCCAGCACGGATCGGACGGCGAAGTCGCCCAGGCGGGCGGCGAGGATGCGGTCGGCGGCTACCGGGGTTCCGCCGCGCTGCAGGTGCCCGAGAGTGAGCACGCGGGTTTGGAATGGGCAGCCGGCCTTCTTGAGGTTCTCGTTGAGCACGGCGGCGCCGCCGGCTTCGTCGCCCTCGGCCACGACGATCATGATGGACGTCTTTCCCCTCGCCTTGAGCAACTGCAAGTGGCGGACGATCTGTCCCGTGTCGGTGGGCGTTTCCGGCAGCGCGGCCACTTCGGCGCCGCCAGCAATTGCGGTATATAGGCCGATGTATCCGCTATGTCGGCCCATCACCTCGACCAGAAACATGCGTTCGTGGCTGTCGGCCGTGTCGCGCAGCCGATCGAGGGCCTCGACCGCCGTCTCCACCGCCGTCGCAAATCCGATCGTGTAATCGGTGCCCATAAGATCGTTGTCGATGGTGCCCGGGCAGCCGATGATCTGGCCTTGATAGAACCGGCTCAGCGCCATGGCGCCGCGGAAGGTGCCGTCGCCGCCGATGGGGATCAGGGCCTCGATCCGGTGCTTCTGAAGGATGGCCGCGGCCTTCTTCTGCCCGGCGTCGGTGCGAAACTCTTCGCTCCGGCTGCTGTGCAGGATGGTGCCGCCGAGCTTCGACAGATTCGACACGGAGCGGAGCTTCAAGAGCGGTTCGCCGTCGGCATTGATGTAGAAGTCTTCATTCAGAAGCCCTTGGTAGCCGCGACGGATGCCAACAACGTCATGTCCGGCCGCCTTGGCGGAGCGGACAACGGCGCGGAGACAAGCGTTCATTCCGGGAGCATCGCCGCCGCTGCAAAAGACCCCAATTCGCATGGTTATTTCCTCTAATGCTTTGTGGCTGGTCAACGCCGTTCACTACGACTTCTGGCGCGTGACCAGGTTTCTCCCGAAAACCACCCAAGTTCTCCGGTTCGGTCAGCCCCGTCAAAACTCTTCGATCTTGAGTTCATGCTCCTGCAGGAAAGCTTCGGCCTCGTCGCGAGTGAAAACGCTTTCCGTCGCGCCGACGGCGCGAACGCAACTTGCTCCCAAGGCACTACCCCAGCGCAAGCAGCCGGCCGGGTCTTCTCCCTGCAACAGGCCGGCGCAGTAGCCGGCGTCGAAAGCGTCGCCGGAGCCTGTCCCGCCCACGTACTCGGCCGGGTAGGTGCCTGCGCGGAGGCGAAGACTATCGCTTACCAGCAGGCTGCCTTCATTGCCCCGCGTGATGACCACGGTGCGGGCACCGGCCTCACGGAATCGTTGTGCTTGCTCATAAGGATCGGTGAGGCCCGTGATCAAAGCGGCTTCGTCATCGTTGGGCAGAAAGACGTCGGTCTCCGGCAACACCTTCAGAAGCGTTTCCCAATAATGTGTGCCGCCAAACAGGACCACGTCGACCACGGTCTTCGCACCGCCGGCGCGCGCGGTCCGAAGCAGTTCGACAAAAGCCTCGGTCTCGAGGCCCGGCATCATCAAGTATCCGCCCACGTAGACGACTTTCGCCTGCCGGACCCAGTCGGGCGGGATGTGGTCCACAGAAAAAACCGTATTGGCGCCGGGGGTACTGATGAACCGCCGATCCTGGCCGGTTACATTGATGACCATGGAACTGGCCGTGCCATATTCGGGCAGGGAATGGACGCCTTGCGTAGCGACTCCGGCTTGCTCCAGGGTTTCGACGATGAATCGGCCGAACGCGTCGCCGCCCACGCAGCCGGAAACGCCTACGGAAACGCCGAGTTTCGCCAAATCGACACCGGCGTTCGAGGCACAACCACCCAGAGCCAACTGAATCCGGTCGGTCGGAATAAGCTCACCCGGGTTTGGAACGCGGGGTATCGGCGCGCAAATGTAATCGGCAAATAGGATTCCGGCACACAAGCAGTCGATGGCCATGTCATCTTGCTCCACGGTGGATGTCGACAGTTAACTCAGCAGTTCGAGGAAAGGCAGAGAGACTGAGTATACCAAGCGGGTTCAGGCCGGACCAGTCCCCGGTGAACCGACTCGTCAATCGCGCGGAAACCGAGCGGCAATCAAACGCACCAGTTCTCCGGCAACGAATTCCTTGGCGCCGGCCCATGCCGCGACGACTTCCGCCCTTTCGTCGAGCACCTCTACCGAGGTGTCCGCCGCATGGATGGCTGCCGGCCCGTTGACAACAATCAAATTGCAGTTCTTGCGTTCCAGCTTCTGCATCGCCCGCATCCGCTGGTCTTCGGTCTCGAGTGCAAAGGCGACCATCCACCGGTCTTCCCGCACGGCTCCGAGAGCCGCGACGACGTCCGGTGTCTCGATTAGTTGCAGCAGGAGCGGCTCGCCGGTTTTGCGGATCTTCTGCTGGGCAACCCTCACGGGGCGGTAGTCGCTCGGCGCCGCGGCGGCAATGAGCCCGTCACAAGTTGGGAACGCGTCCAGGCACGCTTCAAGCATCTCCTCGGTCGAGACGACGGGGATGATCTCGGCTCCGGGCGGGTAAGCGACATCGACCGGGCCGGTTACGACAACTGCCTTGTGGCCGGCCTCGATCACGGCCTGGGCCAACGCAGCACCCATGCGGCCGCTGGAAGCGTTCGTCAGGTAACGCACCGGGTCCAGGTACTGCCGCGTCGGGCCGGATGTGATCAGGATGCGGGCCATGGAAATCGCTCAGCCCTCCAGTGCATCCGCAATCGCGCGGCAAATGGCATCAGGCTCGGCCATGCGTCCCGCCCCAACCGCTCCACAACTGAGGTATCCCTCCTCCGGCCCGATGAGAACGGCTCCGTCGGCCTCCAGTTGCGCGATATTCCGGCGGACGGCGGGTTTCTCCCACATGCGTGTGTTCATGGCCGGTGCGAACAGGATTGGACCATCGAAAGACAGAAGCACGGTCGAGAGCAAGTCGTCGGCCAGCCCCAGCGCAGCCTTGGCCAGGATATTGGCCGTGGCCGGCGCTACGCACAGCAACTCGGCCGTGTCGGCCAGTTCGATGTGCGGATGCGCCCCCCGCCCGAACATGCGCGTGCGCACAGGCCGGCCCGTCAGGGCCTCGAACGTCTTAGGTCCAACAAGTTGCGTGGCCGAACGGGTCATGATAACCGTCACACCTGCGCCCGCCTGAACCAGCCGGCTCACAAGCGCCGCGGTCTTGTAGGCGGCAATGCCGCCGGTGACGCCGATCAGCAGTTCACGGTCTTTCATGGTGACTCATAGCGTCCGGAAGTCGAGTTCCGGCGGTCCGCCTTCTTCGGCGCTGGAAGCGACTTGCACGTTCAATTCCGTATCCAGGAAGATCTTGTCTTGCAGGATTTCCTGGATGACGATTTCCATTCGATCCTTGGTATCCAGAGTAACGAGCGGCCGTGCGCCGGCATTGAGTGCAACCAGCCGCTTCTGGATGAGCGTCGACAGTTTGAACCTGCCCCCTACCTTGCTGACAATCGCCTCCTCTTTCAGTTCATCGAGCATAAGCTTGCTTCTCCGCTTCTTGGTTGAGAGTATCGAGTATTTCTTTCACGGCCTGATCGACCCGTTCATTAGCGATCCGAAAGCGGTATCGATCGGCGGTCGCCATTTCATCGCGTGCCCGGGCAAGGCGGCGGCAGACGGCCTCTTCGTTCTCCGTGCCCCGCCCCCGTAGGCGGCGTTCCAGTTCTTCGGCAGACCCCGGTTCAATGAAAAACGTGAGCGCGTCCGGGAACTGCTCCATGACGGCCAAGGCTCCTTTCACGTCGATCTCGAGGACTACCCATTTCCCCGAGGCAAGGGCGGCATGCACCTCACTGCTCAGGGTGCCGTACCAATGCCCACCGTCAAACACCTGGAAGCACTCCAGAAAATCCCCTTGCCGCCGGCGCGACTCAAACTCTTCCTCGGCCAGAAAATAGTAGTCTACGCCGTCGCGTTCGCCGGGTCGAGGCGGCCGAGTTGTCGCCGACACGCTCAACACCAATGGCAGCCGGCACTGCTCGAACACGCCGCGAAGCACGGTCGTCTTTCCCACGCCCGAAGGCCCGGAGAACACGACAAGCCGCCCGCTGGGGGCGTCGGACGAATTGGCAGGGCAAGGTTCCATTTCTGCAACGGATGGGTCCATCGTGTTGGGCGGCCGGGGCATGATGCTCAGGCAACCGGGCCAACCCCGTGAACGGTAACCGGTCACTCCACATTTTGCAGCATTTCGCGGATTCGCTCGACCGCGGTCTTGATTTCGATCACGTGTTGTGTGATTTCCACGTCGTTGGCCTTCGAGCCGATGGTATTCGTCTCGCGAAGCATCTCCTGCGCGACGAACTCCAACTTGCGGCCCGCACTCTCGGTGGCCGCCATGATCGTCTCGAACTGCTCCAAGTGGCTGCGGAGCCTTAGGATTTCCTCTGAAATATCGGTTCGTTCCGCAAAGATCGCCACTTCGCGAACTACGGCGGCCAGGTCGAGCACAACGTCCAATTCGGCCAGGTTTCTCCGTAATCGGTCCGTCAGCCGGTTGCGATACTCCTGCGCCACCAGTGGGGCACGCGTCTCGATCCGCGAGAGGCTTGCCGCCGCGAATCGGCAATTCACCGACAGATCGGCGGCCATGGCTTGACCTTCATCGCGACGCATCTGTTCGAGGCTGTCGATGGCCGTCGCCAGCACCTCCCGGATGACCGGCCAATCCCGTTCGGCCCGGGTCGTTTCCGCCGATTGCTCCTCGACCACGCCGGGCAGGGAAAGCAGTGTGGCCAACGTCACTGTTTCGGCTGCGCCCCACTCTCGCTCGAGCGAGTCGAGTTGTTTGCGGTAGTGACCGAGGACCTCCTCGTTGATCCGGTAGTCCTCGGCACAATGCGACCTGTCAATCCGCAGGTTCACCTGGACCGTGCCGCGGCGGATTCGCTCCCGGACCGCCCGTTCAATGCGCGGCTCCAAGGCGCTGCATCCTTCGCTGCTGCGCACGGTAAGCTTGAAGAACCGGCTGTTGACCGTCCGGACCTCGACCCCGACGGCCAAGCCGTTCTTTCGCCGACGGGCTTCGCCGAAACCTGTCATGCTCAACAGCATGGGCGCGCGCTCCGGACGCTTGACGGGGGATAACTAGGGATGCTGTGATGCATGCTGGTTACGGCGTGTCGGTGCTGGAATCTTGGTCGGTCGGCGCGGGCTCCGACGTTTCTTCCGGCGCCGCGGCCGCGCCGTCGCCGGCCGGTTCCGATTCGTTCTGGCCGGCCGCTGGGGGAGGCAGGAGGCCGGTTGGCTGGATCCTGTCCGTGGACCTGCTCAACACCACCACCGTAATCAGGCAGAGCAGAATCCAGAAGGACGAGACCCCGATGGTGATCTTTGTGAACATATCGCCGGCCTTAGTGCCGAAAGCGCTCTGTCCACCCATCCCTCCAAATTCGCCCGACAGCCCCCCACCCTTGCC
>JAVEUP010000082.1:0-33970 GCA_034005525.1 Thermoguttaceae bacterium | reverse complement strand
GCGCTTCCCTTACGGACCCTCTGGGGCGTTGCGGATCGCTACGCAACTACTACCCCAGCCCCCACCCCCCGCCCACAAATCCCACAACGCAACCGGCTCCAGACTGCGCGGCAAGCTACACTCAAATGCTGTGAGAGCAAGGGTTTACGTTCCCCGGAGGGTGCCAATTCGCCAACCCCGTCGCGAATGCGAAGGGGGCCGCAACCTCTTTTGTCTCTTGATGCCTTACCGCCCCAGCAGGTTCACGGCGTGGACGGTTCGGGTGCGCTCCTCGATCTCGTCGGGCAGGTGGCCTTTGAACCAAGCTTTAGCGCGGTAGTTGAACTGCCCGTCGCGGGGCAGGAACTCAAGCGGCGGATAGTGCGACGCCAACGCACCGGGCGCGGAAAAGGGGTCAGGAGCCTTTTCTGCGTAGCACCCTTTGGGCTGTTCCGGGAAAAGGCTCCTGACCCCTTTTCCGAGGCCGGGCGTGGTGTGCGGGTTCTCATGGCAGCCCACGCACGATTTCGTTTCCCCCGGCCGAGGGTAAATCCAAGTTAACTGGTTTCCGATCACCCGCCGGTCGCTGTCGAGCACCTGCAAGTGCAATAGCCGATCGGCGGGTACTTCCAGATGGAACGAGCCGTCGGGCGCCAGCGGCGCGGTGCCCAATACGCGGGCGAACGTTCCGCCGTGGTTCTTCCATACCTCCCACGGGTTGGTGTGCGTGCTGTGGCGGCCCACCACGGGCACGCCTTCGATCAGACGCACCAGCCGTCCCTTCTGGATGACCTCGGGCAACTGGGTGGTGAATACCGAACTGCAAAAGAACCGGCCACTGTAACCGCCGTCGACGGCCTTCCCGGCGTGGAGCGGCGGCAGGCGACGCGCCATGATGGGCCGGGCCTCGAAGTCGGCGGTGGCCGGGTCGTTGTATACCAGTTCCAACTCGCCGGTGGCCGGATCGAGAATATACAGGCCCAGGTCCACCTCCTCGCGGTTGGGCGTCTTCAGAGTCGACGCGCACAGGATGCGGCCGTCCGGAAGTGGCCAGGGTGTGGTGTAGGCACGCGTCTTGTTGTCGGGCGAGATGATCTGCTCCGTGTCGCGCCGCGGGCCGATCAACGTGAGCCCGCCCTGCGTGGCGACGATGATCGACCGCTCGTCGGGCATCGACTGCGGTTGCGTCATGCGGAGCACGCGATGCGTCAGCGGCGATTCCTGGCCGTGGGCGGGCGTGCGGGGGCCCACGTCGAGCGTGCGCCAGAACTGCCGCCGCTCCGGACCGTACAGCACGACGTCCTGCGTGCCGTCCTGCCGCATGGCGTGCAGGGTCAGTTCCGTCTTGTTGCGCGAGTAGAAGACCTCCAGGCGGCTGAAGGCAATCCGGCCGTCGGCCATAACTGCCGGCTCGTTGTCGCGTCCGATGTTCAGCGCGATGGGCCGCAGGTCGCTGCCGTCGGGGTTCATGACGAACAGCGCCGTGCAGGGATATCCGTGGTACTCGTCGCGCACGCCGACGCGCGAGCTGGCCAGCACGATGCGGCCGTCCGGCAGGAAGGCGGGGCCCACGTGATGATACGGCCCGTCGGTCAACTGCGTCAGTCCGGTGCCGTCGATGTTGATGCGGTAGATTTGCCACCAGGGGTCGTCTCTGCCGCGGCGTGTGAAGACCACTTGCCGGCCGTCCCACGACACTTCGGGCTCGCCCACGTAGCCCTCGGTGAACTGTGTCAGCGGCGTCACCCGGCCGCCGGGCCGCGGCGGGCTCAGCAGGTACAGGTTGTCGCCGGGTCGATAGACGGGGCCCGAATCGGTCACCACGTAGGTCATCCGCCAGCGGTCGGCCTGCTCCACCGTTCCCTTGGTGTTCGGGATGTCGTTGCTGCCCTTGATGAACACGATGGTGTCGAACGTGGTTTCTTCGGGCGGAAGGTCCAGCTCCGCGACGGCCTTGCCGTGGCCGGCGCCTTGTGCCGTCGGCGAGGCGTCATCGGGCGGATCGTCTTCCCGCTCACCGCGCCCGCGCCGATGTCGGCGCACGGGCTGCAATTCGGGCCGTTCGAGCAGGCCGTGAGTCCGCAGGGCATCGCGAGCCACGTGCCGGATGGTATAGAAGTCATGGTGGAGGGCAGCTTCCTGAAGGATCTCCAGGGCCTCCGGGCCGGCCAGTTCAGCCAATGCGTCGGCCGCCGCCCGGCGGACCTCCAGCACGGAGCCTTCGTCGTTAAGGATGCCGGCGATCAGCGGCGTGTGCTCCTGCGCGCCAAGTTGGCCCAGTACGCGCAACAGGCCCTCGCGCCATCGGGACGCGGGATCATTGTACTCTTCATCCTTGAACGTGCCGCTATAGCCGAAGTGCGCCTCGTTGGGCGCCTCGCCGAGGATTGCGGCAACCGGCTCAATGGCGCGCGGGTCGCCCATCCAGGCCAGCGCTTTGCAGGCATTCAGCCGCACGAATCCTTCGTTGTGGTTTAGCAGGGCAATAAGCCGCGGTGTGTCGTCCGGATCGGTGCACACGACCGGGAGCCAGGCCGATAGATGATATGCGGGGAACGTGGGCCAGTCGGGTCTGGAAGCCTCGGACGAAAGGGACCGTCCCCCGTCGCGCCGCGGCTGACCAAGCTGCTCGAATACGTGCTCGCACGCCTCCTGACGCAGTCCGGAAAGCTCCATCAGATATTGCGTGAGCACCTGCCCGGCGTCGGGTTCGTAAAGCACCATCGCGTCGTGGTCGTTCGGCACGTTGGCCATCAGGTAGGGCGTGATCGCGCGGAGGGCCTCTACGTGTGCCGGGTCATCCAGCGGCAGCCGGTTCAAGGCGTAGATGATCCAGTAGGGTGTTTCCAACATGCGGTCCTGGCTGGGAAAGCCCATCCGGTCGTCGCGAGGCAGCAGTTCGGGGTCGCGCGCCTGCAGGTCTTTGCAGTATTTCGGGTACGCCGCGATCAGCAGCGGCACCGCCCGCGGGTCGCCGAACTCGCCCAGCGCGTCGGCCGCGTTGCGGGCGTACATGACGTTTTCGTCGAGCAGCCGGGCCAAGTAGTCGAAGCCGGCCGGCTCGCGCAGCCGTCCAAGCGACCGGATGCCGGCACGTACCATGGGCCGGTAACGGGGCAGTTCCGAGGGCGCGTCGCCCAATACGTCGATGATGGTGGCCGAGGCACCGGCACCGCCCAGCACGCCCAACGCGCGCAGGCCCCGCTCCAGCTCCCACTCGAGGGTTCCCACCTCGTTTCTGCTCGATGCGTTCGGGCTGACCAACTCTGCCCGGTTGGGACCATAAACCTGAAGCTCGAAGAAGGTAGTCGGGTAGGTCGGGTTCCGCGTCCCGTAACTGGTAATGCGCACGTAGCGGGCCGTTTGCTCTGGGAAGTCCACGACAAGCTCCACAGGCGTTTCGTTCTGCCGGCGCTCTACGGTCTCGAAGTGCGCGTTATCGAGGCTGACGGATACCTCGTAGTCGGTCATGACAAACGCGGGCCCGTACTGATGCACGACCACGCGGCCGACCTGCGTCGGCGCGCCCAGGTCGAGCGTGATCCACTGCGGAAAGGGCACTTGCTTCGTCTGCCAGTAGTCGGGACCGATCCGGCCGTTGAGCAACACCTCGGGCGGCCCGCGGTAGGTGCTCGACGTGATGAGCCGCCCGCGCCCGCCGCGATAGTCTCCCACCAGGGCCAGCACCTGCTCCGGCGGCCGGTCTGCCGGCACCGTGGCCCACCATGCGCGCCATCGGGCGGTTTGCTCACGGCGTTCTGCCGGAGGGTCGGTTGCGCGGAACGGCAGTTCGAGTCCCGTCAGGTTCGTCAGCGCCACGTAAGCCGCTTGCCGGGTCAGCCAGTCGGGATCGTCCAACGCGTCGAGCAGTGGTGGGATGGCATTTCGGCCACCACACCACGCCAGCGCCAGGGCCGCCTGGCGGCGTACATCGGGCTCGCTATCGGCCAGGCGTGCAATGAGCGACGCCTCGGCAACGTAAGCTCTCAAGAAACCCAGCGCCTCGGCAGCGCCTGCCCGAACTGCCGGCGAGCTATCGCCAAGCTGCGCGAGCCGCTCGGAGACTTGCCGATCGAATGGGCTGGGCAGCCGGTCCTCCGCCGAAGCGAGTGAAGACAAAGCCGCGAGAAGCAAGAACGCTGTCTTCAGTTTCACAATGTCCCTCCGCGGCCATGGTAGCCCGTTAATTCTTGTCCAGACCTTGCGCTCCATTGTACCAGGTGAATCGCCCGTGGCAACCATCAGGGAACTGCGGCCGGGCAAGAGCTTGTCCTGAGCTGCTGGCCACGCTACGGTAACGTCACAGTTGCACACACCACGGCGAGCGGGGGCCGTGAAACCCCTGTTTCTGCGAAGCATTGCACAGTTCATTGCCTTCGTGATAGACTACATCCCCCGTGTGTTCTTGAACGCCGGGCGCACGGCCGATGACCAGCGTGAGGTTGGGGGAGATCAAGCATCCGGCGGTGATCCTGCACGAGTTGGCTCACGGCTACCACGATCAGTTTCTGGGCTTCGACGAGCCGCGCATTCTCGCCGCGTTCGAGAAGGCCAAGGCGTCGGGCACGTATGAGGAGGTCCTTCTGTACAATGGGCAGCGGGTTCGCCACTACGCGTTGACCGATCATAAGGAGTACTTTGCCGAAGGAACCGAGGCTTTTTTCTACCGCAACGACTTCTATCCGTTTGTCCGCGCGGAGTTGAAAGAGCACGACCCGGCGCTATACGATTTGCTGCTTGAGATATGGGAGCGATAGAGCCGTCGAGTTACTCGCCGAACAACCCGACCGGAGCCCCGTGGTCGATCGCATTCGCGACCAAAAAGGCTTCGATCCCAAACGGTTCGACGGCACGAACCTATGGGTTGGATCCATCATGCTCATCGGCGACCTGGCAGAGTCGCCGTGACAACCACGCGCAGGTCGCACACGTTCGTATGGGTAGGCCCGGTCTTGATCAGCGCGCCGAGCGGCTCGAAGAAGCGATAAGCGTCGTTGCGGGCGAGGTAGTCGGCCGGGTCGAGATTCCGCCCGGCGGCGGCAAGCAGAACATCGGCGTCGAGCAGGGCGCCGGCGGCGTCGGTGGGGCCGTCTTCGCCGTCCGTGCCTCCGGAAAGCAGCGCGAGACGGCCGGCCCCGTCGTCAGCAAGCCGCTGCAGGGCAGCCAGTACAAGCTGCTGATTCCGCCCGCCCAGCCCGCGAGACGACTCGGCCGCAAGCTGCACCACCGGTTCCCCCCCGGTGATAAGGCAGTCGGGTGCGTCCGGCGAACGCCGATCGCGCATGGAGAGGGCCATGTCGGCAAGCTGCCGGCCAACGTCGTCGGCAAGACCCTCCGACTTGGTGGCACTGGTCATCGCGGGTGAATAACCCAGCCGCTCCGCCTCGCGGCCCGCTGCGTCCACCGCGGTGGCGTTGTTGCCAATAATCAGGTTGGTCACCCGCGAGATAGGAATTGGGCCGGCTTCAGTCTTCGCAGGCTCTGGATCGCCCGGAGCAGAAGGCAGGGCCGCCTTCTTTTCGAGGTGCTCAAACACCGCAGGCGGAAGGCTCTCGCGGCCGTCAAAATGCTCAAGCACCGCCAGGGCGGCGGCGGGCGTGGAGCTATCGTCGGGAACCGTTGCTCCGGATGCAATGACGTCGAGGGGGTCGCCCAGCACGTCGGAGATGATCAGAGCGACCAGCCGTCCGGCCCGGCACGCGCGGGCAAGCCCGCCCCCTTTCATCCGGCTGAGTTGCTTGCGGACCGTGTTCAATTCGTTGATCGTCGCACCGGCCGCACTGAGGAAGCGGGTGACCGCGAGTTTGTCGGCCAGCGTGATTCCATCGACCGGCGCCGGCATTAGCGCGGATCCTCCGCCCGAGATGAGACACAGGCATAGGTCGTCGGGGCCGAGCGACTGGACAATACGGAGGATTTCGCGCGAGCCGTGCTCCCCTTCAGGCCGCGGTTCGTTTACTCCGGCCGGCCGGGCCGCGTGCAAACGAATGCGCTGAAGCGTTCGGATGCAGTCGGCGGGCACGTTGATCCAGCCTTCGAGCTGTTTCTGCTCCATCAACTGCTTGCCGAGTATCTGCTCGACTGCATCGGCCATGCCCGCCCCGGCCTTGCCGCCGCCCACGACGGCAATACGGCGCAGCCCGCCCAGGGAGATCGGCTCCTCGCCCAGCCACAGGGTATCGCCCTCGATACGCACGGCGTCCTGCACCAGCCGATCGCTGCGCACGGCCTCGACACCGGCTTGCCAGATGCGCATTGCATCGCTGCGAAGCTTATCGGGGGAACGCGTCATGACCCGGGTATTCCTGATATGGAAGTGATTCGGAGAACAAGGCTCATTGTCGAAGAGAAAGCCTCACCTTCGTCGACATTCGTCATTCGTCATTCGTCATTCGTCATTCGACATTCGACATTCATTCCTCATTCTCCACACTATCCGCCCCTCACCCGCACGCAGCCGAGCCAGCCCTCGGGACTTTCGATCACTTGCTGGCCGTGGCTGCTCGGCTGGGAGGACCGCAGGATGAGTGCGGCCATGAGCGGCTGGCCCTCGATCTTGAACAGCCCGGCGACGGTACACCAGGGCGAGCCCTTGCCTCCTTCGCCGGGCAGGCGGCAGTGCTGAAACACACCGTGTGCGAAGCCCTTGGCGCTCATTTGCGGCGGCCAGCGGCGCACCAGGGGACGGTGCGTTTGCACCACTCTGGCCAAACCGGGCAAGATCGCCTCGTATGTATCGGCCAGGTCCTCGTCCGGCGGCAGTTCTCGGACCCGGCCGGCCGTTGCCAATACCACGGCGGCCAGCCGGACAGGCATACTGTAGAGTTCGAGTACCGGGGCGCCGGCCGGCGGCCCCTGGTCGCCCAGGGCCATCACATTGATGGCCAGATCGGGCACTTGCTGAGGGCGCCCCCGCTTCCCGCTGAGGAGTACCTTGTACGCAATGTACAACCCGATAATGACCACCAGGGCAACAATGACCCACTGAAGCCAGTTGTCCGGCAGCGCCCCCGCCGCGTCCTTGAGCTTCTCGACTTGTTCTTCCACGTCAATTCCACCTTGCATGGTTCGTTACCTCCGAATGGCCGACAGGAACGGGAGAAACCCTTTCCCCGAATGGCTCCTAGCCTATCAGCCAAACCGGACCATGCCAAGGGCCGTGGAATGTGGCCGTGGGGTGCGGCCGCGCGGGCTAGTCGGGCAGCTTGGCCAGGTACTTCTGCGGATCGGCCTCGATGGCTTGTTGGCAGCCCGCGCAGCACAGCAATACGTCGCGGCCCTCAACCTTTACCTTCACGGGCGTCCCCATCGAGCCGAGCGGCTGTTCGCTCACCGGGCAAATCTGCTGCTTTTCTGCCAGCTCGCGGTCCGCAGGTGCCAGCCCGGCCAACGCCTCGGCGTATTCACCCGCGGTATCGTCGGCCGCGCCGTGGTCGTGGCCTGCATGGGGATCGACCGGGGCTGACGGACCGCCACAGCCGGCCAGGGTGCCCAATCCCAGTACCGATACCAGCAATACAAGCGCCGTCGCAAAAAGTCGTGGAAAACGTAACATGACGAACATCCTTTCTCGACGCGCAGCGTCGAAACGGGGTTGCCACAGAGCGGGCGCTGTCCACCCTGTGCGGTTACATCGGCCATCTCTTGGAAACATGATGTCTTGCTTTCTTCTCGTGGCAGAAGCTGCATCGTCCAGTCCACCTTGCCGGCTCTAGTGCCGGTGTTGCGGCGGAGATCCAGAGTCTGCGCCGCCGGGTGCTTGCGTTCCTCCGGTGGACGGCGTACTTGGTGGAAACGGACGGGTAATATCGCCGCAGCGGAGCATGGCGTGGCCGAAATACGGGTTGGCGACGGTTTCGCCCGCTTGGAGCCACGAGGCTCCGCGATTGCTGAACGCCATGGGGCAATGGACCTCGTAAAGCGGTCGCTCGCGCGGATGGCCGAAGACTCGCGCCACGTCGAGCATGGCCTCGGCCAGCGGCGCGAACTGGGCGCGCATCGGTCCGATGGACTCCGTCTCGGATCCGGCGTCCAACGCGGCCGCCAATTCCCGACGCGCAACCGACCACGCCTCGTCCAGCCGCAGGTCGACGGCGCTTTCGGGCAGTTCGTCCATCGCCGCCTGCAACGCCTGCCAGTGTTGGTGCGCGTCGTCGGCGCGGTCGTCGGCCAGTGCCTCCTGGAGGTCCAGGTAGCGGTCGTATAGCGGGGCGAGCTGCTGCCGGAAGCTTTCGGGTACTGCAAATGGCGCGTCGCCCTCGACGCTCACCATGCTCGGCCTGGCCTGGATTTGCAGGGCGCTGTCGATCTTGAAGTTGCCCCGCGTGACCACCAGTTCGCCTTCCTGCAGGCCGTGGCGCACCAGGTAGAAGTCACCCGCCCGCGGACCAAGCGTCACCTCACGCCCCTCGAACACCGGGCCGGAATCGCCTTCCTCGTCGGATGCTTCGCGGTCCGGCAGCCGCACGTACACCACCGCCCGCTGGCCGGTCACGAGCGGCGCCGTGGCCGGGATGACCAGCGGTGCTTCGTCCAGCTCTTCCGGCGCAATGAAGCCCAATTCCTCGGCAGGCACAAGGTCCATGCCGCAGATGTCACACTGGCCGGGACCGTCTTTGACGATTTCCGGATGCATGGGCGAAATCCACTTGCCGGCCAGGGACGGATCGAAGACCTTGCCCCCTTGGGCCAGCCGGCTATGCGCCAGCGCGCGGACGAACATGCCGGGCTTGAGTTTCCTCTCCGGGTTGGGCACGTTCACGCGCACCCGCACCGTGCGAGTTTTCTCGTTGAGCACCGGGTTGATGAAGGCAACTCGGCCGTGGAATACCTCGCCGGGGAGGCTTTCCGTGGTGAACTCGACCTCCTGCCCGAACCGCAGCCACGGGATGTCGCTCTCGTAGGCGTCCAAGAAAACCCAGACCTTCGAAAGGTCGGCGATGGTATAGATGTTCGTTCCGGTTTCGACGTACATGCCCTCGGTCGCGCGCCGCTCGACCACGACGCCGCCGATCGGGGCGTAGATGGTCAGGTGGTCCGAGGGGGTGCCGCGATCCTTGATTTCCTCAATTTGGCGGTCGAGCAATCCCAGCAACCGCAGCTTCTCCTCGGCCAGTTGGACCGACCGCGTTCTCAACCCCGATTCCGTCTCCTCGCCGGCCCGTTCGGCGGCCCGGGAAGCCAGCAACAATTCCTGCTGGGCGACGATCAGTTCCGGGCTGTAGATCGAGACCAAGTGGTCGCCCTCGCGTACCGTCACGCCGGTGTAATCGACGAACAGGCGGTCGAGCCGGCCGGGCACTCGGGCGGTGATGTTGGCCAGCCGTGTTTCGTCGTAGTCGACCCTGCCGACCATGCGCACTGGTCTGGCGACGAACTGCCGGCGGACCGGCGTCACTTGAATGTCGGCCAGGGCCATGGCCCCTTCCGTCATCCGCAGTTGCCGCGGCCCGAGCCCGACATCGTCTTCTTCCAGCGGAATCAGGTCCATGAAGCAGATAGGGCATTGGCCCGGGTCGGGCATCCGAACTTGCGGATGCATCGAGCAGGTCCAGATGGTGTCGTCGTCGTGTGTTTCACCGACGGCGACCGTGTCGTGCTCGTGGGGCCGGTCTGCCAGCCGGTAACCGAGCAGTGCACCGGCCGCCAATAGCACGGCGCCCCCCCCGAAGACGGCGAGCCACCGCCATACCCTGAGCCGCCGGAGGAAGCGCAAGCGCTTCCTCGGCTGGGCCGAGTTCGGGGTTTCGGAGGCATTCAGGTGTTCGCTCATCGGATTACCTGATTTTGGCTCTATACTGATTCTTCGCTTCAGACGCAGGCGAGGCAAGTGTTTTTGGAGTGCGGTGGCTTGACGCCGCTTTCCATTTTGTTTTCTGCAGCAGCTCTGGTTGTTGTGAAATGATGGCCGGAGCGAACATTCGCTGCAAAAAGCACTGTTAAAGCGGCGTCCAGCCGCCGCACTCCAAAGGGGTTAGTCCGACAGCTTGTCCAGGAATTTCTGCGGATCGGCCTCGATGGCCGGTTGGCAGTGCGCGCAGCAGAGCAGCACGTCGCGGCCTTCCACGGTCACCTTCATCGGCGTACCCATCGAACCGAGCGGCGAATCCATGACGGGACAGACCTTTTGCTTTGCGGCCAAGGCCTGGTCTTCGGGTGAAAGCGCAGCCAGCGCTTTGGCGTAGGCTGGGGCGACGTCGGCATTCTGCGCGGGAACCGGAGCGGCCGGTTCACCGCAGCCGGTCAGGACGACTAGCACCACGACCAGAGCCAGCGCGGGCGGCACTGCCCACAGCATTGAAAATCGGAACATCGTAACCATCCTTTCTCGACGCCGCGCGTCGCAATAGGCTCCCGCGCCGGGCGCGGGAGGGGACGAAAGCAGGTTAGTCCTCGGAGGTTGTGGACACGCGCAGCTTAGTCTCTTCGATCAGGCTGTACGTAACCGGAATGATATACAACGAAATAACTGAAAGGACCATGCCGCCGACGGATGGAATAGCCATGGGCACCATCACGTCGCTGCCCCGGCCGGTGCTGGTGAGCACCGGCAGCAGGGCCAGCATGGTGGTGGCGGTGGTCATCAGGCAGGGGCGGACGCGCCGCAGCCCGGCCTGCACGCACGCCTCGCGAATCTCCCGTTTCGTGGTGGTGCGCAACTCTCGGAACGACTGATTCAGGTACGAGGTCATCACCACTTCGTCGTCGGTGGCAATTCCCAACAGGGCGATGAATCCCACCCAGACGGCCACGCTCATGTTGAACGTACCCATTTGGAACAGCTCGCGCGCCTCGACGCCGAATATGGGGATGTCGCCAATCCAGGCCACCGAATAAAGATACAGCAGAATAAAACCGCCCGAGCTGGCCACCACCACCCCGGAAAAAATGGCCAATGTGTGCGGCACGTCGCGGAACTGGAGATACAGAATAATGAAAATCAGCGCCAGCGCCAGCGGAATGACCAGCGCCAAGGTACGCGCCGCGCGGACCTGGTTCTGGTATTCGCCGATGAACGTGGGCATTTCCGTACCCGGCGGAAGGACCAGCTCGCCGGCGGCCAGCTTCTCTTCCAGGTAATCGCGGGCCGCCTCGACGACGTCGACGGCCGTTTCGCCCCGCCTCATGTCGAACAGCACATAGCCGACGAGCATCGTGTCTTCACCCTTGATGGCCTGCGGCCCGCGAAGGTAGCGGATCTCGGCAAGCTGCCGGAGCGGCACTTGAGTGCCGCCGCGGCCGGCCACCAGGATGCCTTCAATCGACTCGACCGTGTCGCGCAGCTCGCGCTGGTAACGCACGCGCACCGGGTAGCGCTCGCGCCCCTCCACCGTCGTGGTGATCTGCCGTCCGCCGATGGCCGTCTCAATCACGTCCTGCACGTCGCGGATGTTGATGCCGTAGCGGGCGATGGCGGCCCGGTCGATGTCGATCTCCAGGTACGGCTTGCCGATAATCCGGTCGGCGATGACCGCCTCGGCCTGGACGCCGGGCACCTCCTTGAGGAACCGTTCCACCTGGATGCCCACCTCTTGGATGTTTTCGAGCGACGTGCCGCGAATGCGCACGGCCATCGGCGCGCGGACGCCCGTCTGCAGCATAACAATGCGGGCGGAGATGGGCTGAAGCTTCGGCGCTCGCGTGGTGCCCGGCAAGCGGGCCGCCAACTCGATGGCCTCCCAAATATCGTCCGGACTGCGGATTTCCTCGCGCCATTGCCGGTAGGGCATTCCGCGCGGGTCGGGGATCAATTCGCCGTCCTCGTCGCGCAGAAAGACGGTCCGGCCGTCGCGCCGCTCGTAGGCGAAGCGGAGGTGGCGGCCCGCCGCATCGATCTTGTACTCTGGCTTATAGGTGATGATCGTCTCGATCATCGAGATGGGGGCGGGGTCCAAGGGACTCTCCACGCGTCCGATCTTCCCGACCACCATGTCGACTTCGGGAATGGCCGAGATCGCCATGTCCTGTTTGCGCAATACGTCCATCGCCTCGCCAATCGAGGCATGGGGCATGGTGGTGGGCATCAGCAGGTAGGAACCCTCGTCCAGCGGCGGCATGAACTCGCGGCCCAGCCCGGGGAACTCGTGCGCCGCCCAAACCCACGGCCGGCTGCCGCGGACCCGTTCCTCCGATACGCCTAGGCGGCTGAGTCCTTGCGGAATGAACCCGAAGACCGCCTCGAACCCCAGCCAAATCACTGCGGCAAGCGCCGTGGTTGTTGCGGGCATTGCGTAGAAGACGAGCTTATGGTCGAGAAAGAACCGCAGGACGGACTCGTAATACTTATGGAACAGCAGGAACGCGCCCAGCAGTCCGCCCACCGCAAGGATGACGAAGCCGAAGTTGCGCGGCAGGCCGCCCGCGATGCCCAGGGGCATCCAATCGAGGGTGAGCACGACCCCGACCACGGCTATGCCCAGCGCGATTCCCGCGCGGGGAAGCCATACGGCAACGCGTTCGGGCAGGTACGGCCGGCCGAGGACATAAACCGCCCACAATCCGAGCGCCAGGGCAATCCACCAGGAGAACAGCGCCCCGCCCAGCACGCCGGCGGCCAGCAACGCCGGGGCGGCCGCGGCGCGCAGCCAGCGGCGGCGGGGCGGCGAACGGAACAGCAGGTGGGCCACGGGCGGCACGACAGTCAGTGCGACGAGCACCGACGCCAGTAGCGCGAACGTCTTCGTATACGCCAGGGGCCTGAACAGCTTGCCCTCCGGACCGGTCATCGCGAACACCGGAAGGAAGCTAACCACCGTAGTGAGAATGGCCGTGAGCATGGGCCGGCCCACTTCGCTCGCGGCGCGGAAGAGGACCGTGCGGCGGTCTTCCGCCGGGTCGGCCTCCTCCAGGTGCCGCAGCATGTTTTCGCACAAGATCACGCCCATGTCGACCACCGTTCCCACTGCGATGGCGATGCCGGAAAGCGACATGATGTTCGAGTCGATCCCGAACAGCTTCATCGCAATGAAGCAAAGAACCACCGCCAGCGGCAACATGGCGGAAATCAGTGCGCTGCTGCGCAGGTGATTCACCATCACCAGAACGACGATGACGGTTACCAGAATCTGTTGCCGGATGGCCCGTTCCAGGGTGCCGAGCGTTTCATAGATCAGCTCGGTCCGGTCGTAAAAGGGGACGATGGTCACGCGGGAGGTACGGCCGTCGGCAAGCTGTTTCTCCGGCAACCCGGGAGCGATCTCGTCGATTTTCCGCTTGACGTTCTCGATGGCCTCCAGGGGGTTCTCGCCGTGGCGGACAACCACCACTCCGCCGACGGCTTCGGCGCCTCCCTTGTCGAGCGCGCCGGCGCGCAGGGCCGGCCCGGTGGTGATGTGGGCAACGTTGCTGAGGTACACAGGCACGTCGTCGACGGCTGTCACGACCGTCTGCTCCAGGTCCTCTACCCCCTTGAGGAACCCGAGGCCGCGGATCAGGTACTCGACGCGGTTGATCTCGATGGTGCGTGCGCCCACGTCGACGTTCGAGCGGCGCACGGCGTTGTACACCTGGTCGAGCGTGACGCCGAACGCCCGCATTGCGTCCGGATCGACGTCGACCTGGTACTCGCGCACGAACCCGCCCACGGACGCGACCTCCGCAATCCCGCCGGCCGCCTGCAGAGCGTAGCGGACGTTCCAGTCCTGGATGCTGCGCAGCTCGTCGAGGTCCCATCCGCCGGTTGGCTCACCCGTCGCCGTGTCGCGCCCTTCGAGGGTATACCAGAACACCTGCCCCAGCGCCGTCGCGTCGGGACCCAACCGCGGCACGACGCCTTCGGGAAGGTCACCCTGGGCCGCGTTCAGTCTTTCGATCAGCCGGGCGCGGGACCAGTAGAAGTCGATCCCCTCCTCGAAAATCACGTAAACGGACGAGAAGCCGAACATCGACACGCTGCGCACCGTCTGCACGCCGGGGACGCCCAGCAGCGAGACGGTCAGCGGATAGGTGACTTGATCCTCCATGTCCTGCGGCGACCGGCCCATCCACTCCGTGAAGATGATCTGCTGGTTCTCGCCGATGTCCGGAATGGCATCGACCGGGACGCGGCGGCGGGGGAGCCAGTCGGGGGCGTAGTCGAACGGCATGACCACCAGTCCGACGACCAAGAGCGAGCCCAGCACCAGCCCGACAACGAGCTTGTTGTCCATGCAGAAGTGGATGACGCCGTTGACCAGCGCGTCGATGGCGTCGCCGGAGTGGTTGTCAGGTTGGTTGTTGGGTTCGGACATTGGACACCTCGTCTTATCGTGGCACAGGCTTCCAGCTTGTCGAAAGTTTCCGTGGGATAAGCTTCCAGCTTGTCGGTAATCCCGTGGGATAAGCTTCCAGCTTGTCGAGCAGTAAGAGACAAGCTGGAAGCTTATCCCACGCTTGTCGGTTCCTTATGGTGGCCCGGGCGGAAACGGCCGCCGAATCTCTCCGCAGCGGCGCATCAGGAAACCGAAGTACGGGTTGTCAATCGTTTCACCCGCCTGAAGCCAGGGAGCGCCGCGGTCGCCGTCGACCATGGGACAGTAGGCTTCGTACAATACGTCGGTGAGTGGATTCCCGAATGTGGCTGCCAGATCCAGCATCGCCTTGGCAAGCGGCTCGAACCACACCCGCATCGGCTGGATGTTCTCGACTCCGGCTCCTGCGGCCAGAGCAGCATGCAGTCGCGTCCGGGCGGAGGACCAGGCCGCGTCGAGCCGGCGGTCCACCATACTCTCCGGCGCGGCCTCTAGGGCAACGCGGGCGGCTTGCCAGTGGCCGGCCGCCTCCTCGGGTTCGTCTTCGGCCAGCGCCTCTTGCAGTTTCAGGTAGTGTTCGAACAGCGGTGCAAGCGTCCGAAGGAAGCTGTCAGGAATGTTCATGGGTGCGTCGCCTGGGAGGCTCATCATGCTCGCCTGGGCACGGAGCTGCAATTCGCTGTCGAGCTTGAAATTCCCCTGGGTCACAACCAGTTCCCCTTCCTCCAGCCCGTGGCGGACCAGGTAGTAGTCGCCGGCTCGTGGTCCCAGCATCACCTCGCGCCCCTCGAACACCGGGTCGGCCGGGCCTTCCTCCTGCTCATCGGCTCTCTCGGGCTCGGGTAGCCGTACGTACACGACCGCCCGGCGCCCCGTGATCAAAGCGGCAGTGACGGGGATGACCAGAGGCGGTTGGTCTGCACGGTCGGACGCCACGATTCCCAACTCCTCGGCCGGCACCAGGTCGATCCCGCAAATGTCGCACTGGCCGGCCTCGTCCTTGATGATTTCCGGATGCAAGGGCGAAATCCACTTCCCGGCCATCGACGGATCGAAAACCCGGCCTCCTTCCGCTAATCGGCTGCGGGCCAGCGCGCGAACAAACATGCCGGGCTTCAGTTTGCCGTCGAGGTTGGGCACGTTCACCCGCACTCGCACGGTTCGCGTCCGGTTGTTCAGCATCGGGTCGATAAAGGCGATGCGTCCATGGAACACCTCGCCGGGATGGCTCTCGCTGGTGAACTCGACCTCCTGGCCGTAGCGGAGCCACGGCACGTCGGTTTCGTAGGCGTCCATCAACACCCACACCTGGGAAAGATCGGCGATGGTGTAAATTCTCGACCCGGTTTCCACGTACATGCCCTCGGTCGCGTGCCGTTCGATGATCACGCCGCCGATCGGAGCGCACACGGTCAGGTGATCCGACGGCGTGCCGCGCTGCTTGATTTCCTCGATCTGCCGGTCGAGCAGCCCCAGCAGGCGGAGTTTCTCCTCGGCGAGTTCGACGGGCGTTGCGCCGCGGCCGGAGCCGGGGTTGCCGTCGCCCCGCCCGGCGTTCCGCTGCGCGTTTCGATGCGCCACAAGCAGTTCCTGCTGGGCGACGATCAACTCCGGGCTGTAGATCGACACGAGGTGTTCGCCCTTGCGGACCGCCACGCCCGTGTAATCGACATACAGGCGGTCGAGCCGGCCAGGCACCCGGGCGGTGATGCTGGCCAGCCGGGTTTCGTCGTAGTCCACCTTGCCGACCATCCGCACGGGCTTGGCCACATACTGCCGGCGGATGGGCGTCGTTTGGATGTCGGCCAGGGCGACGGCCGCTTCCGTTAGCCGCAGTTGCCGCGGCCTCAGCCCGATCATGTCAGCGTCCAGTGGAACGAGGTCCATGGAGCACACCGGGCACCGGCCGGGTTCGGGCAACTGCACGCACATCATCGAGCAGGTCCACATGGTGGGATGCTCGGCTTCTGCGGCCTGCTCATCAGGTCTAGGTCCGCGGCCGGCCAAACGGTAACCTGCCCAAACGCCGATGGCCAGCAGAATGCCGACCATGCTCAGCACCGGCGGAATAGTCCGCATCCACTGTTTGCCGCGCGCGAGTAACCGGCTGAATCGCGACGGTGGCGACATGGCATCCTGGAGTTCCGGTGCGGCTTGGTTGTTGGTCATCGGATATCCTCGACATGCTCTTTTGTGTTGCAGGAACGGTAAGAAGGGCGAGGTTCCTTCTCTCGCTTCAGCCCATCGCAATCCCCGCCGAATCCCTTGGATTGCCAAAGGGTTTACGGTCGCCCGGCAAAGGACATGTTGGCGCGAGCGTGAGAACCGGGGCACGCGTTTACATGGACTCCGCGCGCAGCATCCCCAAGAAGCGGAGGATTAGAGCAGCAATCGGCAAAGCGCAATGCATCGTTCAGAAGCCGATGCGAAGCAAGACGGCGGTGGGAAGGTCGGCCCGGGACCGTTCAGAGCACCGGTGTCGATGACGGCAGCCGATACACCGGCAGCCGGAGCGATCAAATCGCCCGCGGCACCGCCTTCAGCGCCGGGCAAACGCGGTACCGCTGGGTCACTCGATCCACAGCAATTGCAGGCGCACGCGCTGGCGGGTGCGTTCTGGTCGTCGGTGACGTCTGTGCAGCAGGTGACCGGCAGTTGGCTCCGGGACAGCCCGCGTCGGGCAGAACAGCAAGAGAGCCGTTCGGCGACGCTCTCCGCCCCTTCCGCGCTCGGAGGATCGCAGGCGCAAAAGCCACCTATCATCGGCTGGACAGTCAGTGCGGCTGCCAGCAGCCAGGAGGCAAATCGCCAAATGCGTGCCACATCGACCATGCGTATCTTGCTTAACTTTCCCTGACGCGTTTCTATCAACAAGTATATGACCGATTATTGGTTTGGACAAGCCCCCGATCGGCAAGCCGTGGGGGGGGTACACTTGGAGAGCCGGGATTCTTGGCCGGGGTCGGGTCTCGGGTGGCAAGCAGCTAGCCCGGACTATTCATACACGTAGGGTGGGTCAGCGTCGCGTGGGTCATTGGTGGGTCTGCACAAGCCGCAACCAAGCTGATTCACAGCCCGCGACCTAGAAGCACACCAGAAGCAGCGACCGATGACCCACCAAGGAAGCGGCTTGTTTGACCCACCCTACCTATCGCGAATAGTCCGGGCTAGCAGTGAACGGTCTACTGGATGGGCTTTGTGACGGTTGCCCCGACTGCCCGTTCCAGCGACGCGATAGTGTGCTCGCGGACGGCCTCGCGCCGGTGCACTTCGATACGGTACTGAAGCAGGGTTCGGTACGTGTCGAGCAACTGCTGGAAATCGGCCCGGCCGGTGCGGTAGGCTTCCGCCACCAGTTCGAACGTTTCCGTCGCACGGGGCACGATCTGCTCTTGGAGAATCTCGAGGACCCGGTCGTGTTCGGTGAACTGGGCGTGGAGCGACTGCACCTCGGCGTGGAACTGGTCTTGCGTGGCGGCGTACCGCCGGGCGGTCGCCGCGGCCTGGCACTGGGCCTCGCGCACCGCGGCATCCAACCGGTTGCGATAAATCGGCAGATTCACCCCGACCCCCAGCGAGAACGCATCGCGACCGTCGGCTACCGGGCTGAGTCCCGCCGAGCCCATTTGGAACCAATTCATGGTCATGGTGACGTCGGGCCAATATTCGCGTCGGGCGACCTCAACGGCGGTTCGATCGCGGGCGGCTTCGCGGCGCCAGGCCTCCAGCTCCGGTTGCCAGCGATCGGCCATCCCAAGCAGAACTTCGGCCCGATGTGCCAACCGGGCACGATCGGCGATCGGCTCCGTCGCGACTGGGGTCGCCTGCGGCAGGTGGAGCACCGCAAGCAGCCGTGCCCTGGCCTGGCGTGCCGATTGCTCCAGTTGGACCAGCGAGGTCCGGAGTTTCGACAGTTCGTTCTGCACTTGCAGCACGTCGTGCAAACCGGTTTCGCCGACGCCGGTCCGGTATCGCCGCTCGGTGACTTCGATCACGTCCTCGAGCAGCTTCTCGATCTGCCGCGTTTCCGCAGTTGCCCGCTCGACGAAATAGAGGTCGTAGTAGGCCTTCTTGACCCGTTCGGCCACTTCCAGTTCGGTGGTTATCACGCGAGAATAGGCGGCCAGGGCGTCGTAATGGGCCACTTCGCTGCGCAACGCCCGTTTGCCAAACCAGGGGAACTTCTGCGAGAGGCTCATGGCCAACTGCTGAGGTCCGGCCGCCGTTTGGATTTCCTCCAGGAACACGTTGGTTAGCAAGTGTGGATCGGGCAGTGACTCTACTTGGGGAATACGGTGCGCGAGGGCGCTTGCCCGGTGGCGGGCAGCTTGGACCTCGGGGTTGTTGGCCAAGCCATACTCAACGAGTTTTTCGACCGGAGCCGGGTTTGAGAAGGGCCCCGCCTCCGCAAGATGTTCCGGCTGCGTCAGGTAAGTCGACGCGGTGTACCCGGCCGCTTCCGCGGGTCGCGGCGCTTGCGGTTGCGTCCCTACCGAGGCAGCATACGGAAGACGGCCCGTGACAGGACTTGCGGCCGACGGGTTGGCGGCGAACCCCGGAGTTGCCCTGCCTGCAAAAATGCACAGGGCAACGGCCATTCCCGAGAATACACGTCTGCCAGCCACAATCCCCCCCCAGAAGGCTGCATGTGCGCGTCATGATCCGGTGAATCAGCGCAATATGCGTTATCGTTCTATTCGACAAAGCCAAGCAGCGGACTTGACCGGAATCGGAAAGGGGCTCTGCCGTTTCCGGGTGCAGACAGTGCTCTGTTGGAGTCCCGGCTTCAGCCGGAAAGCGGAGACCGCCTAAAGGCGGCACTCCAACCCTGGCGGCTTGCGCCGAGAAACCGAAGGTCCCAAGAATTCCATCAAGCGACCGTTTCCGGGGACCGGTCCTATCCTGCCCGTCAAGACAAGCCACGCACGTCCGATCGGGGCGTTACCGCGCAATCGCTACTCCATGAACTCATCCACATTGTCGCGCGTGATCAACTGGAAGGGGATGAAGACCTCTTTTTCGTAGGGCTCGCCGCGAAGGATGCTGACGGCTGTTTCTATGGCGGTGCGGCCTTGACCTGAGGCGTCTTGAAACACGGTGGCGTCGAGCCGGCCGGCCTGGACGGCCTGCAGGGCGTCGGCAATGGCGTCGACGCCGACGACGATGATCTTGTCCTGCAAGTTCGCACGCTCGATGGCCAGCAGCGCTCCCATGGCCATTTCGTCGTTCTGGGCGAAGACGGCTTGTATCTTCTCGCCGTGCGATTGAAGCCAGTTCTCCATGAGCGTCATGGCCTTGGCGCGATCCCACTCGGCCGTCTGCTCCGCCAGCAGATTGAGCTTCGGAAACTTTGCGAGGACCTCGCGGGCGCCGGCCTCGCGCCGGATCTGCGCTGCCTGGCCCATGTAGCCTTGCATCATCACGATCCCGCCGGCGCCGCCCAGCCGCTGGGCAATGTACTCCATCGCCAAGCGGCCGGACTCCTCGTCGCGCGAACCGACAAACGCGGTGGGCACGGCCTTCGTTTCGGAGTTCACGTTCACGATGGGGATGCCGGCGGCGACGGCCCGTTCTACGGCGGGCGAGCTGGCTTCGACCTCGCACGGGTTCAGCACGATGGCATCGACCTTTTGGGCAATGAAGCTCTCGGCCTGCTGGATTTGCCGTTCCGCGTTCCGCTGGGCGTCGTTGACGATCAGTCGCACGCCCAGTTCCTCCGCCCGCTCACGCATAGCGCGGTCAATCATCACGATGAACTCCGACGACAGGTTCAGCAGCGACACGCCGACGACCGGCCGCCCGTCGTCGCCTGCCCCCCTGCCGTCGCCTTCCTGCCGCCCGCAGCCGCATACAAGCAAGGCTGCCAGAGCAAGGGGGAGGAATGTTTGCGTCGTATTCATGCGTGTTCGCTCACAACTTGTTCCGCCGATCCAGCCAAACGGCGCCTACAATGATACACCCTTTGACAATCTGCTGGTAGTAGGAGGAAACGTTCAGCAAGTCGAGGCCATTGTTGATCACTCCCATCAGCAGTGCGCCGAGCAATGTACCGCCGACGCCTCCGACCCCGCCCGACAGGCTTGTGCCGCCGATGACCACGGCCGCGATGGCGTCGAGTTCGTAGGCAACGCCCGCGTTCGGCTGCCCGGTCGTGATGCGAGCCGCCAGCACGATGCCCGCCAGGCCGGCCAGGGCGCCGCAAACGGTGTACGCGAACATCTTCACCCGATGGACCGAAATGCCCGCAGCGCGGGCTGCGTTTTCGTTCCCGCCGACGGCATAGATGTAACGTCCCAGCCGCGTGTTGGTCAGAAATAGCCACGAGCCGGCTGCCACGGCGCCGAGGATCAACACCGGGATAGGAATGCCGGCAAGCTCACCGCCCAGCCGCGTCATCTGCGGGCTCATGTTCGATACCGGCCGGCCGCCACTGACAAGTAGCGCCAGCCCGCGGGCGATGGTCATCATTCCGAGGGTTGCGATGAACGGCGCCACTTTGCCCCAGGTCACGACGACGCCGTTCGCAGCTCCGCAGGCGGCTCCGGCCAGGATGCCCAGCAGGATTGGCACGACCACCGGATAATCGCCCGGATGCGCGAACGTTGCGGCCACCACGCCGGTTAGCGCCACCACAGAACCGAGCGACAGATCGACGCCGCCGGTGAGCAGCACGTAGGTGACTCCGACCGCGAGAATCCCGTTGATCGAAATCTGCCGTGCGACGTTGATCAGATTGGCCGGAGTCGCGAAGTTGGGCGTCATGACCGCCAGCACCGTGCAGATCGCTCCCAGCCCGATGACAATACCGAACCGCTGAAGCAACGGCCCCACGGATCTTAGCGGCGGGAGCCGGCGGCCCCCCGGGGCCTCAGGCGGGCATGGCATACTTCAGCACCTCCTCCTGCGTTGAACGGGCGGGAATCAATTCGGCCGCGACACGCCCCTGCCGCATGACCAGCAGGCGGTGGCTCAACGAGAGCACCTCGGGCAAATCGGATGACACAAGGATCACGGCCTTTCCTTCACGGGCCAACCGGGCGATGATCCCGTACACTTCCATTTTGGCGCCCACGTCGATCCCTCGCGCCGGCTCGTCCAGAATAACGATGGACGGCCCCGGCAAGAGTGCCCTCGCAATGACCACCTTCTGCTGGTTGCCGCCGCTTAGCTGGCCCACCGCCTGACGGTTGCCGGACGTGCGGATACCGAACTCCCGGATGCTCGCGGCGGCCACTGCGGCCTCGCGCCCGTGGCGCACGAGCGGCCCAAGGCAGCACGCCCGCAACGAAGCCAACGTGATATTCTGCCGCACACTCATTGTGGGCACCAGCCCGTACCCCTTGCGATCTTCGGTTACCATGCCGATTCCATAACGCATGGCGTCGGCCGGGCAGCAAATGCGCACAGGCTCTCCGTCCACCCAAATGCTGCCGGTGTCGGCCGGCATGAGCCCGAACAGGGCACTGACCACCTCGGTCCGTCCCGCACCCATCAGTCCAGCCAGTCCGAGGATCTCGCCCCGCCGCACCTCGAACGACACGTCTTGAAACGCCCCTGCCCGCCCGAGTCCCCGGACTGCCAACGCACCGGGGGCTGTCCCGGCCTCCGTAGCCAACGACTCCTCGGCCCCAGTGCGTGGCCCTTCCCGCCCCAAAGACGGAGCGGGGCTTTGCGCGTGATCGGTTGCGGCCGGAAAGACCGACTTCCATTCCCGCCCGACCATCAAACCGATCAACCGCTGTTGGTCGAGGTCGCGCGCCGGGCAGGTTTCCACGTGCTTGCCGTCGCGCAGGACGGTAACGGTTTGCGCAATGCAGAACACTTCGTTCATCCGGTGCGTGATGTACACAATCGCAACGCCTTGCTTCGTGAGCGTGTCGATCACCCGGAACAGGGCCTCCACTTCGTGTCCGGAAATGGCAGCGGTCGGTTCGTCCATAATGACAATCCGGGCATCACGGGCCAGGGCCTTGGCAATCTCGACTGTTTGCATTTGGGCCACGCTCAACTCGCGCATTCGGCGACCCACGGACACGTCGGCGCCCAGCAAGCCGAGCAGTCGGCGAGCTTCCTCACGCTGCTTCCGCCGGTCAATCCACCCGACGACCCCCGAGACCGGCTCGTGACCCAGCAACACGTTCTCTGCCACCGTGAGATCGGGGATAGGCATGAGTTCCTGGTGGATCATCGCGATACCCAGCCGCATCGCCTCATGCGGCGAGCGGATACTCACCGGGCGGCCGCGCAGCAGTATCTCACCGGCATCGGGCAAGTGCAAACCCGCCACCACGCGCATAAGCGTCGATTTGCCCGCACCGTTCTCGCCCATCAGCGCATGCACTTCGCCTGCCCGCAACTCGAGCGAGACGTCCTCCAGTGCCCGCACCCCGGAAAACGCCTTGCGAATGCTCCGAGCTTCCAGTATGGGTGCAGCAGCTTGTGGCAAGTACTTTTTCACACGGCCAGTATCGTGGCATGCCCGGCCGGAGGCAAGCCCGGGCAACGCACTGGCTACGCCACCGCTACAGGCGAGAAGGCGGCCAAATCGATTCAGATGCTGACCGAGTCGAGTTGCGGGAAATCGCCAGGATGCACGAGCGAGGTTACCTGCAGGCCAAGCTGGAAGAAGCCGCCGCCAAGAGGGTTCAGGTGCCTGGTCTTGGCTCGCAGGTAGGTCATCTCGCCCTCCCACCGGACGCCGACCATCACCTCGTCCAACCCCCGCGGCTCTGTCAGAACCAGCGCCATCCCGGTGGTGGAAAGCTCCTTGGTCATCGCGGTGAATGCCTGCCCCATAGCCGGCTCGTTCTTGACGAGTGGCACGACCAGTACAACGCCGACTAGCGGAACG
The DNA here is from genome assembly GCA_034005525.1 of Thermoguttaceae bacterium. Taxonomy (GTDB): domain Bacteria; phylum Planctomycetota; class Planctomycetia; order Pirellulales; family Thermoguttaceae; genus PWXP01. Next base: position 10,912 of record JAVEUP010000082.1, on the reverse strand, counting down.
CGGGATTCCGCTCGTGGACCGTCCATCAGCGCCCGGAGTTCCTGGCAGTTGTTGTTGACGACTTTCAACAGGAAGCTCTGGACCTCCCGCTCGTGACTCTTTGTGAACAACCCCATTCCATTGCTCCTAAGCCTGGATGCCCCTCTTCGGAATCGACCTCGGCGCCCATTGTGGCGGTCTATTGGCAGCGACCGTCTCCGCGGGAGTGGCCCATTTCTCGCAGCATAGATAAGGGATTTTGCCGATGGACCAATCTGGACTCCCGCGAGGACCGGACTGTCTGCACCGCCCCTCCCTGATCGCTGACGACTGGGATCTCCGGCCCCTATTTGAAGTATATGTTGCAAACAGGTGGAGCGGACCTTGGAAAATCGGTTTCCGATAGTTGACGATCTCTGGTCGATGAACTAATCTGCCCGGTTTGCGGCTAACCCGAATTATTGATCGACGTAGGGTGACAAATATGGTCGCGTATATCGTTGGTGGGCCCGCACAAGCCTCAATCAAGCTGATTTACAGCCCGCTTGCCTGGAAGTACGCTGGCAGCAGCGACCGATGACCCACCAAAGAAGCGGCTTGTTTGACCCCTCCTACGTATCGTGAATAATCCGGGCTGACGAGGCCGCATTGGCAACCCTACAGGAGTACACCCCACTATGACATCGCGCGAACTGGTCATTCGTGCGTTGAGTCACGAGCCCATTGATCGTCTCCCTCGGGATATCTGGGTCAGTTCGCAGATCGTGGCGGACTTCCCGGACGACGTGGCCGAGATCCAAATGCGGTTTCCTAACGACATTGTTCGTCCGGATTCGCCATATTCGCTAGGCGAGGGCTCGGCGGAGATTCGCGCGCCCGGGGGCAAGCATACCGACGCCTGGGGATGTACTTGGCACGTGTCGCCGGATGGAACAGGAGAGTGCTGCGTCGAGCATCCGGTCGGTGATTTACGCAATCTAGGCAAGTATAACCCCCCCCTGGATTTACTCAAGGGAGTCCGGATGGGCAAGGTGAATCGCCTGTGTGAGCAAACCGGGCGATTCGTACTGGCGCCAACGCGAATATGCCCCTTTAATCGGTTGCGGATGCTTCGCGGGCCCGAACTCGCACGGAAAGATTTAACCAGCGGGGTCAAGGGAATTCGGGCGCTGCTGGAAATGGTCCACGACTTCTGCCGTGCCGAGGTCGAGCTTTGGGCGGGGTCCGAGGTCGACGGCGTGGTGCTCGGTGACGATTGGGGTTCGCCCGGCGGGTTGGTCCTTGAGCGGGGACTCTGGCACGAGGTATTCCGGCCGCTCTACCGCGAATACTGTAAGACGCTCCGAAAGCATGATAAGATGGTCTTTTTCCAGACGTCCGGAAACGTGACGGACATCCTCGGGGAACTGGCCAGTATCGGGGTGGACGCGGTCCATTGTTCGCTGGAGACCATGGACGTGGCCCGGTTGGCACGGCGATTCCGCGGAAAGATGTCGTTTTGGACCGGCATGGATCAGCCGGTCGCCCTGGCACAGGGTACCGTGGAGGAAGTACGCGAGGCAGTCCTTCGCGTGCGCCGGGCCTTCGACTATGGCAGCGGCGGGCTAATTGCCCAGTGCAACTGGCAGCCGGGAGTGCCGATTGAGCGGATCGTCGCCTTTTGCGAGCAGTGGATTGTACCCCTGCCGGTCCACGCGTGAATCCCGGTACCCTTGGACACATTGAAGGGAAGGTTTTGTGAGCGACAACGTGAGGGAGCACGAATCAGAGCCGGCAATCGACCTGCGAGACCCTCTGGTTGCGGTTGTTCTGGCATGGTTGGTGCCTGGGTTGGGACACCTGTACCAGCGCCGATTCGCGAAGGCGAGCCTCTATTTCGTGTGCGTGATGACCTTATTCGCATACGGACTGGCGCTGGGAAGTTTGCCCGAGAAGGGCTGGTATGGCCGCGTGGTCTACTATTCCTGGCGGACTGGCGATAAACGTCTATACTACATCTGCCAGGTTGGTGCCGGACTCGTTGCCTTGCCGGCCCTGGTACAGGCGAATCGCATGGCAAACAATCGCCGGGTCTGGCTTTCCGGATTTCAAGCCCCGCCCCGGCATGCCACCGGCCCGATACGAGTCGAAGACCCCAATCGGGATCAACCCACCGCACACGACCTCCACTCGCGGCTGCCTCGCTACTTCGAGTTGGGAACAGTCTACACGGCCATTGCCGGTTTGCTGAACGTCCTGGCAATGTACGATGCGTGGGGAGGGCCCGTTGCACCGGCGAGGAAAAAGCCAGACGAAGAGGAAGACGGAAAGGAAGAGGAAGAGGAACACTGAACACTGAACACTGGGTACTCTTTGAACCTGCATTATGAAGCAAGTGTCATGACCGATGCCGTATTGATCGCGCAGATGAACGATATGTGGTATGCGCTGCCGCTGATTATTGCGGTAAGCCTGGTGTACGCCGCTACGCGGCACGAGGAGATGGTGCCCATCCTGGCGCACGCCGGCCGTCTTGCGATGTGGATTATTGGATTCATGGTCGCCATATTTGCCGTCTTGTTCGTCCTTTCATGGCGCCTGTAGACCGCCCGACGGAATTGCTCGCCATTCCTGGAAGAGGAAGCACTCATGAGGATTGCGGTGTTGGGAGCTGGGACCGTCGGCACGTCGATTGCCAACCGACTGTGCAGCGAGGGGCATAGCGTTACCCTTGTGGACAACGACGCGGGCATATGCCGCCGGGTCAACGAGGAACTCGACGCGCGGGTGATCACCGGCTCGGCGTCGCATGCGACCACGCTGTTTCAGGCCGACGTGATAGGCGCCGATTTGTGCCTCGCCGTTACGGGCAATGACGAAGCCAACCTCGTAGGCGCCGGTATTGCGAAGGGCATGGGGGCACGCCGCGCGGTGGCACGCGTGCGGGCACCGGTCTTCCGCGACGTGAGCACGTTCGACTACCAGCGGCATTTCGGCATTGACCGATTGCTGAGCCTGGAGCACCTCTCCGCCATGGAGTTGGCACGGGAAATCCGCCATCCCGGCGCCATTGCCGTCGAGAACTTCGCGCGAGGCGAACTGGAAATGCAGGAGTTGGCCGTCTCGGAAAAGAGCGCGGTTATCGGCATTGCCCTGAAGGATCTGAGCCTTCCGTCCGACGTGCGCATCGGCTCGATTAACCGTCAAGGCCGAATGCGAATCGCCGGAGCGGCCGACTCGGTCGTCCCCGGCGACCGCATTACATTGATCGGCTCGCGCGACGATATTGACGAGGTTCGCAAGCTGTTCCAGCGGGAGTTGCCGCCGACGCGCAAGGTGGTGATTGCCGGCGGCGGCGAAACCGGCTTCCAACTTGCCCGCGTCCTCGAAGCCGGCCGGTTCAACGTCGTGGTCATGGAACGGAATCGGGACCGGTGCGAATTCCTGGCAAGTGTGCTGAAGTACGCAACGGTCGTCCACGCCGACGTGCAACGGCGGACCTGTCTTGAAGAAGAGCGGGTGGGCGGCGCCGACGTGTTCGTGGCATGCACCGGTGACGACGAGGATAGCATCATGGCATGTGTCGAGGCGCGCGAATTGGGTGCCGTCACTATCTTGTGCATCGTCGACCGACCCGACTACGCCAACGTGGTCGCGAAGCTAGGCATCGACCACACCGTCAGTCCACGAAAGGTCATCGCCCGCCAGATTGTCTCGTTCTTGAACACCGGCGCCGTCATTTCCCGCATGCCGCTTTCGGTTGACGATAAGATCGACATCCTCGAGATTGAGGTGGCTGAGGGCTGCCCGGCCACGCAACACGCCCTGGCGGTTCTCGACCTGCCGCGCCAGTGCCTGATCGGTGCAGTCATCCGGGAAAGTTATGTAGTGGTCCCGGGAGCCACCTACCGTTTCGCCCCGGGCGACACCGTGGTGGCACTAGTCGAAACCGGCGCCATTGAGCAGACCGTGCGCATGTTCAGCAGCAGCAGCGACTGAAGCCCCAACGATCATGAACTTCCGCCTGCTTTGCAAGATGCTTGGGTTGATTGCCGCACTGGTAGGCGGCACCATGGCGTTCAGCCTGCCTTGGGCATTGCCGATTCTCGGCGGCGACTGGACGGACGAGTCGCGAGGTTTCTTCGGCCTGCTCGGGGCCATGCTTATTTGCTTTCTTGTCGGCGCCTTGTTGAGCTGCCTCGGACGCGGGCCGCAGGGACAGTTGTTTCGAAAGGAGGCAATGGCAGTCGTCGGACTCACTTGGGTCCTGGCCACGTTGCTCGGGGCGCTGCCCTACCTGTTTAGCGGCACGCAGCGCGGGCCCGGAATGCCCATGTCGCCGGTCGACGCCATGTTCGAGTCACAATCGGGATTCAGCACCACCGGCGCCACGGTGCTCACGGAGTTGGAGGACCCGTCGCTTGTCCCCCGCTGCATCCTGTTCTGGCGATCCAGTACGCACTTTCTGGGCGGGTTAGGCATTATCGTGCTGTTCGTTGCGATCCTGGGGCAGGGCTCTGCCGGAAAGGCCCTCATGCAGGCGGAAATGCCCGGCCCCAGCCAATCGAGCCAGCAGGCCCGCATGCAGCATACCGCCTGGGTGCTGTTTTTCATCTATGCAGGACTGAACGCCTTCCTGACCTTGCTTCTGTGGGTTCAGGGTCTGTCGGTTTTCGACTCGCTGTGCCACGCGTTCGGAACCATGGCGACCGGCGGGTTCAGTACCTACAACGCCAGCGTGGGGCATTTCCAATACGTGCCCGGACTGAACGGACCTCGCATCGAGATGACCATCGTCGTGTTCATGGTGCTGGCCGGTACCAATTTCATGCTTCTTTACTTCGTTGCCCTGGGCAAGCTGGGACGCCTGTGGCCCGACGTCGAGTGGCGCACCTACATGCTGATTCTGGCGGTGGTGACGCTGCTGGTTGTTGGTTTTGGCATCCATGCAGGTGATTTTGCCGATTCCACCGGCATGAAGCAGGCAACGGAAGCCGGCCCGGTCACTGCCGACAGCCAGGCGGACCCGATCGTGAAGCAGTCGGCTCGCGCCGTAAGATACGGACTCTTTCAGGTCGTGTCCATCATGACAACCACCGGGTTCTGCACGGATGATTTCGACCGCTGGAACAGCTTTGCGCGAGGCGTGATGCTGCTTCTGATGTTCATCGGCGCGTGTGCGGGCAGTACGGGCGGCGGCATGAAAGTGATCCGGCATATCCTTTTCGTCAAGATCCTCCACCTGGAACTCGAACAGGCGTTTCACCCGTCCGTCGTCCGGCCATTGCGGCTGGCCGGCGAGCCGGTTCCGGAACAGGACCTGCGCAGGCAGATTCTGGTGTACTACGGCCTGATCATGGCCATTTGCACCGTGAGTTGGCTGCTGACGATCACCTTCGAGCCGGACAGCACATGGGCGGAACCCGGCCAACACGCCGAGCACAAGCTGGTCGACGCGGCTAGCTGCGTGGCCGCCACGCTGAACAACATCGGGCCAGGGTTGGGCGTGGTCGGCGCGACCAAGAACTATACGAATTTCCAGTGGTACACCAAGCTGCTGTTCATCTGGCTTATGATGCTTGGGCGCCTCGAGATCTACGTCATTCTGGTGCTGTTCTCGCCCCGGTTCTGGCGCAGCCAGTAGAAGAACATTCATGGTTACTCCCCAACTTGATCTCGACCGCTTGGTGGCCGAGAGCTTTCTCGCTGCGGCCGAGCACTACGCCCTGATCCACTCGACCAACGACCGGGCCAAGGAAGCGGCGGCCGCGCCGGCGGAACTGCCGCTGTTGATCGTGGCCGACAGCCAGACGGCGGGCCGGGGGCGGGGCGCAAACCGATGGTGGACCGGCCGTGGAAGCCTTGCCGTGTCGCTGCTGGCGGACCCTGCAAGGTGGTGTGTCGACATGCGCCGCGACGCTGCCGACCTGTCGCTGGCCGCCGCACAGGCGGTCGCCCGAACGGTCAACGCCCGCCTGCCTGAGGAATTGCCGGCTGAAGTCCACCCGCCAAACGATGTCTACGTGGGGCAACGGAAGCTGGCGGGTATTCTGATCGAGGGCCTCGGTGACGGGCTGCTTGTCGTCGGCATCGGCCTGAACACGAACAACACGCTGGCGGACGCCCCGCCCGAGTTGTTGCGCACGGCCACCACGCTTCGCGAGCTGCTCGAGCGCCCCGTCGATCCAACCGAACTGCTGATTGACCTGCTTGCGCACCTTGACGCTGCCTTGTTCTTGGTTGGCAGCGCCCGCATGTCAAAGTGGAGCGGGTGAGCAGACACGTCTTGCACGCCAGGATCTTCCGCCAGCGGAATGGGACGGCGCCCGGGTGGACGTCCCTCGTTGTTGTACACAAGTTTGGGATCGTGCAAAGGGCCACCTGCGGACTTGTCCCGCCGGAGCCGTGGTCGGTGAGCTAAACGGGCACCGGTCACCCGAGTATTCCCCTTGCACGCTGCCGCCTGCGGCGGCAGCGTGCAAGGGAAATAGAGAGCCCTGGCGCCGTGTAGCCGATTGACCACCGCTCCAGGCCTGGCAAGCGGGCGGGTGGCGGCCACGCCTTGTGTACAACAACGAGGTGGGCGCCTAACCCGGATTGAATAATCCTGGCTAATTGCAGCCGGCGTGCCAATACCCGCGAAGTAATGTCATTCTGCTCCTACGTCGATCACGGCCACGTCTTCGGCAGCCAAGGAAAACGTTGCACGGCCGTGATTCCAGGCGATCTCGCGGCCTGTCAGAAGCTCGATGCTGCGTCCGGGTTCCAGCCCGTCCAGTTGCACCGTCACCTGCTGCTGACTGTCGCTGTCGTTGAAGACGGTCAGGTAGCGGTCGCCGAAACGCTCCACGTATACCCGGCTGTTGTCGGAGCGAGCCAAGGAGACGGGCTGCCAGCCGGCTTCCGCCACGCGGCGGCACAGGGGCACGTACCGCTGGAACAAGGGCCGATACCTATTGTACAGCTCGGGCCGCTGGAAGAATTGACCTTCCGAGGCATTGTGACTGAAGAAACCGGGGAACATCCCGTATGCTAACGAACGCTTCATATATCGCTCGACCAGGTCCTCGTTGAGGTCCTCGAACACGGTGTTCATCAGAAAACAATACGGCTTGCCGCCGGCCAGGGCGCGGCGATAGATCATCTGCCAGTCGGGCATGGGCTGCCACCGGCCGTTGCGATGCCAGTCGGTTTCGGTGCCCATCACGTCGATCAGCCCAGCAAGCCAACAGAACGGGCCGGGCACGGCGTTGCCCATCGTCAGCCGGCCCATCGCGTGCAGCTCATCCGCTACCAGTTCGATCTGCTCGAACATGATCAACCCCTTGAAGATAGCGGGCCGCCGCTCGTCTATCGAGAAGCACAACGGCGTTTTCGCCGCGGCAAAATGTTCGCGCCGATAGTCGAGTTCTGCCGTCACGTAACCGCTGCACGAGTCGAAGTACTCGCCGTCCAGGTTGTCCCTGCGGTTCGGACCATATCGCGACTCCCGATAGGCCTGGTTCCAGTGCAGGTTGAAACCGGTAACCTCTCCTGGAATGCCGGGCATCGTGTTGATGCTCCACACGGCGCCGTTGCACCAGGGCGTGTCGAGCAGCCGGGCCGTGGGCCGGCCGTCGGCGTCGTGGAACGCGCTGACCTTCCAGGCCATCGCCGCCCGGTTCCCGCCCTCGGCCAGGCGCCGGGCCTCGGCCTCCGCTGCTTCAATCGTTCGGGGCAGGCTCGGATCCATCCGCATCCACCAGGTGGTCGGCTCCACGTAGCGGAACGTGTAGATATCGTGCGCATCGTCGAAAGCCGTTTCGTTGTCGCCCTCCTTGAAGACGAAGCCGAAGTCCTCAAACCCCTTGACCTCGCTGATTTTCGCAAACGGCATCCACATTCCCTGTCGCTCTATGCGAACGCGGAAGCTCTCCGGAAACAACTCCTTGTATTTCGCCAGGGCCGCGCGAAATCCCCATTGCGGATCGAACGGGAACCGGCAGAAACGCACCCGGGCCGACGGCTTCTCGGGTGTCAGGCCGATATCATACGCGATATACAGTTCCTGCGAGCCCGCGTTGTAGCCGATCCGATAGAACGCCGGCCGGCGCATGTCGATGGCCAGCGCCGTGCCGGTCGAGTCGCCGCCCACGGCGCCCAGAGGATACTGTGACAATCGGCCGTTGGCACCCACGGAGGCGTAGTGCACGGTTTCGGAGTATTCACGACGCGGCGCAACCGGCTCGCTTCGCCGCGGGTCGTTGAACCAATGCAGCCCAGCCTTGGGCACGGGAAAGCCGTACACCAACGTCACCGCCCGGTCACGGCCGGTCGTGTCGGCCAGTTCCACGTCGAAGAAGACGGCGCCGTCTGCCTCCGACGTCTTCACGTCGAGCGCAAGCCCAAGGACTGCATTCTCTGTGAACGGGACGAAATCGGAATCGGCCGCCGCGTCCCGAACTAGAAAGCCCTCGGCCGGCTCGGCGGCCTGTTCAACGGCAACATGATCGAACCGGACAATTGCCCCATCCGACTTCAGCTCGTAAAGCCGCGGATTCCGGAACCACGCCTTGCCGACATGGCGCCGGAAAAGCATATAGTACGAGATACTGCTGATCGGTTTCTCAGGCACCACCAGGACGCGCTGCGACTGCCAATCGCGAGTGCCGGTGGGAAACGACGCCGCTTGCCCGTAAAGGTACGTTCCGTCGGCAAACCGTATGTCGAGGTACAGTGAATAGTCGTTATTGCGGCTGCCTGCAACGCCCTCGGCCTTGCTCTCGCAAATGGCCAGGACCGGCATGGGCTCTGACTGGTCGAGGGTGACCGTGGCGGCGATGCCGCGCAGCACGTCGGCATCGGCACCGTTGTCGCACAGCAGCACGTCGCCGTCGCGCGTGAAACCTTGCTCGTACGGACAAAGGTTCGCCGTTTGGATCAGGTTCTCACCCAGAAGTGCATCGTCCCGCACCACCCGCTTTGCAGGCGGCTGGGCAGCGGAGAAGCCGGGGGCAAGGATGGCTCCCAGAAGGAAAACGGGAGCAAGTCGGTAGGAAGGTGTTTTCATGGCAGGTCCTTTCGGCGCCCCGTTCCCGGGGGACTGGCGCATTTTCGCGGCACCAAGGGGGATTGATCCAGCTCATCAACCGCCGCGGCCGCGAGAACGAAACTGTCCGCTTCGCGTGCAGCGGAAAAACTGGCTCTTCCGTTTCTGGGTGCGAATCGGTGGCGACATGACGCAGGGTGGGTGGTTCCGGATGTCTCAGCATCCGGGTTCACCCACGCGCCGGGCGGTTCTGCACCTGGAAACGGAAGAGCGGAAAAACTCTCCGCGCTACCCCGCAAACGGCTACATCCTTTCAAAGGTGGCCGTAGCTGGATTAGCCCGGACTATTCACGTCACGAATAATCCGGATTTGCCATTTTCACCTGGAGCGAATGGGCACACAAGCCTTGTGTGCGGCAAGTTTTTCTGGCAGGCTGGAAAGTGCGCCGAAGGGAGTGAGTTTGCCCAACCCGGGGCAACGTCCCTCCTTGTTGTACACAATCCATGGCCGCCACCGGCCGGCTTGTCCGGCCTGGAGCGGTGGTCAGTCGGCTAAGACGGCGTCCAGGCTCCCTATTCTCCCCTGCACGCTGCCGCCGCCTTCGGCGGCGGCAGCGTGCAGGGGAGATACTTCGGGTGAACCGTTAGCTCACTGACCACGGCTCCATGCGAGGCAAGCCCGCAGGTGGTCCCTTGCGCCACCAACCGTGCCAGAGAATCTTGCCGCACACCAAGCCTTCACCGCGCAACACCCCCGCGCGGGGGGGTAACACAGGAGAAACACCGCTTGGACGAAGCGGCTTCGCCGCGGGAGGGAGGAATGGTTTGGGCAGATGGTGGGGGATGGGAGGGCATCGGGCGTTGCTGGTTTTTGGCGTGTGATATGGTTGGGTTTTCAGCCGTGGTGGCTGGATTTCCACGAACCCCACGAAAGGGTGTCACGATGTCAGAACTCAGGAACCGTATGATCCAAGACGTGAAGCTCGCCGGGCTGGTCGAAGGGACCAGTCGTCTCTACGTGCGGGCTGTTCGCCAACTGGCCGCCTACTACATGGTGCCGCCGGATCGCCTCACCGAGAGGCAGGTCGAGCAGTACCTGCTCTACGTCCGCGACGAGTTGGGCGTGGCCAGGGGAACTTTCGAGCCGATGGTGGCCGGGCTGAAGTTCTTCTACCTCTACACGCTCGGCTACAACTGGCTGCTGTTCACGAAAAAAAAGTCCGCAAGCCGCGGCAGAAGCGGTTGCCCGACGTCCGCACCGACGCCGACTGTCGCCGCCTGATCGCCGCTCTACGCAAACCCATCTACCGAGGCTGTTTCACGCTCATCTACGCCTACGGCTTGCGGATTTCCGAAGCCATCGCGCTGCCCATTTCGGCGGTCGACTCGAAGCAGATGGTGCTCCGCGTCATCGGAAAGGGCAACAAGCAGCGGATTCTCCCGCTGACCGAGTCGATCCTCCAGATGCTCCGCGAGGTTTGGAAGATCCATCGCAGCAAGCAGTGGCTCTTCCCCAGTCAGCGCATGGTGACCCACGTGCCCGACGCGAGCGTGCGGGACGCGTTCGTGAAGGCGCGGAACGAGTGCGGCTTCGATGAGAACTTTCGACCGCACTCGCTCCGCCACAGCTTTGCCACGCACATGCTTCAGCGAGGCGTGGACATCCGCATCATCCAGATTCTGCTCGGGCATTCGAGTCTCCGGACCACGGAGATCTACACCCACCTGACCGAGCCGTTGCGCGACCAACTCCGCACGCTGCTCCATCAGACCACCGACGGCCTCTTCCAGGGAAGGAGGCCCCGCCATGGTTGAGCCGAGCACCTGCCCGCCGAAGACGGAGATCGAACTGGCGGACGTTGTTCGCCGCTTCGCTGGCAAGTATACCACCCAATACGGCCTGGCGATGATGCCCTCCCAGAAAAG
>JAVEUP010000275.1:0-7993 GCA_034005525.1 Thermoguttaceae bacterium | reverse complement strand
CCTGGTCTGGACTTGGGTAAGTGTGATCCCCTAAGTCCTTTACCAGAAAGCCCTTGCGTTCACCTATATCAAGTTACGAAATTTGGAACTACTGACATTGGAGCGGGCCGCACCTAGAAACGGCAGAACGCGCATTCATCACTAGAAACAATCTCGAAAAGGAGTCCCTCATGTCCGAGGATCACGTCAGCGAGTACATCCATTCCCAACAGCAGTGGGAATGCCTTCGTTTGGAGGCGCCAGCGGCCGAGGCGCTTAACGATAGGATGAAAGAGGTAGGCCGGGACGCCTGGGAGTTGGTCAGTGTGGTCTACAGCCACCAAACGGACGTCTGGCACGCGTTTCTCAAGCGCCCGCGTGCCTATGACGCATAGGCTGCGTGGGCATTGGCAACGAATTGGCGAACCAAGTCGGCGTCTTTCACTCGTCGCGAGGCTTCGACGCCACTGATCACATCGACGGCGTAGGGTCGAACCTGCTCGATGGCGCGTGCCACGTTTTGCGGAGTGAGCCCGCCGGCCAGAATCAAGGGGACGTGAACCGCCTTGCGAATACGGCAGGCGATGCTCCAATCGACGCGTGTACCCGTGCCGGCCGGCATGGTTACCGTGCAGGCGTCGAGCAGAATCGCGGCAGCGCGTGCATCCTGCAAAGCAAGAGCCGCATGCACGGGGTCAGCGATTTCTCCGCGGGCGATACCAGACGTGGCGTCGATGCGTAACGCCCGAATCAGATCGATTCCCATCCGGGCCAGTTCCTTCGCCAGCAGCGCGGTCTCTTCCAGCGTATTGTCGGTGTGCAACTGAACACAATGCGGAAGCAAGGTACTGGCGATCTCCAGCACGTGCTCCGGTTCACCGCCGGTGACCACAGCGCGCCCGATCATGGGCGGAACCCGGCAGAGCAACGGCCGGGCTTCCTCGCGCGCAAGATTCCAGGGAACGGCAACGGGGTATTCGACGACAAAACCCAGGCAATCCGCCCCTGCGTCGACACACAGATCGACTTGCTGCTGCTCCGTGTTTCCGCATATCTTTACGCGAGTCATACCATTGTCCCGCATTCGACTAGGAGAGGGAGACCAGGCGTCTTACGGCCGCGCCTGCATCCGGCGCACGCAGGATGGACGTTCCCACCAGGACCCCTTGCGCTCCGGCGTCGAGCGCGGCGCGCACCTCCTCCGCTGTCGAGATCGCGCTTTCGCCAATGGCGCGAATTCCCGGCGGCACATGCGCGAGCAACTCCAGCGTATTGGCTACCGTTCCGTCATCGACTTCAAGACGGCGGATATCGCGATTGTTGATTCCCAGCAAGTCGAGATCCAAAGTCAAGGCCCGTCGAAGTTCATCCTCGTTGTGGACTTCGACCACCGTTTCCAGTTCCTGGCGGTGCGCCTCGCGGTGCAGCGCGACGAGGGTCGGCCAATCCATTAACGACGCGATGAGCAGCAAGCACGACGCACCCGCGTTTTGTGTCGCCTCGACGTCTTCGACCGACTCGAGGAAATCCTTACGGAGCACCGGCAGCGACGTGGCGGCAACAACCGTGCGCAGCAATTGCAGACTGCCGCCGAAGTGTTCGGGCTCGGTGACGACCGAGAGGCAAGCGGCGCCGGCCGACTCCATGGCGGCGGCCAGCAGTGCCGGGTCGCGTCCGGCCAGCAGGTCGCCCTCCTTGGGGCTGCGGCACTTGATTTCCGAAATAACCGGCGCCCGTCCCGCCTTGGCGGCATCCGCGAGAGCGGCTGAAAACGTGCGATGCTTCAGGCCGCTGCTCATTTCCCGCCACCTGCCGAAGCGATACGGTTCGACTCGGCAATCCACTGCTCGAGCTTCCTTTGGGCGGTTCCCCTGGCGATCAACTCGCCGGCCGATTGCACGCCGTCGCGAAGTGTGTCGACCTTGCCGCCGACGAGCAGTGCAGCCGCTGCATTCGCCCGGACCATGTCAAGCCGGGCCCCTTTCTCCTGTCCCGAAAGAATCGCCTGTACGATTGTCGCGTTCTGCTCGGGCGTACCACCGACGATATCTTCGTAAGTGTATCGTGGCAGTCCGAGTTGTTCAGGCGAGAGTTCGTACTTTTTGGCCCAGCCGTCCTTCACCTCCGCGATCGACGTTGTTCCGATCACGGAGATTTCGTCCAGTTCGTCGAGTCCATGGACGACCATTGCATGCTCGAATTGCAGCTCGACCAGGATATCGGCCACCATCTGCACCAGATCGGGGCGGTAGACACCTAGAATGTGCCGCCGTGCATTGGCCGGATTGATGAGTGGGCCAATCACCGTATAGAAGATGGTTTTGATTCCCAGGGCCATCTCGGGCGGCAGCACCTTGTGCATGACCGGATGGAAATTGGGCGCGTAGAGAAAGCTGATGCCTGCCGCTTCGATGAGCTGCTCCGCTTGCTTCGGCGTCAGGTCGATCGCCACGCCGAGGCGTTCCAGCACGTCGGCACTGCCCGAGAGCGACGAGAGCGAGCGGCTTCCATGCTTCGCCACGGGAATCCCCGCCGCCGCGGCGACGATGGCAACCGCCGAAGAGCAGTTGAACGTAGCGCGTCCGCCGCCGGTACCGCATGTATCGATCAACGGGCCATCTACCTTGGGCTGGATCCGCTCGCAGTTGGCCCGCATGGCCCGCGCGATGGCCGCCGTTTCGCGGATGGTCGGGCCCTTCATCAGAAGCGCTACCAGGAATCCGGCAATCTGCACGTCGGTGACTGCCCCACTGCGAATCCCGGTAATGATGCCGGATATCTCCTCATCCTGCAACTGCTGCCCGATGGTTAGCTTTCTCAATGCGGAGTGGATCATTGTTCTTGCCACGTTATTTGAGATGCCTGATTGAGCTGGTGTCACCAAATCGCTGCTGGAAGGGCGGTGCCGTCCATCCGCGCTGCCGGGGTGCCTCAAGGAGAGAGCTTGTAACTGCGGAATGCCATGAGCGTTGTGGTGTGCATGATGCTTTCAAGCGACTGCACCTTTTCAGTCACAATCTCGGCCAGCCGTTCGTATTCGACACTCTGCACGATAGCTACAAGATCATAGTCGCCGGCGACGGAATAGACATCGACAACCTCGTCCATCTCGGCAAGCTGCTTGGCCGTTGCCGGCACCTGCCCTCGCTCAATGTTCATCAACACTAGTGCTCGAATCATCCCGACAACACCTTGTGGATAGGGTGAAAGGTACGGCGATCGACGTTGCTATTCATTTTATGATACCCTCGCGCAAGGATTCTGCAAGGGGCAGCCGACCGTTTTGCTTTACACGCACACTCGGGTTTGCTAAACTGCGCGACGGACTGGCGACGCGGTTGGATGACCTGGTACATCATGGCGGACCTGCAGACTTGCCCAGGTGCAGCAACGTCGAGGCCATCACCTGCACCAACAAGTCGCCTGCTACCCCAAACGAATCACGACCGACTATCCACTATCGGCTAATTCATGACCCCTGAAACTTTCCGCTGTTACCTGGTGACGAAGGACGAGGCGGGCAAGGTCTCCGGCCGGCTCGACGAGCGGCGGTTGGAGGAATTGCCCGAGGGCGAGGTGCTGATACGAGCCAACTACTCGTCGCTGAACTACAAGGACGCCTTGGCGGCGACGGGGCATCCGGGAGTCAACCGGACGTTTCCAGGGGTTCCTGGCGTCGACGCGGCGGGAGTGGTCGAGGCGAGCGACGTCTACGAGTACGTCGAGGGCGATCCGGTGCTCGTCACCGGGTTCGACATGGGGAGCAACCGCTGGGGCGGATTTGCCGAGTACGTCCGCGTGCCACAGGATTGGGTCGTGCCGCTGCCCCACGGCCTCAGCCTCCACGAGAGCATGATCCTGGGCTCGGCCGGGTTGACCGCCGCGATGGGCGTCGATGCCCTCGAGCGGCACGACGTCACCCCGGATTGCGGCGAAGTGGTGGTGACTGGCGCCAGCGGCGGCGTGGGGAGCGTGGCGGTGGCCCTGTTGGCCAGGCTCGGCTACGACGTCGTGGCGATCAGCGGCAAGCCGGCCGCCCATGAGTTCCTCCGCAAGCTCGGTGCCCGGGAGATCCTCGGCCGCGAGGCGGTCGACAATACCAGCGGCAAGCCGATGCTCTCGGGTCGTTGGGCCGGAGCGATTGACGTGGTGGGCGGCAACATGTTGAGCACGCTGCTGCGTGCGACGCGGCACGGCGGCTGCGTGGCCGCCTGTGGGCTGACCGGCGGCCATGAGTTGTCGATGACCGTCTACCCGTTCATCCTCCGCGGCATCACGCTGGCCGGCCTTGATGCCGCCTGGTGCGCCAACTCCTTCCGCCGTGAGCTTTGGGGGCGTTTGGCCGACGCTTGGAAACTCGACAAACTCGCAGTCATCGGCCACACGATCCCCCTGGCGAATCTTCCGGGCCACATCGACGCCATCCTCGCCGGCCGCGTGATCGGACGGACCGTGATCCAAATCAGGGGGGAGCAGACGGGGCCAGCTACATTGGAGCGGTCTGCACCTAGAAACGGAACCGCCGGAATTCCTAAATGACAATCACCGGCAGCGCCCCAGGGTTGCGTCGCGGTTGGCGGCGTGTACACTGGAGAGAGTGGGACCTGCCGTCGGAATGACCGGCATGCCGGCGTCCTTCCCCTACCCCGATGCCTGCCACGAAAGGAGTACCATGAGCCACAAAATCCCGCTTACCCGATCCCGCCGCGATTTCTTGAAGACCACATCCGCCGCTGCCGTTGGCGGCGTGCTTGTTTCGCCTCTGGGGGTTCCCTCCGTCCTCCACGCCGCGTCCGAAGGCGCGAAGCTCCGGCTCGGTCTGATCTCTGCTGCGACCTACGGTTATATGGGCGCCTCGCGGATGCCCGGGTCGCACCACGGCACGGCCTTCGCCACGGCCTGCAACGGCTTCGACGCGGCGAAGCGGAAGGCGTGTGAAGGAACATTTGTCGAGGCGAGGAAACGTATTGAGGGGGTTGAGGTGGTAAGGATTTGGGACCCCGACCGGACGGCCGCACAGAAGCTGGCCGACGCCTGCGGGATTGCCACGGTGTGCGACAGCCCCGACCAGTGTGCCGAAGGGGTGGACGCGGTGGCGATTGTCGACGACGGTTCGGGGGAACAGTGGAAGTACGCCCTGACCCCGCTGCGCCGGGGCGTGCCGACGTTCTGCGACAAGCCGCTGGCGATGACGGCCCGGCAGGCGAAGGAGGTTGCCGAGTTGGCCCGCGAGACCGGCACGCCGCTGATGTCGGCCAGCGCGCTGCGGTTCGTGCCCGACGTCGTCGCCCTCGCCGAGGAAGCGCCGTCGCTCGGCGAGATCCACCTGGCCACCACCATCTGCGGCAACGACTTGATCTACTACGGGATTCATGCCCTGGAGTTGGCCTACGCGGTCCTCGGCCGCGGCGCGGTGTCGTGCCTGAACGTCGGCCAGCCGGGCCGCAATGTCGTCCGCGTGCGGTTCCAGAACGGCCGCGACCTCGTGCTCATGGTCGCCGAGAAGGAGTGGATGCGGGCTGGGTACCAACTGAACCTCTACGGCACGAAGGGCTGGCGCACGCTGACTCCAGACCTTGCCGATCTCTACTATTATCTCCTCGAACAGTTTTTCGGCCTGGTGCGCACGAAGAAAGAAAGCGTGCCGATCGAGGAAGAAGTCGAGGTCATCGCCGTGCTCGAAGCCGGCAAGCGATCGCTGGCCGAGAATCGTGAAGTGACCATCGCCGAAGTGCTGGCCTGAAGCGGGCAGCCCGTGCCGCTGAAACGAGCATGCGGTCAGCGATTGTGACGCCGACGTGCCCCTAGAGTAACTCGAACCCCGATGTCTCCCTTGACAATAGGAACTGCCGCGCAATACCCTTTGTTTTTCGTCGCAACGTGAGCCTTTCCAAGTGCTTCCGTAACACTATCCCTGTATACCGAAGCGAGCAACAAGCATGGATCGGGATGAAGAACACCTCCGCCTTCTTGCCATCTTCCATTATGTCTTTGCCGGCATGATAGCACTGTTCTCCCTCTTCCCGATCCTGCACGTTGCCATCGGAGTGGCTCTTGTTCTCGGCGCAGTCGATGGAGACTTTAGACATGGCGGGCCGCCGCCCGCCGTCATTGGCGGAATTATTGCCGCCGTGGGCATGTCCGTTATCGTCTTCGGCTGGACTATGGCGGCATGTGTTCTGGCCGCCGGCCGAATGCTGGCTGGAAAACGGCGTTATCTGTTCTGCCTTGTTATGGCCGGAATCGAGTGCGTGATGATGCCGCTTGGCACGATTCTCGGCGTCTTCACGATCATCGTACTGTCGCGCGACTCGGTCAAAGCGGCGTTCGAGGCGAACGTCGCTGTACATTCCAGATTTCCCAACCCTTCGCACCTTGATGGATGACGTTTTGCTGGGCAGTTCCTCGCCGATCGCGCAGTAAGGGCACTGGTTGGCGCACCCTGCGCCTCAGCGATCATCGGCGGGCACAGTCGATTCGTCCTTCTTCTCGGGCGGCTTGCCGCCGGTAGTGCTCCTGCTGTCCAGGGAAGCGAGGACTTCGGGGATCTCGACGCCGCCGATGTCTTTCATCACTTGCATCATGGGCGGCAGGGTGCGGGCCATGTTGTGCAGCCAGTTGGCCGTGGAACTGGTGCCGTTGGCGCTGTTGCCCTCCCAAACGACGACCTTGTCAAACTTGATATTCGAGATGGCTTTGGCCGAGGCTTCGACCAGGTGGTCGAAGTGTTCGAGCATGAGCAGCTTGAATGCCTGCTCGGCACCACCGCACGCAGTGATGATCTCCTTGAGGCCCTCTCCCTTCTTAGCAAGCATTTCGTACTGGCCGCGGGCCTGGGCTTCAAGTTCGGCGAAGATGGCCGCGGCCTGGCCCTCGGCCTCGATGCGGCGCTTGTCCGCCTCTGCCTGGGCCTCGACGACGATTTTGGCCTTCTCGGCCTTGGCCGGGGCCTCCAGCTCGGCGCGGCGCTGGGCCTCGACCCGCTCGGCCTCAGCCACGGCCGCCTTGGCCATGGCCAGGTGCTGAGCGGCGAGCACCGCAGCTTCGGACTCGCGCTTGCGCGTCTCACCCAACTGGTAAGCTTCGGCTTGCTTCACCTGCAAGGTGGCCTGGCTGGCGGCGATGACCGCTTGCGACTCGTTTTCGCCCTCGACCGCCCTCGCGTTGGCCTCGGCCAAACGGATGCGCATCTCGCGCTCGGCGTCCTTCTCGCCCTCGACTGCCCGCGCATTCGCCTCGGCCAGGCGGATGCGCATTTCGCGTTCGGCGTCTTTGACTTGCGCTTCCTGCTGGAAGGAGGCCTGCTGCTCGCCAACGGTCTGCTCCTTCTCAAGTTCGGCAACGCGGACGGCCTGCTCGCGCTGGGCTTCGCGGGTGCCGATTTCACGGACCTTGTTGGCGTTTGCCACCTGGATGGCCTTTTCCCGCTCCGCTTCGGCCACGCGGATCTCGCCCATCTTCTCGTTGTCGGCCACGTCGCCGCGGGCTTTCTGGATCGCCTGGCTGGCCGCCTTCTGGCCAATGGCCTCGATGTAACCCGACTCGTCCGTGATGTCGGTGATGTTCACGTTAATGAGCACCAACCCAATCTTGGCCAGTTCCGGCTCCAGGGAGTTCTGGATGTTGCAGAGGAACTTGTCGCGGTCGCGATTGATGTCCTCGATTTGCATGGAGGCGATGACCTGGCGGAGCTGGCCGAAGATGATGTCTTCGGCCTGCTTCTTGATCTCGACCGTCTTCAGCCCCAGCAATCGGATGGCTCCATTTTGCATCAGCTCGGGCGTGGTGCCGACGGCGACGGTGAACACGCTGGGCACGTTGACCCGGATATTCTCCATCGACAGCGCGCCGCGCAGCGGGATTTCGATCTGCATCGGCTCGAGGTTCAGCCAGGCGTAGTCCTGCACCACGGGCCAGACGAAGGTCGCCCCGCCGTGGACGCACCGGGCGGCGTCGCCCCGGCCGGCCTTGCCATAGATGACCAACACGCGGTTGCTCGGGCACCGCTTGAAGT
>JAVEUP010000274.1:0-8005 GCA_034005525.1 Thermoguttaceae bacterium | reverse complement strand
AAGTGCAGACCCCATAGTTGTGCGAAGTAATGCCGCTCCAGTTCGTTTCATCGGCCGGAGTGTCACTGGGGCACGTGTACGTGTCGATGCGCGTTCGCGTAACCGGCAGATTCTTCGATCCGGAGTAGCGGTACGACCCATCGGGGATATCCCATTTCCCGTTGTGATTGTATCTGTCATAAAGCGGTTTCTGCTCAATGTACGGCAGAAGCGCCACCATCCACGAGCCCCAGCAGCAGCCGAACGAACCGACGGGCAGGCACCGGTGCGTGTTCTCGTAATTGTGCATGGCCAATGCGATTTGCTTCAGATTGTTCGAGCAATGCATCCGCCGCGCCGCCTCGCGGGCCGACTGGACTGCCGGCAGCAGCAGCGCGATCAAGATGCCGATGATCGCAATCACCACGAGCAGCTCGACCAGCGTAAAACCACGTGTCCGGGATTGCATCGCTTTCCTCGTTTCAGGGTGCTTCAGTTGCCTGACGTGACAATATCGAAATCAAACTGGTTGCGCGATCGCGCGGAGACCTGGCACACGATTTCGCTGAACGCATTGTACTTGGCGGGAATCAACTCGATGCCGGGAAGTTCCGCGCCCGGAGCGGCCAACTCGCCGTCCTCCGAGGCGCGCACGTCCGGAGGACGGTCCTTGCTGGAATAGATGCGCACCAGGTAGCTCCCCTCGGGCAGCCCCTTTTCCGTCGGCAGCGAGTACCTCCCGTTCTCGATCAGCGCCCCGCTGGCCACCCCCCGCTCGTGTTGCGAGTGGAACTCGATGACGCCGCGCTCCAGCGGCGCGCCGTCCAGGGTGACATTTCCCCGGACGGGCTGCCGGTTCAGCGGGTTCTTGCCTCCACAACCGGCCAGCAGCACGGCGCCCGCAAGCAGCACTGCCGGCCACCGGAAGTACCGCCTGCATAGTAACATCACAGCCGGATTCCGGCGACGGTTGGGCTGGCCCATTTTCACTCTCCGGTAGAAATAATGCGGGAAACGAAGACTAGCGGTGTGCCGGTTCGGCGAGGTTTCCGGCCGCCAGGTACTGTCGATTCTGACATTCGACGGGACTTCTGTCAAGCGAGACTGCCAAACAAGAAAGGCCTTCCGTTTCTAGGTGCAGGCCGCGGCAATGTAGTAGGCACACGCCGCTGTGCCGTCCCCAGAGCAAAGGCTGTCTGCGCCTAGAAACGGAAGAGCCACATGTTGCCCCCCAACCGCAGCCAAGACGTTTGCCACCAGCAAGATCCGCGTGTTACAATCAGAGGGTTGCGCCTGCCGGGCGCATTTGGCATCGGCCTTCAAGCGAGTTGCCTCACCCGCCGCCGGGCCGCGATGATGCCGGTTCTCCACCAGGGAGTCCGGAAACCAGCGAGTGGTCTGCACCATTGCAGGAGCCGTCATGAATCGAAGCTTCGCGTTTGCTGTGCCGGTTTGCATCCTGCTTGCCGCAATGGCCGGCGGGCCGGCGATTGCTGAAGACGCGATCGAACGCGTTCTTGCAGCGACCTTCCGCATTACCGACAAGAAGACATCGGGTACTGCTTTCCTCGTCTGGCCGGAGGGGTCGGAGGAGGCCGCAGGGAAACGGCCGATTCTTGTGACGGCGGCCCATGCGCTGGAGAGGTTTGAAGGGGCAGTTTGCACACTGATGCTGCGGGTGAAGAACGAAGATTCGACCTACTCGCGCCGCGAAACCGACGTTGCGATCCGCGACGGCGACAAGCCGCTTTGGGTGCGTCATCCCGAGTTGGACATCGCCGCGCTCGCGATCGACCTGCCCGAAGGAACAGCGGCCAGTCCGCTGCGTTTCGAACAATTGGCCGATCAGTCGTGGGCTGCGGAGCGGAAGCTTCGCGTCGGCAGCGAGGTGTTCATTCCGGGTTATCCCGCGACGCTCGAAGCAAACGAGGCCGGCTGGCCCGTGCTCCGCCGCGGCACAATGGCGACGCACCCGGTGACGCCCATCGCCAACGCACAACGGGTGCTGGTCCATGCAAACACGTTTGGCGGCGATAGCGGCGCGCCAGTCGTGCAACTCGCGGACAATGAGGCAGTGGTTGTTGGAATGGTTGTCGGAATGCAACGGCAGACGGACCGAACGACGATGTCGTTCGAGGAACGCACCTTCCACATGCCATTGGCACTGGCCATTGTCGTCCAGGCCCCCCTGGTCCGGGAAACCGTCGAGTTGCTGAAGAAGGCGGCGGCCCAAGACGGGAGGTAACAAGGGCGCAAGCACCACAAGGCATGAGCGGCCCAGTGCAAGAGATTGCAGGCAGCAGTACCCGAACGCTGCAAACCGAAAGGCGAGCGGAGGCCGTGAGGCCCCTGTTTCTGTTCTGACTTCCACGCCGGCCGTCGCCCATGCTCCCGCCAACCGGAAACACACCAGAGCTGTAGTCTCTCACGAAAACGTGGAACTGCGCAATGTTTTTCAGAAACAGGGGCCTCACGGCCCCCGCTCGCCGAGATCTGTGCAACTGTGAAGAGAAGTCTCTCGCCTTCACACCCAGTTACCGATCCGGCGGATCAAGCGTCCGATCGTAGCCGTCGCGGGCGAATGCAGCCGAGCAGACCTGTAAGCGCCAACAGGGCGAGCAGGGCGCCTGTGGGTTCCGGCACGGCCGACAGCCGCAGCAGGAAGCCGTCGCCGCTGGGGATGCTGCTTACGTTCCACCAGCCGAAACCCGAACCGGGCCAATTGTGGGAAAGGGTGAGCCCTTCGATGTCCAAAGCGCCCGTTGTCTGCAGCACGTCGAAGTGGGTGCCAAGGTCCGGGAGAAAACCATCCAGCAGCAGCACGTTCAAACTGCCGGCAAGCGTGGCGTCGCCGTGAACCTTGACGAAGTCGTAGCCGATTCCATCATGTGCGTCCCCGACGAGCCCCTGGTCGCCCTGATCGTATCCGTTGATTTCGATTTCGATCGCACCGGCGTTCATGGCGTAGTGGCCATGGACGGTCGTCATGCCGGGAGAGTTGCCCGGCGCCAACGTGCCGCCGTCTTGTACCAGGTCCAAACGCTGGTCTTCACTGCCGAACGTGCCCACGTGCAGCGTACCGTCCGTCCAGTTGAACGCGGCAGTTCCGACGCCTTTGGTGATAGAGCCGGCAGCCAGTGTGCCGCCGGTCAGGCTCAGCGTGCCTTCGCTCTTTGTGGTACCGACGCCCAATTGGATGGCTCCGGTGGTCAGCGCCCCGCCGCGCATGTTCAGGGTGCCGATTCCGATGCCCATCGTGCCGTCGTTGCTGGTCGGCTGGGTACCCCAGCCCAGGGTGACGCTGTTGGCCGTGACGGTCCCAGCGTCGAATGACATGGCAGCATTGGTGGTTACGTCGTACTCGCCGCGGTATACGCGGTAGCCGACGATTAGGTTGTCCAGCGTTGCGTTGAACGTCCCGCCGTTGAGGTTCAGGATGCCGTCCGTGCTGTTCGTGGTGCCCAACGTGCAATAGCCCACGCGCAGATCTGCGGCTACGCCGCTGGAACCCTCGAGCGTGAACGTGCCGCCAGTGTGGAAATCGACCAGGGCGTTGCCCCGTGAGCCGGCGATCGTAAACGTGTCAGTTCGAATCGTCGTATCCGCCCCAAGTCGCATACGGGTTTGTTGTGCGTTGGCATCCCACATATCGTACTCGGAGATCAGGATGCTTGCAGCGTCGATCAAGGTGGTTGGCGCCAAGATCACCTCGGCAATCGGCTTGCCGGAAGTCGAAGTGTGCCCGCCCGTCCGCTCGCCGATATTGAACGCGTTGAGGTAGGCCGTCAACTGGCCTGCCCCGCTGAAGTCGACGGTACTTTTGGGGTTGTTCGCAATGTCCGTCGTGGTGCGGGCGATGTAAAGATTGGTGCGGTACGCAGGTGTCCCGATTTCGACCGTCCCGCCGCCGCTGACCGTCAGTTCCCCGACAAGGGCGCCCGCGCCGACTCGGAGCGTGTCCACAATCAGATCGCCACCGACGGTCATGGTTCCGCCGTCGACGTTGACGGTGCTTCTGGTGATCGCACCGTTGGCGGCGCCGTAGTTAACCCCGCGGGTCACGTCACCCGCGACGTTGAACGTTCCCCCGCTCATGGTGATTGTTCCCGAAGCGGTCTTCGTCGTCCCAGAACCGCCGGAGCCGTCGCGGGCGTAATTGCCCAGGAGTACGGAATCGACCTGGATGCTGTTCAGTGCGCTGTCGCTGAGCGTCAAGGTGCCGGAAGCACTGCCGCTGCCGAAGCCGCCGGGATCCGCCATGTCGGAAGCATAGTCGCCGAGGACCAACTGGCCGAGGTTCGCCACGAATACACCCCCGGATAGATTCATCGTGCCCGTAGCAGTACTGGATGTATTGGAATCACTATTGTCGCCGATCCGCAGGTCGGCCTTCTGGCCACTCTTGCCGCCAAGGGTCAACGTCCCACCGTCCGGGAAGCTGATATTCCCAATCCCTTTATGGTCACCGACAATCAGGGTGTCGGTGCCGACCGTGGTCTGCTCGCCGAGTTCCAGGTTTCCGGTCACCGGCCGGACATTTCCGCCGTCGATATAGCCGAGGCGGACAACATCGGCGTCGATGGCGCTCTCGGCAGCCAGTTTAAGCGTGCCCGTGACATTTCCTGTGCCGCTGTTGTTGGTGAGACTGCCGATGACGAGGGTGCCAACGTCGGCGGAAAAGGAAGCGGCATCGGACACGTCCAGTGTACCGACCGTATCGATATTGATATTGCTGACGCGGCGACCGATGAACAAGTTCTCGCTTCCGCTGCCGATCTCAACGGTACCGGCCCCGGACGTGCCGATGCTCAAGGACGCTGTGCGCGACTCGTAACCGACGCGCACCGTATTGGCGATCAAGTCGCCACCGATAGTCATAGTTCCGCCGTCGACGTTCAGCGCACTCGTACCGATCCCTCCGACAACGCTGCCGGTGACGGTCAGCGTGCCGCCGGTCAGGTTGAAGGTGCCTTCGGTTCGGGAAGAACCTTCAGCGAGGGAAATGGATTGCGTCTCGAACGTGCCGCCGCCCATATTAAGCGCGCCCACACCTCGGCCTTCGCGAAACCCGTATTCCTCATTGTAATCGGAACTGCCCGCACCAATCGTGACGGTATCAGCCGTTACGGAACCAGCGTCAAAACTGAGCGTGCCCATGCCACGCCCGGACGTAGGGCTACTCCAGGGATAGCGGTGATAGCCGATCACGAGTTCGCCGAGCGCGGCGTCCAACGTGCCACCGACCAGATTCATGGTTCCCTGATTGATGGTGGCCGTCGTGGTCGTGTCGCAGTAGCCGATGTACAGGTTGGCTTTCGCGCCGCTGAGCCCGGCGAGGTCAAGCGTGCCTCCCGCCGCGATACTCATCGTACCCTGCGCCTTCCGGCGGCCGAGATACAGGGCGTCGGTCCGGATCGTGTTATCCTCGCCCAGCACAAGGAATCCTCTCACGGTAGGGGAAACTCCGGCCGTGGAATCGCCGATGGTAATGGTCGTTGCGGAGATGTTATTGACACCTTCGGCCGAAAGTCTGAGAGTACCCTCGGTTAGAGTATTCACCTCGGCGGAGAGTAGACCAACAGTCATCGTGCTTGTGTTCAAGGTCACGGAATCTGCAACTGAAAGGTCAAGCATTCCCTGAGTCTGGTTGGAAGGATTCACGGAGGCGCTATTGCGGTACCCGACGTACAGGGTGCCCGTGCCGTCGACTACCACACCGCCCGAGACCAATGCCGAGGCGGTCCGGCCGTTGAAGCCGACACGCAGCGAGTCGACCCTCAGATCGCCTGTGACATCCAGTTCGCCCCCGTCCACATTGACGCTGCTTGTACCCACTCCACCCGTCACATTGCCGGTTACGTTCATCGCGCCGCCGGTGAGGTTGATGGTGCCTGAACTGGCAGCGGTGCCGGTGCCGAGGGTGACATTTCCGTTGATCTGGGCGGTTCCGTCCGAGATATTCACCGTTCCGGTGCCGGCGCCGTCGCCCGTGCCGGCATGCACCAAGCCATGGCCGACCACCAGAGAGCCGGACGTGAATGTGCCGCCGCTGAGGTTCAAGGTGCCGGTGGTGGTACCTTCGCCCGTCCCGAGCACGGCGGTTGTCGTCGTGAGACTCCCGCCGCCCATATTCACCGTGCCAACGGCTTTTCCCTTGCCTTCGGTTGAATGGCTGCCCGCCCAACCGATTGTGAGCGATTGCGCGTTGACCGTACCGTCGTCGAAAGTGAGCGTACCGGTGTCGGTGCCGCCTTTGCTCATGTGATAGGCCACCACAACATCGTTGAGCGTGGCGTTGAACGTCCCGCCGGAGAGATCCATCGTGGCATTGCCCAGACTTCCCGTATTCAGGTCGGTATAGGCGATGCGCAAATCGGCGGCTGCTCCGGACGAGCCGGTCAAGTTCAGCGTTCCGCCCGGCGCGGCAAACTCGAGGGTAGCCCGGCTGCGGCGCCCGCCCACGACCAGAAGATCGGTTTGGATGTTGTTCTCGTCGCCAAGCTCTACGGAACTCCATAGCTGGGGCGCGGCATGCATCGACGAGGTAGAGATGACAATCTGTGTCGCATCGATATTGTTCGTCTCAGCCAGTTTGAGAATCCCAGCGCCGCGGCCTCTTGCCGACCCGGAAGTCACTTCGCCCAGCACAAGATTGTCGAGGTACGCATCAAACTGCGCAGCGCCGCTGAGGTCGAGCGTGCCGGTGGCGTCATAATCGGTGCCGGCACTGTTGTGGCCGAGGTACAGGTTGGTCCGGCCGGTGGCCGGCTGGCCGACGGTCAGCGTGGATCCGCCGGTGGCCGTGTAGGTGCCCTCGATGTGGGCTTCACCATCGGCGTCCGCGTTGATGCCGATCGACAGTCCTTTGGCCACGGTCAGGCTGTCGGCAGTCTGGTTGAGCGTTCCGTTGCCGGGCAGCGTGCTCTCGGTGTGACCGATAGTCAACTGATAGGCTTCGGCCCCCGCCGCGCTGAGCTGCGCCGTCTTTTCATCGCCGATGAATGCCGCCGTCATGACATCCGGCACGCCGCTATTCCAATTGCTCGTGGTCGACCAGTTCGAATCGGCCGAGTCGCCATCGGTGAAGTGCGATTTCACAATATCCCAGTTCAGCAAGCCGTCAAGTTCTGCATCGCTCAAACTTGTGGTAGTGAACACAATCCGGTCGATGGAAAAACCTCGCTCCCGACTGTCGATCATGAAATCGACGTAGCCATCTGCCACATGGGCTGCAGTCACCTCGTAGACGGCGCCCGTGTTCTTCCAGCCATGCACACCTTCGACGTTGGTGCTTGAGAAGCCGGAAACGACGTCGTCACCCGATACCGCGTTAAAGTCGGGCGGCCGGTAGAAGGAATCCTCGTTTCCATAGCCGCTTCCTATGGAACTGTGCTCGTACATGCTGTAACGCACGTAGAACTGATAATCACCCGGGTACGCAAACGCAATCCGGTACGTGACCGTGCTTTCGTGAAACCCGATGCTGAAATCGGCCAGTAGGGCCGCGCCGCCCGACACGTCCGAGTCGGCGGGAATGACATCCAGTCCGACCGGCGAGGTAATCGGGCTGGCCGTACTGACGACAATCCACTGGTTACTGCCCGTAGTGGTGATGTCGTAATAGTCTTCCGCCTCGAAGGCCACATAGGACGGATCGTCCAGGCGTTGCGCAACGACTGCCCCCATACTGGTACTGTACAGCCAAGAGAAGAAGATAAGCATCCCTACCGGAATACCCACTTGCGTCGACCGCTTCATGGGAGTCCCCTTTCTGACAAGGAGTGTGCGGCTTCCTCACGCAGAGCCTATCGGAGGAGCCGCACGCCCGAGTGCTGCAAACGTTCTGACTCTGCTCTGCCGAGACGATCCCCGACACCACCATTGATTGTAGCAGGATTGTCGTCAATTGCAACGGTTTTCGCAGACTGCGGAGCCGGTTGCGCTGTCAGGAACGCCTTTTCGCATAAGGACTTACGACACGCCCCAAAATCTCTTCCCCGCAAGAGCGTGCGTTTTCGCCGGGTTT
>JAVEUP010000273.1:0-8027 GCA_034005525.1 Thermoguttaceae bacterium | reverse complement strand
AAACCCGGCGAAAACGCACGCTCTTGCGGGGAAGAGATTTTGGGGCGTGTCGTAAGTCCTTATGCGAAAAGGCGTTCCTGACAGCGCAACCGGCTCCCCACAGTGAGCCCTCCCTTGACTTCGCCCGTTTCCGTGCTTACAGTGAAGCTGTTTCGGCCGGCTGTCGATGCCTTGGCCGGGCATTCCGGGGCTTTTCGCACGGACTTCCATGCTTGCCAAACGAGTCATCCCTTGCCTCGACGTGAACGAAGGCAGGGTTGTAAAAGGAACGAACTTCCTGAACCTCCGCGATGCCGGCGACCCGGCCGAGGTCGCCGCGCGTTACGAGCAAGAAGGCGCCGATGAACTCGTCTTCCTTGACATCACCGCCACGCACGAGGGCCGGGACATCATCCTCGACGTGGTCCGCCGCACCGCAGAGGTTGTCTTTATGCCCCTCACTGTAGGGGGAGGCATTCGGGATATCGATGACATCCGGGCATTGCTCAACGCGGGTTCGGACAAGGTTTCGATCAATTCGGCCGCCTGCCACGACCCGGACTTCGTCCGCCAAGCGGCCCGGCGATTCGGAAGTCAATGCATCGTGGTCAACATCGATCCAAAGCGAGTGCAGAAGGACGGCCGCGAGGTATGGGAGGTGCATACCCACGGCGGTAGGGTGCCGACAGGCCTCGAGGCCGTTGCATGGGCCGTGCAGGTCGAACGCCTTGGCGCCGGCGAGATCGTTTTGACTTCCATGGACGCCGACGGCACCAAGGACGGCTACGACCTGGAAATAACCAAGGCCGTTTCCGATGCCGTGACGATTCCCGTGGTGGCCAGCGGCGGGGCCGGATGCCCGGAACACTTGGCCGATGCGGTGCTCCTTGGCGGTGCCGAGGCGGCGCTGGCCGCGAGCATTTTCCATTACGGCGAGTACACCATTGAACAGACCAAACGTATAATGCACGCCCGCGGCATCCCCGTACGTCTGCCGCCAATGTGCGGATCGTGCGCCCGGGCCGTCCCCGGCAGTGCTGAGTGGACAACCCCTTGCGAGCGATGACAAACACCTTGCCCTTTAACTACCGGATCCCATGGCTACTGTAGAGATTGAAGAACACAAGCGATTCCTGTCGCAGCGCCAAGCGTATGAGATTGACAAGCTGTTCCGGGCGCTGGTGAAGCTGCAGGGAAGCGACCTGCATTTGAAGGTCGATTGTCCGCCGTTTGTGCGGGTCAACGGCGTGCTGCGTCCGTTAAGCCGGCCGCCCATTGACGATGAGGAGATGCTGCGTCTGATTTTCCAGATGGTCGACGTCGACGAGCGGCGGCGGGCGATCTTCGACGAAGACGGCGGGGTCGACTTCGCGCATACGGTCGACGTGGACGGCATCATTTGGCGATTCCGCGTCAACGTGCTCCAGCAGATGGGCCGCGTGGGACTTGTCGCGCGGCGAGTGAACAACAAGATTCCGAGTTTCGAGGACCTTTACCTGCCCGACGGCCTTGAGAATCTCTGCAAGTTCAGCCAGGGCATGATCCTGCTGGCCGGCATCACCGGTTCGGGCAAGAGCACGACCATCGCGTCGATGCTCGACTGGATCAACCACAACTACCGCAAGCACATCCTCACCCTGGAGGACCCGATCGAGTTCGTGTTCACCGAGGACAAGTGCTTGATCAACCAGCGCGAGATCGGCATGGACGTGAAAGACTTCATGATCGGCATGAAGCATGCCGTCCGCGAGGACCCCGACATCATCCTAGTGGGTGAAATGCGCGACCGGGAGACCTTTGAAACGGCTATCCAGGCGGCCGAGACCGGCCACCTCGTGTTCGGCACCATCCATGCTTCGACTGCCGCGAGCACGATCGGCCGTATCCTCGACCTGTTCCCCGAGGCGATGCACCAGGCCATCCGCAGCGCGCTGGCATTCAACATGAAGGCGATCATCGCGCAGAAGCTGCTGCCGTCGATCATGGAGGGCGTCGGTCGCGTGCCCACCTGCGAGATCATGACCTTCTCGCCCATGATCCGCAAGCTGCTGCTGGATGAGCAGGACGACAAGCTGAGCGATGCGATCCGAATCGGCAAGGAGGAAGGCATGCAGGACTTCACCATGAGCCTGAAGGGCCTGGTACTGCGCGACATGATCGACCGTGCGACGGCCTTCGAAGTGGCGCCGAACCCCGAATCGCTAAAGATGGCACTGAAGGGGATCGAGGTCCGCGACCCGGGTATTATCTAACGGACTGCCGCGCGGTATGATGGATGCTGCGAGGGGCCGGCTGTTGTCCGGACGGCCGGCAAACCATGTGAAACCGACTCAAGATGCAACAATGTCAGAAACGCTGGGACCAACTCGAACAACCATACGCCGGCTTGGCTGGATCCTGCTCGTGGCTCTACTGGTAAGCATGGCCGCCAACCAGGCGCTGGCCGCCAATTGGCCCGCCTACCGGCCCGACCCCGGGGCCCCCAACAGCTTCCGCGGGCCGGGACACTACCTCAGTGCGGTAAGGGTGCTTCTTCCGTGGTTCGTCTTCCTGCTCTGGGTCTGGACAACCGACTGGGTCAGCCGTGACGTGCAGGAAGTGAAACTGAAGTGGAACTACCTCCGGTGGAACCCGATCGTCTTCGGCAGTTTTATGGCCGGGTTCGTGTTGCTGTGGATGATTCCCTATTTTTGGCTTGGCTTCGTCCTGTTGCTGATTTCTTACGCGGGGCCCCTGGCTACCTACATTGTCATCCGCAATTCGCAAGTGAGCAACGACCTGCGGGTGCTCACCCGGGAGCACCTCCGGTACGTGCTGGCGTCGAAGATGCAGATGCTCGGCGTGAAGATGCAGGCCGAGGCGCAGGATCCGCACCGCGCGGGGCCGCCCGTGGCGCTTACGGCTCGCGGAGGCGCCGACGACCGGGAAAACAACGCCCGGCTACTCGCTTCCCGGCAGGCCCCGGGGCTGAGGACCGCGCGCGAGATCATTGCCAACGGCTTGCAGTGCCGCGCCGCGTCCATCCTGCTGGACTTCACGCAGCAGGCGGTGGGCGTGCGATACCTCATTGACGGCGTGTGGCACCAGCGCGAGTCCGAAGAGCGCGAAAAGGCTGACCTCGGTCTTGAGGCCCTGAAAATCTTGTGCGGCCTGAACCCGCAAGACCGCCAAGGCCGGCAGGAAGGCGCCTTTGGCGCCGAATACCAGACGATTCGCTATGAGGGAACGTTTGCTTCGCAGGGTACGAAGACCGGCGAGCGGGTTGTCCTGCAGTTTGAAGATCCCAAGGTCCGGTTCACCACGCTGGACGATTTGGGGATGCGTGCGAAGATGCAGGAGCAACTCAAGGAGCTGATGAACGGAGAGCGGGGATTCGTGGTGCTCTCCGCCATGCCGGGCGGGGGCCTTCGCAGCACGGTGAACGTCCTGCTGCATGCCTTGGATCGATTCACGCGGGAATTCGTTGCCGTTGAGGAGGCTACGAAACGATACGAGGAGGTCGAGAATATCCCGGTGACCGTCTACAACGCCGCAGAAGGACAATCGACCACCGACGTGCTCGTCAAGCTGTTCCGCATGGACCCGCACGTTATCGTCTTCCGCGACCTGCCCGACGGGGAGACCGTTGACGTGCTGTGCGGCGAGATTCTTGAGGAAAACCGCATTGCCGTCAGCACCATGCGCGCGAAAGACGCGGCCGAAGCGCTGGTGCGCGTGCTGGCACTCGGTGCGAAGCCCGTCGAGTTCGCCAAGGTGGCTAGCGCCGCAATGGGACAGCGGCTCATCCGCAAGTTATGCGATGCATGCAAGGAGGCCTACACACCCACGCCCGAGGTGCTCAAGCAACTGGGCCTGCCCGAGGGCCGCGTGCAGGCGTTCCATCGGCCGCCGCAGCAGCCTGAAGAAGTGTGCAAGGAGTGCGGTGGAATCGGCTACGTCGGCCGCACCGCCCTCTTCGAACTGCTTGTTGTGGGCGATTCGGTCCGCAAGGCGCTGGCTGCACGCGCTAAGCCGGACCTGCTGCGACAAGCTGCCCGAAAGGACGGTATGCGATCTCTCCAGGAGGAAGGATTGTTGCTGGTCGCCAAGGGCGTCACTTCGCTGCCGGAGCTGATGAGAGTACTCAAGCAATAGGAGTTTTCGGATGCTGTTTGGTATATTCGTCGTCATCTTTGCAGCCTGCATGGCGCTCCTGTACCAGGATGGCCTGTGGGGAAACGCCGTTCGGCTCATTAACCTGGTAACCGCGGCCCTCTTGGCGACCAACTATTTCGAGCCTGTGGCCAACTACCTGGACCGGGATGGGATGCTGCCCAGCTACACGTACTTCTGGGACTTCTTGGCGCTCTGGGGACTGTTCGCCCTGTTTCTCGTAATCTTCCGGGCGGCAACCGACTCGATTTCGCGCGTGCAGGTTCGCTTCCTGAAACTGGCCGACCAGATTGGCAGTGTGCTCTGCTCGGCATGGATCGGCTGGGTCATGGTGTCGTTCACCGCGTTCTCGCTGCACCTCGCACCGCTTGGCCGCGAGTTTCTCGGTGGCTCGTTCGTACCCGAGCAGCGGGTGGAGAAGGGCGGCGCGGAACTGTACTGGCTTGGGTTCGTGCAGCGGGTGTCGCGAGGGCAGTTTGCCCGCGGGCTGTCGGAAACCGAAGTGACTGCGAACAGGTACGCCTCGCAACAGGAGCAGCGACCGGGGGAGGAGAAGCTGGCCGTTTTTGACCGCACCGGCGGGCTGTTGCCGAAGTACGCCACGCGCAGGGCGCGGCTCCAGTCGCATGTAGAGAGTACCGGCGCTGCCCGCGTTCCATAGTGGACAGTCGTTCCGGCAGGACGTCCTCTGCGCGCAGAGATGACGGGTGCCCCTGCGAAGACCTCTTCGCTGGCTTTGGGCGTACAATATCTAAGGAGGAAAGGATCACGCGATGTCTGTTCTGCGCGACTCACCGCATTTGACCGATCACGACGATGGCACGGTCGACGAGTATCGGGCCGTCAGCGGCTGGGCCGTTGCCGCGCTGATTCTGGGGTTGCTTTCCCCTCTCGCGCTGGTGGATGTGTGGCTCAGTTTGATTCCGCTTGCCGGAACGGTCGTCGCCGCCGTGGCCCTGGCGCGCATCGCCTGGCTTTCGCCCGCGCTTACCGGCCGGGGAGCGGCGCTGATTGGGCTGTTCCTGTCGATGCTGTGCATTTCGGCGGCAGCGACGGATCAGTGGATCTTCTGGCGTTCCATCCACAACGAAGCCCGCGCGTTCGCCAATGCCTGGTTCGATTTCCTTGCCAAGGACCAGCCCAAAACGGCCCATCAGCTTACCCTGGCACCGCGGTACCGGCAGCATCTCGACGAAGAGCATCGAAGCCAGCCGCTGGTCGAGGAGCAGGAAGATTTCGATGGCGTGGGACTGTCCTTGGACGAAGAGTTTGCAGGCTATGTAGCTCAACCGCTGATTGCCAGGCTGCTTGCGTTGGGCACGCGCGCCCAGGTGCGGTATCTTACGACCGAAGCCTCCGGGCGCGACGCCCATTCCCTTGGCGTGCGGCAACTCTATGCCGTCACGTACGACGATGCCGAGCACGGGCCAACGACCTTCTTTGTCCGCCTCGCCATGCAGCGCTTGCCGTTGGAGCACGGACAAGCCGCATGGCGGATGATGAACGCGGAAGAGAAGACGGAGGAAGAAGGGCTGTAGCCCGATGATTCGGAGACGTAGGGTGGGTCAAGGTCGCGTAGATTGCTGGTGGGTCCGCACAAGCCGCAGCCAAGCTGATTCACAGCCCGTCGCCTGAATGCACGCCCGACGTAGCGACCGATGACCCACCAAGAAAGCGGCTAGTTTGACCTACCCTACCTATCTGCCGTGGCTGTGCTGCGGCGACCCTACGCGCCGAACTTCTCCAGCCGGCCGGCATGGGCCAGCAGCAGGGGCATGAGGTAGACGGCCTTGAACTGGCCCAACTCCCCGGTGCGCGCCTCCCGCTCGCTGAACGCCTGGCTGTGGTCGAAGCGGCACGTGTCCGACGCGATGAGCGCGGGCACGGCGTGCCAGCTATGGCCGGACAGTTTGGCCGGCGTGCTGTGATCGCCTGTGACGGCCAGCACGGTTGGTCCCAGGGCCTCGACCCGCGGCACGATGCGGTCGAAGTCTTCGGTCGCCTTTACCTTGGCGTCGAAATTGCCGTCTTCGCCGCGGCTGTCGGTGTATTTGAAGTGGACGAAGAAGAAGTCGTAATCGTCCCAGGCCTTTTCAAGCACGTCGATCTCTTCGTCGAGCGACTTCGGCTGGCCGACCACTTCCATTCCCACGAGTTGGGCGAGCCCCTTGTACATCGGATAGACGGCAATGGCCGCCGCCTTCAGGCCGTACATTTCCTCGTAGTTTGCCAGGCCCGGCTTCTTGGAAAAGCCCCGCATGGTGAGCCCGTTCGCCTTGCTCTCGCCGGCCAGGATCTTGCCGGCTTGGGCGACGAACTCCCGGGCGGCTTCGGCGGTCTTCTGGCTTTCCTGGTCGCCGGCTTTCGGCGCCAGTGGCGGAACGCCGGTCTTCTGCGGATCGGTGTCGGCCACGTTGCCGCCCAAACCCTCGCCGCGTAGGACGACCACAAACCGGTGTTCCTGGACGGGCTCGACGAACACCTCGACGCCGGGAATCTTCACGGCGCGGAGCTTCTTGGCCAGCGGCGCGCTTTCATCGGTGGGGATGCGGCCGGCACGGCGGTCGGTAATGTTGCCCTGGGCATCGAGCGTGCAGAAGTTGCAGCGGATAGCCACGTCGTTAGCTTCGAGCTTGAAACCTACGCCGGTGGCCTCCAGTGCCCCGCGGCCGATCAAGTATTTCACCGGGTCGTAACCGAACAACCCGAGGTGCCCCGGACCGCTGCCGGGGGTAATCCCCGGGGCTATTGGGTGCATCATGCCCAGCACGCTGCGTTTGGCAAGCGCGTCGAGATTGGGAGTCTGGGCGGCCTCCAGTTCGGTGGGCCCACCCGGCTCGAGGGGCAGCCCGCCCAGCCCGTCGGCCACCAGAAGCACGATTTTCGAGTTATTCTTCGATTTCAGCCCGCGAACGAGTTGTTGGATATCCATGATCGAATCCTGCGAAACGGGGAATTGGCAAGTGAAGCCTCCATTACAGCAGAATATGCCTTCTTGGCAAGGAGTGGCCGGCCAGGTAACGCTCACGGAGTGCCGTCGCGGAGTAACGATTCAGCCGGATAAAGCGGTCTGCCATCCTTAAGACAGGGGGTATGTGCGAGTCGAAATATGGAAACATCCGCCAACGTTCCCGTCGCAATTGACATTCTCGATGTGGCTTGTATATTTACGAGGAATACTGAGTACAATGTTAACCCCTTTGGTGCTAACATGTTCCGTCGCGAGCAAGTCAAGATCCTTCAGCAGCGACTGCGAGAACCGCGCCGCTTCGTGCAGATATTGACCGGCCCGCGTCAGACGGGGAAGACCACCATCGCCCGACAGGTGCTGGACGCCTTCGACGGGATTGCCCTCTATGCGTCGGCCGACGAGCCCACTTTGCGCGACGACGCATGGCTCGCTCAGCAGTGGGATCTGGCCCGGCTGCGTTTGCGCGACTCGCCAACAGGCGAGGCACTCCTGGTACTCGATGAGGTCCAGAAACTGCCTCATTGGTCCGAAACCGTCAAGATGCTATGGGACGAGGACACCCTTGCTGGGCGTCGGCTGAAGGTCGTGCTGCTCGGATCGTCGGCGCTGCTGCTGTCACGCGGGCTCACCGAGAGCCTGGCCGGGCGTTTCGAGACTCTGCCGGTCACACATTGGGGTTTTACAGAGATGCGGCAGGCATTCGGTTTCGCCCTGGAAGAATATATCTACTTCGGAGGGTATCCGGGGGCCGCCGACCTGCGCAATCACCTCGAACGGTGGCGCGAGTATATTAAGAACGCCTTGATCGAGACGAGCGTGTCGAAAGACATTCAGTAGTTCCAAATTTTGCTGAAAACGTCGGATGTGTCAGAAGGTATTGCGTGGCCAGAGGTTACGTCGAGGATGCGTTGCGTGATTCCCATTA
>JAVEUP010000272.1:0-8037 GCA_034005525.1 Thermoguttaceae bacterium | reverse complement strand
AAGGGTGGCCGGCCGGAAAGCAACTCGAACACTACACAGGCGAAGCTGTACAAATCTGCCCGCGGGTCCGCCGCGGCACATCGGATTTGCTCGGGAGCCATGTAGCTGCGCGTGCCCTGCAACTTCGGCGTCCGGACAAACAGTCGGGCCAACCCATGCCGAACGCGATGTGCCAGAGCAAAATCGATCAGTTTCACCACGCCCTTGTCGCTGACCAGGAAATTGTCCGGTTTGACATCGCGATGCACGTAACCGGCCTTGTGCAAGACCTCCAGCCCGACCGCCGCCTGATCGATGATCCCCTCGACCAGATGAGCGATCGGTTCGACCCCCTGCCGGATCCGGTTCTTCATGTTCGGTGCGGCAAACCACTCCATGACCAAATACGGCCGGCCGCGGTCGACGTCGTAGTTTTCAATTTGAATGACACTTGGGTGGTCCAGGTTCCGGCCGATGGCATACTCCCAGCGCAGGTACCCCACTTGTTCACGGTCGCGCCGAAAACGGTCCAGGAGGGTCTTGATGCACACGCGCCGCTGCTTCCGGTCGTCGTATGCCTGCCATATCTGGCTTGCATGGCCGGAATGGATTGGGTTCAGCAGCCGGAAGGAACCGAGGTAACTTGGGGTCGCCGTGCTCACCGATGACACTCACTGAAAATACGGCCGGACAAGGCCCAGCCGGCTGGCCGGACTCTTCACGGATTCACCATTGTACTCGGTCATGCCTCTTGCTGCAACCCCGTCGCGACGCCCTCCTTTCCGGTCGATCCGCACAATCTGCAGAAGCCGTTCTTGAGATTTCATCGGTCCTTTTTCACCCACACTGGCATGGAATTACCTCGTTTCTCTCCCATGGCAACCCAAGCCGCCTATTCTTCCTGGGCAAATTGGCTGCCAGCGTTGTCCAGTAGCCGCCGATAAAGCCGGCGGATTTCGGCGGTCGTGTGGTCGTGCCGAAAGGCGTCGGCGAAGCGTCGGCGTCCTTCCTCGCCAAGCCGGCGTCTTTGTTCGGGGGCGGCCGCCAGTTGGCCCAGTGCTGCGGCCAAGGCAGCCACATCTTGCGGTGGCACTAGAGCCCCCGTTTGGCCGGTGAGGACCACTTCGCGGGCGCCATCCACGTCGAAGCTCACAACCGGCTTGGCGGAAATCAGCGCTTGCGGGAGCACGCGGGCGAGCCCCTCGCGCAGGCTGGCATGCACGACAATGTCGGCGGCGGCCAGCAATTCCGGAATGCGTTCCGGCGGCACAAGCCCCGTGAACTGAAAGTAGCTTGCCAGCCCAGCCGCTTCAATCTGGCGGCGTATACAATCCTGCAGCACGCCGTCGCCAACCAGGAGAAACCGGGCCGCGGGTACGGCACGAACCACCTGCTCAGCGGCTTGGACGAGGTAATCGTGCCCTTTCAAATGGAACAGGCGTGCAACCTTGACAATGACGGTATGCTCCGGATCGTAGCCCAGCTCGCGGCGCACTCGCTCCCGATGCCGCTGGGAGTCCAAGTAGGGTTCGACCTCCATGCCGCTGAGGATCGTCGTGAACTTCTCCCGGGGAGCGACGTTGCCCTCAACCATCAGATCGGTCATGGCGTCGGCCACGGAAATCATGGCGTGACAGCGGCGGGCGGCCCAACGTTCGCAAGCGCGGATCGCAGCCCGGGCCGCCCAGGTTTGATATGGGTGAAAGGGCGCCCCGTGAATCGTATGGACAACTGCCGGCACGCCGAGCGACCAACCGGCGGCCCGGCCAAGGATGCCGCCCTTCGCGCTGTGGGTATGCACTACGTGGGGGCGGAAGTCGCGAAGGGCCACCTTCAATTGCCTGTATGCCAGGGCGTCGCGCCAGGGATTCACCTCGCGGCGCAGCGAGTCGATCAGACACACCGAAATGCCCGATGCCTCCGCTCGCCGCATCAGACTTCCCTCGGGGCCGAGCGGCGGACCGGTCACCAGCAGCACGTCGTCGCCGTATTCGCGCAGCAAGTCCTCGCAGCACAACACGGTATTCTCTTGTGCCCCGCCGAGGATCAGCCTGGTAATGACGTGAGCGATGCGCATTGGAAGCCGAAGGCGCCTAATAGGTGACG
This sequence comes from Thermoguttaceae bacterium, assembly GCA_034005525.1. Lineage (GTDB taxonomy): Bacteria > Planctomycetota > Planctomycetia > Pirellulales > Thermoguttaceae > PWXP01. The sequence goes on along the minus strand of JAVEUP010000272.1, from coordinate 5,952 downwards.
TTCACCAGGAACAGCCCATGTGGTGGAGCGGTCGGGCCCGCCACGCGGCGGTCCCGGGCGGCAAGCACCTCGGCGGGCCAGTGTTCGAGCCGGGCGCCGCGCCCCACCTCGGTCAGGGTGCCCACGATGGCTCGGACCATATTATACAGGAAACCGTCAGCCTCGATTTCCAGTAGAATCCAATCCTGCCCGTCGCTGCCCTCGCCAGGGTTCCCAAGCAACGGTTCGTTCCTCGCACTGCCGCGGCGGACCGGCAACTCGAACACGGTGCGCACACTCGTCTTGCGGTCTGCGCCTGCGGTCTGGAAGCTGCGGAAGTCGTGCCTTCCCAGGAGCGGTTTTGCGGCGCGTTGCATGGCTGCGGCGTCGAGGCGGCCGTAGGGATAATGCCAGGCGAACCGGAGGAAGAAGACGTCGCGTACGGCGCCGTCGTAGATGACGTAGCGGTACCGTTTGCGCCGGGCATCGCGGATCGGATGGAAGTCGGCCGGCGCCTCGGCCGCATCGAGAACGGCAATGTCGCGCGGCAGGTTTGCATTCAGTGCCCGCCGGAGCGCCTGGCAACTCAGTGAGGTATTTGCCGAGAACGCGACTACCTGCCCAAAGGCATGCACACCGGCGTCGGTCCGGCCGCTGGCTACGGCGCGGACCCGCTGGCACGTCACTTCCTCGATTGCCGTTTCGAGGGCATCCTGGATGGTCGGGCGCCCGGGCTGAACCTGCCAGCCTTCGTACGCGGTGCCGTCGTAGGCAAGGGTCAACTTGAAGGTGCGCACTTACCGGCCCTTGCCAGTAGTAGTTCGGCGATTTGGACGGCGTTCGTGGCCGCGCCCTTGCGAAGGTTGTCGCTCACACACCAGAAGATCAAACCATTCGGAGAAGACAGGTCCTCGCGAATGCGCCCAATGAACGTCTCGTCGCGCCCATCGCCGTTGATCGGCATGGGGTAAACCTTGTTCTCCAGGTCGTCCATGACCTCCAGGCCGGGAGTGGCAGCGAACAACTCGCGTGCTTCCTCGACGGAAATCTTCCGCTCAGTTTCCACAAGAATCACTTCGCTGTGACAGTTCGACACCGGCACGCGCACGCAGGTGGCCGAAACCTGGATCGACTCGTCGCCGAGGATCTTCTGTGTTTCCCAGGCCATCTTCATCTCCTCAGAGGTGTAACCCTGCTGCTTGGGCCGGCCGATCTGGGGAATGCAATTGAAGGCGATTGGGTAGGCGAATTCTTCGTAGTCGTATGGCGTGTCTTCGAGCTTGGCCCGGGTGCCGCCCAGCAGATCGCGAGTACCGCCAACGCCCGCGCCGCTGGTTGCCTGATACGTACTGACGACCACGCGGCGCACACGGCCGGCGTCGTGCAGCGGCTTGAGTGCCTGGACCATTTGCGTTGTGGAGCAGTTAGGGCTTGCGATGATGCCCCGGTGTGTATCGACGGCCTCCGGGTTTACTTCTGGAATCACCAGTGGCACAGTTGGGTCCATCCGCCAGAAGGCACTCTCGTCGATCACCACACACCCTCGTTCGACCGCCTTGGGCACCAGGTCGCCGGCGACGTCGTCGGGCGTGCTGCTGATGGCAAGCTCGACACCGTCGAACGATTCCGGACGAAGCTCCTCGACAGCCACCTTACGGCCGGCGAACTCCAACTCCTTGCCGACCGACCTGGCCGAGGCAAGGAACTTGACCGTCCGATGTGGAAACTGGCGGCTCTCGAGCAATTGGCGGATGAGTGTCCCGACGGCGCCGGTGGCGCCGACGACGGCAATGTGGTCAAACACGGGTTTCTCCTCAAGTGTGGTTTGGCTACAAACGTGTCCGGAAGGGCTGTATGCGCCGGATCGGAAACTGGACGACTGGTGTCGGTGGGCGCCCCCGCCCCGCGACGGAGCGGACAAACGCTTTATTATGCATTGGCAGGCCGATCGGTTCAAGCGGGTAGGAGAAGACAAAACCCCCGCGCCGGCACGGAACCGGCACGGGGGTCGATTGAGTCTCCCAAACTACACTACGGCTTGTTGAGCACTCGGGCCAACGCGGCGTCTGTGCCTTGGAATTACGCTACCATTGCGCGGCCAGCGTTTGCGACGGAAGCGATTGGAATCCGAACGCCACCGCAATATCCTGACCCGCGGTCAAAGTCACGGTGCGAACGTCCTCCAGAATCTTGCCGTCGCGAATCACTTGTGCCCTGATTTCGTACTTATAGCTGTAACCCGGTTGCAGGCCGTACGATACGAACTGCCGCCTGCTACCTTTGCTCTCGGTTGCATACCCGTTGACGATCACCTTGGCGTCGTGCGGGACCCAGACGGAAATCAGCCCGCTGTTGTGGGGCTTAGGTACATACGTGCTGCCGGGCCGGCTCGGTTCCAGGGGGTTGAAGTCGAAACCGGGTGCCGCAGCAGGAGGCGACAGCGGGTCGGCGGCGCCGGGCATGGGGCCGGGAGTTGGCTCGGCGGGCTCGGGAATCTCCGGAATATCCTGAGGCTGAGGGATAATGGCCGGCTCCGGAATGGCCGGCTCCGGAATGGCCGGCATGGGATCGGCGGGCGGAGCGACCGGCCTTTGTGCAGGTTTCGGTTGCGTCGGCGGCGCCTGTTCCGGCTCTACCGTTGTCGCTTCCACCGGCACGGTACTGTAGCAGACGTCGTACGCTACACACGGCGTGCTCCAGCAACCGTAGTACCAACGGTATCGGCCGAACAACAGCCGTCGCACCGGTCCCGGCCGATAGCCCAGGTAATAGCCACACGTCGTGTACCCACACGGATCGTAACAGTAGCTCGCCGTGTAGTAGGGAACCGTGCAGACGTAGGAATAGGCGACGGGCCGATAGCAGCCCCACCCCCAGAAGGCATCGGCCTTCATTGCACCGCCGGCCAGGACGGCCACTGCGACTGCCCCAATCAACAACATTTTCCAAGCAGGTCGAAACATGGGCGACTCTCCCTTCCTCAAAGGTACTGCAGACTAAGTCAAAGCACTCTCTTCTAGCATAGCAAGCGTACACGCGAATTCAAGCACCCTGGGCAAAAAGGGGCGACCCTAGCGACTGATCGCCCGCGTGAGAGGGGTAATGTGCAGCACTGGGGAGTTATTCTGTCGGCTTGGCAGAGTTGCCTGAAGTGCTGGAGTGTGGCAATAGCCCGTTTTGGCTCTTCCGTTTCTGGGTGCGAATCGGTGGCGACAAGACGTAGGGTGGGTGGTTCCGGATGTCTCAGCATCCGGGTTCACCCACGCGCCGGGCGGTTCTGCACTTAGAAACGGAAGAGCCCCAGTTTTATTCGCGTAGGGTGGGAAGGTCGCGTGAGTCCTTGGTGGGCCTGCGCAAGGCAAAGAATTGGGCCAGTGGTCGAAAGCCGCCGCTCGCAGTTCGCAGTTCCGGCCGGTACCTTCGAAGACTCCATCACGGCCGTTCATCGCGCGCGCTTCAGGTACCCGAAGACTGGCCATCCGAATACGATTGTGGCAGCCAGCACCAGGATGGCCACGGGGCCGAGTTCGGTGATGCGTCTGCGCAACCGTTGCGCGGCCGCCGGGTGCGTTCATTGCCCGACAAACTTGCACGGCCTTGCCACCCGAGTTCTACAGCCCTCGCCTTGTCTGATCCCGCCCGCCATCGGGCTGGCGACTCCCGTCTTCGCTGCCACCTGAATTCGATCTTTTCGGGAGCAAACCTCGGAAGTCGGGGATGGGCAGGGCGTGTTCTGTGGCAACATCTCCGGCCTTCTCTCGGAATCGCCGCAGAGCCTCGCCCGTCGCGGTGGCGGCATCCTCGGTGGCCTCTCTGAAGATTCGCTGCGGCGTATCGTCGCTCTCGACGCGGCGAAGGGGTTGGGATGCTGCGTAGTCTCGCAGCTTCTCCACCAATTCCTCCCCAGTCATCTCTTTCGCTTCCAATTCCCTCACGTCTGGCGTCGGATCTGCTTGCTGAACAACAGGTTCCGAAAGTTCAACGGGTTCCGTGCGACCTCCTGCCGATGGTACCTCAGACTGATCTTCACCACCGTTCATACGTAGCAGTCCCGTGGCCAGAAGCACGAGCAACACGCCAACACCGCTTGCAGTCCAAGCCGTCCGTCGCCAGCGCCACGTTGGCTCAGCCAAGTTCAGAAGGGCTTCCGCAAAGTCCCTCGCTGTGGAAAACCGGCTGCTCGGCTGCTTCGCCATCGCCTTGAAGCAGATCCGCTCCAGTTCGGCGGGCATACTCCCATCGACCATGCGAAGCGGCTTTGGCTCACCGTGCAGAACCGCCTCGCGGAGGTTCATCTCGCTCTGACCTCGGAAAGGCATCTTCCCGGCCAGCAGCCAGTACAGCACCACGCTCAGACTGTAAATGTCCGTTCGCCCATCCAAGGAATGACTCAAGCCCCGTAGCTGCTCGGGCGACATGAACGCGAGCGTACCCGCCGTGCCTACATCGCCTATTTCAAGTTCTTCGTCCGTGATTGCGATCCCGAAGTCGGCCAGATACGGCTTTCCGTCGCAGTCCAGCAGGATATTCGAGGGCTTGATGTCGCGATGGATGAACCCTTGGCGGTGTGCATAATCGAGTGTATGGGCGATCTCTGCAACCAGCCGAGTCGCGTTCTGCCACGAAAGGGGTTGATCCGTGAACCGCTGGGCGAGATTCCCGCCGTCGATGAAATCGCTGACGATGAAGCACCACTCGCCCTCCGTTCCAACGTCATGGACCGGGACGATGCCGGGATGGCGCAACTGAGCGACCTTCCGCGCCTCTTCGAGGAAGTCGTGCGGAGCGCCGAGGCGGTCGGGACGGGGAACCTTCACGGCGACCTGCCGATTCAGTTCAGGATCGTAGCCCAGCCACACTTGACCATAGCCGCCACGACCGATGAATCGCCGAAGTTCGTAGCGGCCCAGCTTACCTGGCGGCGTCGGCCAATCGCCATCTCCACCGTCCCCATCGCTTGCCGACGAATCACTCTCCAGAAGCCAGTCCATCGCCTGCAACGCGCGAATCCGGTCGCGGAGGGCGTCGGCCAATTCCGGGCAATCGTGGCACAGATCGCCTACGTCCACCTCATGGCCCTGGTGGCGCAGTTCTTCCCAGCGTTCAAGTAGTTCCGCCAATCGAAGATCGTCTGCCATCACTGCCCCCTACTCACCGGGTGGCTGGCCGTCCATTGCCTCGTACAAACGGAGGCGAGCTTGCTGCCACCGCCTCCGCAAGGTTCGCTCCGAGATGCCGAGCGCATCGGCGGCTTCGATTTGGTTCAAGCCAACGTACCAAAGCAATCCGAAAACCTCTCTTTCGTCATCCGGCAACGACTCCACCTTGCGATGGAAGTCCGACCATTCCAGCACGGTGGAGGGTTTCGCGCCCCGATCCTCTTGTTCGTAGCGTGGAGGTCTGTCCGTGCCCGGCCCCGGGCCAGCCGATAGGTAATTCGCACCCAATCCCTCCGGCCCGTAATAGCGCCGCGCCATATCGATCAGCACGCGGCGGATCTGTGTCGCCCCCAGCCGGTAAAACTCCTGTGGGGTTTCCGGTTGCACCGTCTTCAAGCTCCGGTGCAGTTTCGTGACGGCTTCGACGAAAATGTCGTCCGTCTCCTCCCAGCGACAAACACGCGGAAACCCCCGCAGCATCTTTCTGGTGAGCAGCCGCAGCCGTTCGCAGGCGTGCTCGATGAGCCTTTGGCGGGCGTCCTCGTCCCCCTGTTTCAAAAGCGCAAGCCAATTCTGGAGTTGTGCCGTATGGCTGGCCGTTGAGTCCATGGCGAGATCCGTTGGTTCGGGATCGGGAGAACCCGTCAACAGGATACCAGCCTGGCCCAAAGGTCGCAACTAAGGTCGCAACTCGTCCACGTACACGCTAATGTTAGGCTCTTCCGTTTCTAGGTGCAGGCCGCTGCAATGTAGTAGGCACACGCCGCTGTGCCGTCCCTGAAACAAAGGCTGTCCGCACCTAGAAACGGAAGAG
>JAVEUP010000271.1:0-8194 GCA_034005525.1 Thermoguttaceae bacterium | reverse complement strand
GGATCTGGAGCAGGCCACGCGGAAGGCCCTCCGATTCGGACCCGAATACCAGGACCGGATCGGGTTCGAACCGGGCATCGGTGTAGGGCCGTACCGCCGTCTTCGAGAAGAACCACATGCGTGCCTCGTCGAGCCGCAAGCACAATGCGTGCCAGTCGTCAACGACCTCCCAGTCGAGATGCTGCCAATAGTCCATTCCCGCGCGGCGAAGGTGCTTGTCGTCGAGACGGAAGCCGAGTGGCCGGACCAGCCAGAGCTTCGCACCCAGCGCTACGCACGTACGGCCCACACTACCCGAGTTGTAATGGATTTCCGGTTGATGGAGGACAATGTGCATGGCGTTAGCATAACCCGGCCAGGGTGGTCAGCCCGATCGGCTCGCGGCTGGCAAACGGTTCACCGTATCGCGCGCCGATCAGGAATCCCCAGGTCGATGCCATGTGCCGCAACCGGTCGACGAAGGTCGGCGGTTCCGTCGGACGGCCGGTAATGAACTGGCTCTCATAGCAGCGTATGGCAGCTTCCTTCACTTCCCACTGCTCGCTGATGTCCAACACAAGCGCCGGCTGCGGTACTTGCCGCAGGTGGAAGGCGTAGTAGTACAGGATCCGCTCTGGGTAATGCGGCTGGCCGGGAAGGTCGGTCTTGGTCAGTTTCGCCCAGAACCGGGCCGCGTCGACCAACTCCGTCGCCGCAGTATGATCGGGGTGAGCATCGATCCAGTACGGCGCGAACACCCATCGCGGTCTCGCCTGCCGCAACACGCCCGCTAGTTGTGCCCGGGCCTGAAGGGTCGGTTCCAGGCTGCGGTTCGGGAGTCCCAAGTTGGCGCGCCAGTCGAGGCCCAGAATGGCGGTCGCGGCAGCCGTTTCTTTGGCTCGAATCTCCGGTGTGCCAAACGGGGTCGGCTCGCCGGTTGTCAGGTCGAGCACGCCCACTCGCAGCCCCTCGGAACGAAACCGCACGATCGCACCCCCCATGCCCAACTCGGCGTCGTCCGGGTGCGGGGCGACTACGAGTACGTCGAGCAGGGGAGGATCGGTTGTCATCGGCGAAACCACCTGTGTATTTAGTCAGGAACCATTACCCCAAACGCTGCAGACCGAGAGGCGAGCGGGGGCCGTGAGGCCCCTGTTTCTGCCTTGATTTGCACGCCCGTCGTCGCCCATGCGCCCGGCAGCCAGAAACACACCAAAGGGTGTCGCTTGTCACGAAGGCGATGAACTGCACAATGTCTCGCGGAAACAGGGGCCTCACGGCCCCCGCTCGCCGGGACTGCTACACCTATGAAGGTACTCCTTCCGTAGCGCCTTGACAAGGAGGGTTAACCACTGCCGCGGCTCCGGTTGCGGGCCGCCCGGACGATGGACATACAGCCCGGCGCGAATCAGCAACGGCAGAATCGGCACCGGCCGCGGCAGCCCGCAGGCGACGAAATCGAGCGGAGGCAGACCCGGCAGGAAAGGGTGTATCAGCAAGGGTCGATCCGCTATTGCCGTAGCGAGAAATCGCGCAGCCCCGCCCTGCAGCACACTCGCGTCATGCTCGATCAACACCGCCGAGGGATTGACGGGGCACCGCTGCCTGTCGGCGTAGAGCGTGCCGGTTGTCAGCACCGCGGCCGTGACGGCCATTTCCTCCGGTTGCTTGTCGCTGGGCGTCGATAGTTGGCCCGATTTCCCTTGATCTGTGTCCAGGATGGTGAGCGTCGGGTGCCTGGCAAACCAGCTTTCCAGTACGTCGCAGGAATCGGGCGACGCACACACCGACGGCAACAGCGGGAGCGGGCGGTCGTTCTTCCATCGGTCCAAATACCCGCACCCCCAACGTGGATCGTTGCGAATATCCCCCTCAACGTGCAGCTTGCCGCTCGGCCGATCCTTCATTCTGATGGTAAACCAGCACTGCCCGCAATGATTATGCTCGTGCTCGAGCAACTCGCTGCCGATGCCTTCCAGCAGCGGGATCATCCAGCCCGTGCAATGATTGCAGTAATCTTCGTCGGCATTGAGGTCGTTTTCGTTCAGAAAGCCCTTGCTGGGGCACTGCCGCATGTCGCAGCGGAGGACGTTCTTCCGCTCGTCCAAAGTGAAGGTCCAATCGCAGTGTTCGTCTTCGCCGGTCTTAGTCCAGGTATCATACAATCCCCGCAATCCGGCCCGCGCGCCTGCCTCGGCGTAGTGCCGCTGGCTTTCGCCGCCAATGGCCTCGCGCAGAAGCCGTTGGAGCGAGTCGTTCCCCCAACGACGGCGCATGTAATGGAAGGTCCAATCGTAATATCCGCAGAAATCCTGGCAGCCGAGCATGATCGTTACCATCTCAAGAAGAACCTTTGCCGGCAAGCCCCCATGCCGCCTTCACGTTGGAATCCGTATCCGGCCGCTTCCGCCATCGCACCGCTCACGTGGTCGCAGTGTTCGCAGAAGTATGGCAGGATATCTCGCCCGCAGTCACGGAGGTGTTTGATGGCCGGGCATACCAGCACATCGAGGGTGACGGTGTCTCCTTCAGTAGAAACGCCGACCTGGGCCTGCGGCTCCTTGGCGAAGTACTCGCGCCAGTCGGCGGCCACCGCTTCGGGGCCGCCGTCCCGCCATCGCTCGCTTCGCTGGCTGTAGAACTCGCGCCCGAGGCTCCGCCAATAATCCACGAGCGCATGCTTCCCATACCGGTCGTGAAGGTGGCGGAACATGGCGTTGGCGGCAAAGTAGAAATCGGGGGCCGACATATTTTACCCAGCCGGTTCGGCAGACGCAGCCAGGATCTCGCGGACCACCGGCTCATCGAGAAACTGCTCCCGCTGCTCCGGCGAAAGCGGCTGCGAGCGGGGCACAAACACGTTGCCGGAAATCCGTTTTGCGTTCAGCAACGCCGAGCACGCCGGAAACAGCGGGTACTTGTTCACAATCAAGTGGAGCAACTCACTCAGCTTGCACTGCCGCAAGCCAGCCAGCGCATGGTCGCCTTGCTCGGCCGCCTCTACGATGCTTGCCGTCAGATCGGGCACAATGGCAAAGACTCCGTCCAGATTGTACGCCACGCCGCAGCGCGTCAGCAGATCGACCATGTGCGGCTGAGCAGGTACCACGCGAAACCCGCTGTCGACACGACTCATCAGCCGCCACGTCTCGGACCATTCGCCGGAGCACTTGATGCCGTGGATATTCGGATGCTTCGACAACTCCAGCACGGTTTCGAGCGCAAGCCTGGTCTTGGTTGTACCCGGCAGATCGTACAAGTAAATGGGCTTGCCCGACAGGTCGGCCAATTGCCGGAAATAGTCGATCAGTTCGGCCTGCCCCAACGTGATGAAGAACGGCGACAGCACCACGATGCCGTCGACGTCGAACTGCTCGACGTAGCGCACTCGCTCAAGCGTCCGGGTGAAGCTCGTGTCGCCGGCGCCCACCAGCACTTCGCCCTGGCCATGCGCAAGCTGCGTCCCGTGGCGCACCAAGTCGCGGTAGGTCGGGTCGGGCAGCAACTGCATGATGCCCATCGTGCCCCCGATCAGCACGCCGGCGATTCCATGCCGCCACTGCTCCTCGAGATGGGCGGCCAGGCCGTCGACGTCCAACGAGCCGTCGTCGCTGAGCGGAGTGCAGACGGCCGATATCAAGCAGGTTCGCATTGGTTCACAGATCCTTTCGACACTCGATGTGCCGCCGCGCCGGCGGCAGCGACTCCCTCTTGTACCCACCCTGGCGCGCACGGTCAACCGGGAGCGGAGGGCAGTATGCGGTCGGGTGGCCACGTCCCTGAGGCACAAACGGCGTGTTTGAAATTGCTCTGAGCGGAAGTATATGGCTCTTCGATTTCAAGGTGCAGGCCGCGCCAGTTTAGTAGGCACATGCCGCTGTGCCGTCTCCGGACAACGCAGTCTGCACCTGGAAACGTGCAAGCCAAGTTGTTTATGAGCACGCCTCGGGGGTTGACTTTGCGGTCCATCAAGGCGTCACCTACTGCTGCGTCTGGGAGCGTCCGTGCTGCCAACGACGCTCCATCGCGGGCGAAATGTCCAAAGATATCATCGTAACCAATTATGCAGATTGACGTTACGGAAGCGCCATGCAAACTATGTCCTAAGCATGCCAATTGGTTGACATTAAGACGCATTTGGTTAAAATCGGTCTTATGGCCGCTGTGATCCACCCACCGAACGATATGAGTATCCAAGGCCTCGCCACCGCCATCGAGGAGGATATCCAGCGCCGGCGTTTGTCGGCCGGCGATCGCTACTTCACGTCGGCGAAGATGGGGCAGTTCTTCAAAGTGCATCCTCGCAAGGCCAGCCGTGCCATGATGCATCTGGCCAAACGCGGCATCCTGGTGCGCCGCCCCGGCGCGGGAACATTCATCGGCCCAAATCACCGCGTTATTCAACCCGTGCGCATTGAGGTTGTCCATCTGCTTATGTCGAGTCATCGCCCTTGGACGGCGTTGCCGATGGGCGGATTCGTCGAGGGCGTCATGCAAGCAACTGGGGATCGCGCGGTATGCATTCAAAGACTCCCGGCGCGCGATGAACTCAGCTACCTGCGCGAACTGCTGGCAGGCGGAAAAGCCGACGGTTCCTTGCAGGGCTTGCTGCTGCTCGGCTGCGGCCGCCAGATTCAGGAGGCCGTGCTCGCCCACAACGTGCCGGCGGTTGTTGTCGGCGGGGTGTTCACTAGCACCTCGCTGTTGCCCTCGATCGATCTCGATCAATATGCTTCCGGCGAGATGGCGGCGCAGTACATGGTGCGCCGGGGCCATCGGCACCTGGGCCTGATCTGCGGGGAGACCTGGCTGCCGGGCGACAATGCGTTTTTCGAGGGCGTCAATCGCGTGTTGCACGAGGCTCGCGGCTTGCGTCCGAGGCTCACTACCCGGAGCGTGCCGATGGAACATGCGGTGGCCACTGCTGAAGTGCGGCAGTTGCTGGCCCGGCAACCGCGTCCGACGGGGCTGATCTGTCGTGGCCGCTTCCTGACCGAAGCGGCCTGCCATGCGGCCGGTGAGGCGCGAATCGCCATTCCCGGCGACCTGGACGTGCTGCTTGCGCAGGCACTGGTGCCGCGGAAGAGCGACCGAGTGTACCTGGCGGCCACCAAGAGTTGGAGAAGCATATCGCGCATGGCCGGACGAATGCTTGTCCGGCAGATCGAAAAAGAACCGCTTAAGACTCCCCACCGTACGGTTCCCGTGCGGTTAGTCGAGAATGGCAGGGCTACGCAGCCCGGCGTAGATGTCTGACCCTTTGCCCAGAGGCTCGATCATGTCGGCACGGTTCGTTTCTTGCCTGGTTGTCGCAACCCTCTGTTCCCTGCCGTCGGTACACCGTGGTCATGGAGCGGAGCCGCCCGCCGTGGAACTGGTGAAGCTGCAACCCCAGATCTCCCATGCGGCCGGTGCAGTCGTTCCTGCCGAGGTTGACGGGCTCTGGGGCAGGGCGTGGGAGTTCGCCGGGAATGGCGGTGTTCTCAACATGACGCCTGACGGGCCCGTCGAAGCCCGGGCGAACGCTACGGTGGCGTGTTGGATCAAGTTGGACAATCGATTGGGCGCCGCCTCCCACACGATTCTATCGTGGGACGGAGCCGATGGATTGGAGCGCCGTTTGTTCGTCGTTCGCCCCGAGTTCAAAGGCTTGGCCTACCGTGTGGGATTCTCGGACGGCAAGAAGACCTGGATGACAAACGGTCCCGGCATCACGGCGGGACTGTGGTACCATATCGCCCTGACGGCCGGCAATGGATCCGTGGCCTTCTATCTGGACGGCGCGCCGTTTCACGAGGAGCAGGTTGATGCTCTCAACCCTGTTGAGTTCGTCGGCGGTCGTCTTGGCTTGGATAATGCCGGCAGTGCACCGTTCGCGGGTGTCATCGAAGGACCTGAGGCGGCTCCCAGGGTTCTGTCCAAGGAGCAGATTGCCGCCGGTTACCGCAGCCAACTCGGCGACGCCCGAATCGAGGCGAATCGAAAGCAACTGCTCGCCGATTTTCCCGATGCCGGGCAACAGCTTGGCGATGCCGGAAGCAAGTGGTCCCAGGTGCTGTCCGCACCCTACTGGTATCACAAGGCCTGGAACCGGAATCTTGTTTGGGATTGGCCGCAGTACGAGGACAAAGCGGTGACGATTATCGCCGCGGCCGACTCGCCGGACAAAGAAGGTGCCCACGTGCTATGCGACGGGAACGCCGATGATATCGCCATACAACGCGCCCTGGACGCGTTGCCCGAAACTGGCGGCAAGATCGTCCTGCGCGAAGGCACGTACCGGCTGACCAACGCCCTCATGCCCAAAGGCCGCACGGAAATTGAAATCCATGGCACGCTGCTAGTGGCCGACGCCGTCACCAGCAAGCTCACCCTAGACGCGATGATGGGCGACAACACGTTCCACGTGGCTGACTCGGCCAAATTCCGCCCGGGGCAATGGGTGACGGTCATCGATGAGAATAAGATCAATCACAAGGGCGGTTGGGAAAACCCGGACGGCGGCCGGAAATACGGCGAATGTGCGCGAATCGAGGCCGTCGAAGGGAACAAGCTCGTCCTTGAGGGGGCCTTCAACCAGTATGAAAACTGGGGTAACTGGAAGACGCGCCCCGAATACCGCGACCACTACCTGGTCGAGGCTGGTGGCTTCGTGACCACCTCCCACTCGGCTATTCTCATACAGGGGCAAAGCTTCGTGTACATCCACGGCCCGGGCACCGTTTGTGGCAACCGACAAAGCCAATCGCCCACCGCGCCGCTTTCGACCTGGCAACGCTGGGAAGAAATGCGAGCCGACAGCGGCATCGTGGTGTGCGACAGCAGCTTCGTCCGCATCGAAGGGCTGACCGTCCGTAACGCGAATCTGCACAACGTGACGTTCTGGATGGCCGAAAACTGCGAGGCGGCTGGACTGGAGACGTTTGGCGCCAACGACAAGAATATCGTCTCGGTCAAGACGAGCCGACTCCGCCTGATCGACAACGATACCCACGACTCGGTCCATGAAGACGGCATCATTTTCTACAGTGCCAGCCACCTGCCGCTGGTCGGTAAGAATCGGATTATCGACAACCGTCGCCTCGGACTGCACGTAAACGCCAACTGCCGCTTCGTGACCTCGATCCGGAACATCATGCAGGGCAACGGCCGGAATATGACACTGGCGGAAGGCGATGAGCGGCAATCGTTCTCGATTGAGGACACCATTGGGAAATGAGCGGCCTGTCCGCAACATAATACAGTAGCCTTCTAGACGGCACGATTCTCTTTCGAGGAAACGAATCATGCGAGCCCCTCGATTTCTGATCTGCGCCATTGCGGGAGCCCTGCCGTTGGCACTCTCGGCTTCGATTCACGCCGCCGTACTCTACTGGGACGTCAACGGCGCAACGCCCGGCAGCGGCAACGCCGGCGGTAGTTGGGCCGGCGCTAACTGGACCACCGACTCGTCTGGCGCGAGTGCCACGATGGGTTGGGTGGACGGCAGCGACGCCGTCTTCTCCGCCGGCAGCGACGGCACCGGCGCATGGACGGTGGACGTCGCCGCGGCAAATCGGAGCGTTCGCAACGTGCTCGTTCAGCAAGGCGTCGTCACCCTGGGCACGAACGGAAGCTTCGCGCTTTCCAACGCTGCCAATTGGAGCGCCGCCGTCGGCAGTTCCCTTACCGTCGCACGGGCCATCGCGAACAACGGCCATGACCTGTCCTTCTTCTCCGGTACGAACAACGGCGGCTCCGTGGTGGTCCGCGGCGTTATCAGCGGGACAGGCTCCCTGAGCGTCACGGGCCTCGGCACCCTGACCCTCGCTGCCGAGAACACCTACGAGGGAACAACGACCATCGACGGGGGCACAGTCAAACTGGGCCATAAGTTCGGAATCGGCAAAAACGTGTATGAAGTTTCCGGCACCCAGTATGCCCAAGCGAGGGGTTTCACCCTGCACAACGGCACATTCGATATCAACGGCCAATATAGCTACACGCCCACCGGCGGCCCAAGCAATTGGCTGGTGCTGGATACCATCACCTTTGGCGGTGAAGCCGGAGCGGAGATGGCCATGATTGACTCCGGCGGCGGCGGCGGCTTCGGGCTGTTTTCCCGCGATAGTTACGTACTGCACTTTCTGAGAAAATGTTCGTAATTGGTATTTACTGAAAAAGGCTCTTCCATCAAGCTGCTGTTACAAAGCAGACAGCAAGATAGGAGAGCCAA
>JAVEUP010000081.1:0-34965 GCA_034005525.1 Thermoguttaceae bacterium | reverse complement strand
CCTGGTCTGGACTTGGGTAAGTGTGATCCCCTAAGTCCTTTACCAGAAAGCCCTTGCGTTCACCTATATCAAGTTACGAAATTTGGAACTACTGACATTCTCTTGCTTCAGCGGGTCGACAAACCTGCGCTGTTGAGGCGGCTGTTCGATTTGGGCTGCGCCTACTCCGGCCAAGTCCTTTCCTATCACAAGATGCTGGGCCAACTACACGACGCCGGGAACACCACGACCCTCGCACACTACCTGGAGTTGCTGGGCAGTGCGGGTTTCGTCACTGGGCTGGGCAAGTATTCGGGCCAGACGGTGCGAAGCCGGGCATCGAGCCCAAAACTGCTTGCACTCAACACGGCCCTGATGTCCGCGCTCGACGGTCGCTCCTTGCCGGAACTGCTCAACAACCGAGACGACTGGGGGCGCTGGGTCGAGAGCGCAGTGGGCGCTTGGTTGGCTAACAGTGTTCGTGGAACGGGCATTGCATTATGCTACTGGCTGGATCGAGGCAAGGAGGTCGACTTCGTGCTCTCGCGGGGCGACAAGTTGGTGGCAGTCGAGGTGAAATCGGGACGGCGGCGCGTGTCGACTCCCGGAGTCGAGCTGTTCGCTTCCCGCTTTCCCGTTACTCGCCAGTTGCTTGTCGGAGCCCAAGGTATTTCTGCAGAGGAGTTTCTGACCACTCCGGCAGAACATTGGCTCCAATAGGGGCTTACTGTAGCCCGCCCAGGGGGCTCTGGTCAAGTCGTGGGCAAAGTGCGATACTCGATCCTCAAGCATTGTCGCACAGTACAGGAGCGAGTTGGACCATGTCAGCCACGCCGATTGTCTACGATTATTCGCGGCTTGTTGTGCCCGATGCGGCCCCGGCCTTTGTTCGGCAGACGGCCCTGGTCGATGCCGACCTGAAGTACATCGCCCCGCGGCTGGCCGCGTGCCGGCAGGAGGTGTTCGATAATGCGCGGCTTTGGGCGACAGGCGGGCCGATCCCACCGGAGAAGCAACCGCTCGATGCCGCGTTCTTCGACCTGCCCAACCAACTTCTCGACGAAGAGCGGGAACAGTTGGACCGGATCGTCGCCTCGGGAAACCGACTAGCCGACGTGTGCGACCGCGTGGTCGTGCTCGGAATCGGCGGTTCGTACATGGGCGCGCGGGCGGTGTTCGAGGCATGCTGCCATCCCTTCCATAATGAGTTGGCCCGAAACGCCCGCAGTGGTCGCCCACGGATCTACTTTGAAGGGAACAACCTCGATAACGACGCCGTCGCCGGACTGCTTGACCTGTTGGGCGAAAGCGACGATTGGGGCATTATTGTCATCAGCAAGAGCGGCGGCACACTGGAGACGGCAGTCGCTTTCCGGGTGTTCCTGGAAGCCCTGGAGAAGGGTTGCCGGGGCGATATGGCGAAAGTGCGCGAGCGCGTGGTGCCGGTCACCGGTGAGACGGGTCGTTTGCGCGACCTCGCCGATGCCATGGAACTGCCCGAAGTGTTCCCGATTCCCGACGGCGTCGGCGGCCGGTTCTCCATCTTCAGTGCGGTTGGCCTCTTGCCCGCGGCCGTGATGGGTGTCGACGTCGAGAGACTGCTTAAGGGCGCTACGGCGATGAACGAGGTGTTTCGCATGTCGGCCCCATTGGAGAACCCTGCGCTGGACTACGCGGGTATCTCTTGGTTGATGCAGGTGCGGCGCGGCGCGAATATCCGCGTTCTGTCAACTTGGGGCAAACGCCTGGAAGCGGTGGGGCTTTGGTACGATCAGCTTCTGGCCGAGAGCCTCGGCAAGCACGGCCAGGGCCCCACGCCGCTGACGGTGGTCAACACGCGGGACCTTCATTCGCGCGGACAGCAGCACCAGGAAGGCAGTCGTGACAAGCTGATTACGAATCTGTTTGTCGAAAGCGGGCAGCGCGAGCCGGTTGCCGTGGAGCGGTCCGATTTCGACCAGGACCGGCTGAACGCGATGGCAGGCCGGACACTGCCCGAGTTCCTCGACGCGGCACGGGCCGGTACCGATCAGGCATACGCCGACGATCATCGCCCGACTGCCGACATACGCCTGCCCCGGCTCGATGAGGCGTCGCTCGGTCAACTGTTCCAAATGCTGATGATTGCCACGGTGGCCGAAGGCCGCCTGATCGGCATCAACCCATACGGCCAGCCCGGCGTCGAAGCATACAAACACAACATGAACGCGCTGTTGCGCAAGTAGCTACTACCAATTGACTCAGGACTTAACCTATGCCCAGCACCGAGAACAAGACTGCCTTGGCTTTCCTGGCCCATCCCGACGACGCCGAGTTCCACTGCGGCGGCACGCTCATCCGTCTGGCCGATGCCGGTTGGGACGTCCATATTTGCACCGTCGCCAACGGCGATTGCGGCACCACGAGCGAAACGCCGTGGTCCATCGCCGGCATTCGCACGAAGGAGGCCGATCGGGCGGCAAAGCTGATCGGCGGCACCTACCACTGCATTGGCGAACGCGACGGCATGGTGGTGTACGACCGCGGGTCGATCCAGAAGGCGCTCGACCTGTTCCGACGGGTCACGCCCTCGCTCGTGTTCATTCATCCCCGGCAGGATTACATGATGGATCACGAGATGTCGTCGTTGCTGGGGCGGGCGGCAAGTTTCCTTTTCGGGGCGCCGAATGCCTCGGAGTTCCCCTTAAGTCCCGGCTCGAAAGTGCCGCACTTGTACTACTGCGATCCCGTCGAGGCGCGCGACCACTATGGGAATGTCGTGACGCCAACCACGTACGTGGACATTACCGCGGTGTTGGACCGGAAGACCGAAATGCTGGCGTGCCATGCCAGCCAGCGCGAGTGGCTCCGCGCGCACCACGGCGAGGACGAGTATTTGCACTCGATGCAGCGCTCGGCGGCAATGCGCGGCGCCCAGGTGGGCGTGGCGGCTGCTGAGGGATTCGTGCAGCACCGCGGCCATGCGTATCCCCGCAACGACCTGTTGGAGGAACTGTTCGGCAAGCCTGACATGGTTGCCTAGCAGCCATCGAAACCACTGACCCTCAACTGACAAGGAGAACGAATTATGGCCCGCGCAATAAGCAAGGTTGCACACGATTGGTGGGATTACACCACGCTCGACGAGCAGATCCTCAACGACGCCGCCCGGCTGACGGCCGACGATCTGGTGCAAATGTCGCGTCCAGGGTTTAAGGTAGTCATATTCGACACACTTGAAGAGTTCTACATGGCCGAGGCGTTGGAGTACATCAATGCCTGGAAGCAGTCGACGCCGGACAATCCCGCGGGCATTTGCGGCCCGATCGGTCCGACCGAGCAGTTACCTCTGGTGGCCCGGCTGGTCAACGAGTTGAACCTCGACGTGCGCAACGCGCATTTCTGGGGAATGGATGAATGGTTCAACGACGACGGTACGCCGGTCTCGCCGGACCATCCGTTGTCGTTCATCAAAGCCGACAAGGGACTATGCTTCGACCGCATCGACCCGAAACTGCGCATGCCGGACGCACACCTTCGATTTCCCACCGACGATCTTCCTGGTTACACCCGCAGCTACGACGAAGTCCGCTGCCTGGTGATGCAGGGCGGGCAGGGCGAAACGAAGCACTGGGCATTTAACGACCCGCCACGGCGCACGGGCCAGTATCAGGATGCGCCGCCTCCGCCGGAAGAATACCGCAAGCTCGGTGCCCGGGTCGCCGACCTGCACCCGATGACGCTCATTCAGAACGCGCGCACCTCGGGCGGCGGGCAGGTGCAACTTGTGCCTCGCACGGCGGCCACCGTCGGCCCGGTGGAAACCTGGAAGTCCGACAAGGTTTCCATTTGGCATCCCGGCCATCACGACAATCCGTTCGGCATGCGGCTGTCCACGCTGATGATCTCCAAGAAGATTCCCGACAGTTCCGTGCCCATGTCGCTGTTGGCCGATCATCCGAACGTGCAGTTCAGCTTCTACCGCGGTGGCGTCGGCAGTACGGTCACCGAAATGCACTGACGCACAATGAAGACCAACCCGGTCAAAACGAAGCTCCGCCGTGGCGAACCGAGCTTCGGAACCTGGCTCTCGCTCGGAAACCTGCATGCCACCCGCGTGCTGGCTCGCGCGGGATTCGACTGGCTTACCGTCGACCTGGAGCATTCGGCCATCGATTGGTCGCACGCGGCCGCGCTGTTCGGCGCCATTGCCGACGCCGGCTGCGTGCCGCTTGCCAGGGTGCCTGAAGGCGACCACTACTGCATCAAGCGGGTGCTCGACGCGGGAGCGTGGGGCATCGTCGTCCCGATGGTCGAGACCGTGGAGCAGGCGCGGGTGGCCATCGCCGCGGCGAAATACCCGCCCGAGGGCAACCGCAGCGCCGGCGGCGGCATGCACTCGCTTGGGTTCGACGCCGCGGTGGGCGAGTATCACCTCCGTGCCAATGACGAAATCCTCGTCGTGCTTCAGACCGAAAGCCCCGCCGGTGTGGAAAACGCTGACGCAATCTATCGGCTTCCCGGCTGCGATGCCATCTTTGTCGGACCCGTCGATCTCCGCTTCACAATGCGGCAGACCGACGGGACCTTTCCCACCGATGAGGAGCACGAGGCGATGATCCAGCGGGTTATCAGCTTCGGCCGCAGTGCGGGAACGCCCACCGGCATCCACGCGCTCGACCCGCATGACGCCCTCCGCCGCGCCGGGCAGGGCATGCAGTTCATCGCCGTCGGCAGCGACCTGTGGATGCTCACACAGTCGCTGGGCGATGTCACGGCGACCCTGTACCCGGAAGGCAGCCCCGCCGACCTGGCGCGGTACTGACCCTGTAGGGCGGCAGCCAAGGCGAGGTTCTGAAGGAACATCAGTCGCTCGGGCGGACGTGCTTTCCCGGATCGGGCTGTTGGCGTCCAGGTTGCGGGCAGTGCAGCACCTCGCGGACTCGCACAAACAACTCAGTAAAACCGTCGCTCAACGTATCTCTGGGGCGCGGCAGGCGCACCGGGAACTCCCCAACGATCCTTCCCGGCCGCGGCGAAAACACAAGGATGCGGTCGGCCATGACCACGGCCTCGTCGATATTGTGGGTGACGAATAGAACGGTTGTGCCGGAGCCTCGGCACAGCCCGACAAGCAGTCCCTGCAACTCCTTTCTCGTCGCGTCGTCGAGGGCGCCGAACGGCTCGTCCATCAGCAGAATGTCGGGGCTTACGGCCAGAGCCTGGGCAATGGCGGCGCGCTGCCGCATGCCGCCGGATGCCTCGTGCGGGAATGCGTTCTCCGAATCGGACAGTCCTACCTGCGCGAGCAGCCCTCGGGCGGTCTCGTTTCGCTCCGATCGGGCGACCCCCTGCATTTCCAGGCCGAAGGCGACGTTCGCCAGCAGGGTGCGCCAGGGGAGCAGGGTATAATGCTGAAACACGTAGCCGACGCGGTTGCGGCGGTTCAACCGCGCTGCGAAGTGAATCTCACCATCGTCCGGCTGCTCCAGACCGGCCAAGATGTTCAGCAGCGTTGTCTTGCCGCAGCCGGTGGGCCCGATCAATACGAGAAACTCGCCTCGTTGCGCGGTCACGTCCAACCCGGCCAATGCGGCGACCTCGGCGCCGGACTGCGAGCGAAACGTCTTGGCAACGCCCTGAACGCTCAGGGCGAGGTCTTCCGTGGAGCGGGATGCTTCATCGCGATTGCCTGCCATAGCTCTAAACCTCCTTCCCATGCCAGCGGAGGGCGGCGCGCATGGCAAAACGCATGGCGAAGTTCAGCAGCGCTCCGGTCACGCCAATGATCACCATAACGGCAATCACCAAGTCCATGGCGGAAAGGTCGGCAGCATACCGGAGCAAGTAGCCGATGCCGCTGTCGCTTCCGGGGAGCATCTCGGCGGCGATGATCACAAACCAACAAGTTCCGATGCCCTGGCGGAAACCGGTCAAGATCATCGGTGCCGCCGCAGGCAGCCGTACGTGGATGAACGACTGGAACCGGCCGGCGCCGAGGATCTGCGCGAGGTGAAGGTAATTGCGGCGGACTCCCAAGACTCCGTCCAACGTGTTGGTGAAGATGGGGAAGAAGGCGCCCCAGAACAGGATGAACACCATGCCCAGCAGCACATGATCCAGAATGGTATGGCTGAACTGCATTCCGAAGAGTTGCGCGAGCGTCTTGAGCTTGAAAACCGCAATGGCAAAGGGAAGCCATGCAATGGGGCACAACGGCCGAAGAAGCTCCACAAGCGGTTCGAGGAGACCTCGCAGCGTCTGAACGCTGCCGAGAAGCAGCCCGCAAGTCACCCCCACGACCGCCGCGACGGCGAACCCGATTCCCACGCGGACCAGGCTGACCAACGTATTGCGCCACAGTGATCCCAGGCCGAAATGGTCGCGAAACGGGTGCAGCAGTTGCACGCCCACGGCTGCCGGAGTGGGGAACACCCAGGGCTGGCCGATGGCTGTCGCGGCGAAATGCCACACGACAAGCAGGGCGGCGGGGACCACCGTCCAGCCACAAATGGCAACCCAGCCCGGGGAACGGTCAGTCATGGGCGCCTCCCGCGGCGAGCCGCCTCTCCGCTCGTTCGAGCAGCGAGAGTCCACAGGCAACCGCGGTTGCTTCCGCCCTTTCCAGGCCCAGCAACGCGCCCTGGAATACGCCCAGATCGTTCATCACATCAAACCACATGCCCATGCCTTCATGCCACGCGGCGTCGGGCTCCAAAGAGTAACCGCTGGTTGGAATACTCATCCGCTCCACCTCCTCGCCGGCGCCAATCCACCGGCAGGCAATTGGCACGACGGCGTCCAAGTCGTCGTTGATCGTCTCGTTCGCCTGCAAGAGCAGCACGAGCAGACCCACAACGGCGTCTTCCTTTCCAGCCAGCGATCGCATATTGGCGGCGATGCAGCAGCAAGGGTGGTCGCGGAACCGGCCGGGGGGAAGGTCTTCCAATGCGCATACGATCTTTGCAATTCCCTTTTCCACGCCGATTGCCGGGAAGGGATTGTTGCCGACGTAGCCGTCGATCAGGCCTTGCGAGAGAGACACGTTCAGATTACCGTCCTCCTTGACGTTGATCATATTCACGCGGACGCCGGCGTCGGTTGGGCCGCCGCCGAACGCAATTCCCTCGTACCGCAGCGCGTCTTCCAGCAGCAGCTTGGCCACCGCCATCGGGCTCTTGTAACCCATGCGGAAAGAAGTCTCCGAGTTCCGGACCAGGGTGACGAACTCCTGCCAACTCTGCACCGGCAGATCGGGCCGGACGACCAGCATGTTGCCCTTCGAGTGGAGCGGCGCGATGAGCTTCACCGGCGCGCCCCGGTCGCAGGCGGCAAGCACCGGCGCCGTGCCGCCCAGCCCGACGTCGATGATCCCCTGGGCCAGTGCGGTCGGCATTCTGGCCCCGCCTCCTACTTGAATGACGTGCAGGTTGGCCACGTGGCGTCCCCCGTCGAGCAACTCGTAGAACTCGCGGTCGCGGACCTTCCTGACGGAAATGCCCGTCCGGGCGGCGTACGCTTCGGCGTTGTCCAGCGCCACGTAGAGCGCCAGGTGATGGTCATGTGCCACGTGCCCCACCCGCAGCGTGACCGGTTGGCCGGGACCGGCGGGGTGCTCGCGGCATCCGCAGGAAACGATGGCAAGGAGCACGATCGCGGTAACGGAAAGTGTGTTTCTGGCCATGAGTAGTTCTCGCGAACATGGTCTTTTTCAAATCGCATGGCCTCGAAAGCGCGGGAGCCGAGGCCCCCGCGCTTCACGAAGCCCTTTCGCTCGATCAGTTGAGTTCCAGGTCGATCACCTGATGCCCCGGCGCGACTTCCCGGCGCAGCGGTGTGCGCGCCGTGGAGCCGTACGTGTCCGGCACCCGGGAACGTCGAACCGGCGGCCGGGAAATCACCTCCGGATGCTCCGCATCCACCTCGCCATGGTCCCGCCGATGGACACCGCTCGCAACTGACAGGTCTTCTACAATCACGCGATGGGAACCCACGGCGGCGCCGTCGCGCAGATCGTCCGAACGCAGCCGATACCGGCCCTGCTCGTCGGTGACCCCGGAAGAACGTGCCGATTGAACGTCTTCGACCGACTCGGACAGGAAGACGACCAGGCAGTTGTCCAGCGGCTGGCCGCGCACGCGGAGAGTCCCTTCGACGGTCGCGGGCAGCGAGTTGGGCCCGCAGCCGCAGAGCATCGCCAGGACGGCGATCAGCCATATTGGCCACACGGATCGTTCAGCACGCTGCCCGCGGCCCGAGAGCAGGGCGCTGGATGTAGATTGCAGCGACCTTCTCATGGGGGGGCCACCTCCGGTTCGCCGCCTGCCCGCGTGCTGAGGGCTTGCAGGATGTGCAGCGGGATAGTCTCGGAGAAAAAACGCACGGAGCCGTCGGCCAGCGAGATGGTCGCACCGCCCGGATGGTTGCTGCCATAAGCGCACACCCGCCGGTCGATGTAATACTTGAAGTCGGCAGCGCTGCCGGCAGGCGGACTTGCGCCACCACGAGTCTCATAGCTGAACGGCAGGCGATAATTGATGGGGGAATAGCTGCTGAGCGTGACGTGGGCAACCACCAGGGGGCTGGCGCCGCACCAGTTTCCATAATAGCGGAACTCCCAATCCCAGCCTTGCGCCGCGAACGTGTCGTAGTTTCGATCCGTTCGGCTCCGTTCACCGAAGAACAGAGTATTGCTCGTGCCGTCGGTAATGTCGGCAATCCGGACGGGCTGCTGATTCGGCTGCGGCATGGAGTCGGGGCCGGCCATGAAGAAGACCCCGTCCGTCTTGAGGAAGCCCGACTGGGGATGGTACGATCGGGTCCCGGCGTTCCCGCAGTAGCTGGTCACCTTCATGTGGCGCGGAGGTTGCACGATGCCTTGCACGTGCTTCGATCCATAGTCCAGCGGGTTGTCGCTTTCCGGTTCGGAGGGGCAAAGCAGGTTCGGCCCTTGGGCCGCCAAAGATTCCTTGTCCCCGACGAACGCCAGGTCCGGGTCTTCAAACGGCCATCGATCATAGAGATTCTTCATCTCCAGGTAGGGCAAGAGGTGGACGAAGAGACTAATGCCCCGTTTCCGGGGGCTCGGCGTGGAGAAGTTCCAGCCGGAGAGGTAGGCCGGTGGAAACCGGCGGGCCGCGTCGTGGTAAAGGTGCGCGGCCAGTGAGATCTGTTTCAGGTTGTTCGTGCATTGGATCCGGCGGGCGGCTTCGCGGGCCGCTTGGACCGCAGGCAACAGCAACGCGATCAGGATTCCGATGATCGCGATCACCACGAGCAACTCGACCAGCGTAAAACCAACGCTTCGAACCGGCGTCACATCGCTTGATCTCGTCACTCGGCGGAGCCCGGAGCCACTCCGGACCGCGGACCAGGTCCGCTTTCGCAGCCCAGTCACAAGATCATGATCAGCCATGCGTCTCTACCCTTCATGATTCTTCTCCTTCTCATCGAGTAAACGTGTGCGGGTCTCGGGAACATCCCAAGAGGTGCATTCTGTAACGCTATCGGTATCGATAGCAGAAGCAGGGGCCTGACGGCCCCTGCTCGCCTGTTGGTTGGCAAAGTCCTGGGCTTATAGCTCCGTCCACTCACCGGCGACCGGCGCGGGGAAGTAACCGTCCTCGCCGGCCTGTACGGGGGCGCGGCTGTCGTAGTTCAAGTCGTCGAGGTAATCGCAGAACTCGAATTGCGAGTTGACCACCTCGTCCCAGGTCACAATACGGTTGTAGTGGGCGGCTGCGCGGCCCATCAGCGACGCGTAATCGGCGTACACCGCCCGCTTCGCCTGATTGAAGGGCTTGTCGTTTCGAATGGCGTCGATGAAGTCGATCCACTGGTAGTCCCACGGGCTGTGGGCGTCGGGCTCGGGCGACCAGGCAATGTTGTCGGTGGCGATCCGCTGGTCGTTGAAAATATGGACCGTGGCCGCGTGGACATTGCCGGAAAACTGTCCGGCCTTCTTCGTGCAGTGGACGAACGTGGCGAACTCGGTATATCCACCCTGAGCGCGGCGGAACCCGCAGAACGCTTTCCTGCCGTCCGGGAAGGTGAATTCCATCGAATACGTGTCGATGTTTTGGCCCCGGTCCTGGCTTCCGACCTCGCGGCCACCCATCCCGTGGCAGGTGACCGGCCAGGCGTCCATGAGCCAGCAGCACTCGTCAATCTGGTGGATGAGGTTGTCGACCATCTGGCCGGAGCCGATCCAGAACAGGCGGCTTCTGCCGAACTGAAGTTGCGCCATCAAGTCGTTGGCTTTCTCGCCCATATCGCCCAACCAACCGCGACCGGTCAGTCGATTAGCCCGAATGTACTGCAACTCGCCCATTTCGCCGCTATTGATCTTATCGATCAGCGAGGCCCGGGCAGGTGAATGCCGGCATTGGAGGCCGGCGGCGACCTTCAAGCCCTTCTTCTCCGACTCTTCGCCTGCCCGGAGCATCCGATGGAGCCCGCCGGGATCGGGGGCGAACGGCTTCTCCATGAACACGTTAATGCCTTTCGCTACGGCGTACTCGACGTGTAGCGGGCGAATGTAGGCGCGGGTGGTACACATGGCCACGTCGCCCGGGCGCAAGAGGTCGATAGCCTTCTTATAGGCGTCGAAGCCGACGAACCTCCGATCGTCGGGAACGTCAATCTTGCCTTCGAATTGCCGCGACAAGGCGCTGTGCGAGCGGGTCAGGGCTCCTTCATCGACGTCGGCCATCGCGTACAGGCAGATCGGACCCTGGTTCTCGGTCTTCAGTGCGTTGCCAACCGCACCGTTGCCCCGGCCTCCGCATCCGAGCAGTGCCAGGCGGATGGTGTTGTCTTCGGCGGCGTGGACGGCAGGCAGAGCGCCGGCCATCACCACTGCGCCGGCGGCAACGGAGCCGCTGCGCCCGAGGAACTGCCTTCGGGTTACATTGGATTCTTGGTTCGATTCGGACATAGTTGTTCTCCCTAGAAGATGTAACGGTTGACAACATTCTCGAACAGCTCCTGGCGACCGGACCTGTTCGGTTCGGCGTCGCCCTTTTCGAGCATATACTTTTCGAGCGACTTGAAGCTATGCTTCCCGGCTTCGATTTCCGCGCCAATCCCTGCGTTCCAAGACGCATACCGCTGCTCGACCATGCGGGCGAGTTCACCCTCGGCGCGGATCTGCGCGGCGATTTTCAGCCCCTTGGCGAAACAGTCCATTCCGCCGATGTGCGAGTGGAACAAATCGACCGGTTCGAAGCTTTCGCGCCGCACCTTGGCGTCGAAGTTGACCCCGCCGGGGGCGAGTCCGCCATACTTCAGGAACGCCAGCATGATCTTCGTGGCGAGGTACACGTCGGTGGGGAACTGATCGGTGTCCCAGCCCAGCAGCAGGTCGCCCGTGTTAGCGTCGACGGAGCCGAGGAAGCCCTGGTAACCGGCGTAGTCGAGTTCATGCTCCACGTTGTGCCCTGCCAGCGTGGCATGGTTCGTTTCGATGTTCAGCTTCACGTGGTCGGCCAGATCGTACGCGCGGAGGAAATTGATGCATGCCGCCGCGTCGAAGTCGTACTGGTGCTTGGTCGGCTCCTTGGGCTTGGGCTCGAAGAAGAACTGGCCGGTGAAGCCGATCTCCTTGGCGTAATCGACTGCCATGTGCATGAACGCGGCCAGGTGATCCAGCTCTCGCTTCATGTCGGTATTCCACCAGGTTTGGTAACCCTCGCGCCCGCCCCAGAACACGTAGCCGTCGCCGCCCAATTCCTTGGTCACTTCCAGTGCCTTCTTGACCTGGGCCGCGGCGTGGGCGAAGGCATCGGCGTTGCAGCTTGTCGCCGCTCCGTGCATGTATCGCGGGTTGCTGAACAGGTTGGCCGTACCCCAGAGCAGCTTGACGCCCGTCCGGTGCATCTCCTCCTTGATGGCCTTGACCACCGCGTCAAGGTTCTTGTTGGTTTCGGCCAGGGTCTTGGCCTCGGGGGCGACGTCGCGGTCGTGGAAGCAGAAGAATGGGGCGCCGAGCTTCTCGATGAACTCGAACGCTACGCGCACGCGGTTGACGGCGTTTTCAACGGTGTCCTCCGGCCCCTCCCACGGACGCACCATGGTGCCGGGCCCGAACGGATCGGCGCCCGTGCCCCGCATCGTGTGCCAATAGGCCACACTGAAGCGGAACTGTTCCTTCATCGTCTTGCCTTCGACGACCTCGTTTTCGTCGTAATGGCGGAAACTCAGAGGGTTCTTCGAATCGGGACCTTCAAACTTGATTCGCGAAACATCGGGAAAGGCTGACACAATAAGTTCTCCAAAATTTTGGGTGGCAGTTGGAATGAAGCGTCTGTTCGGGTCTCCGCTGCCAATCGGGAACCAGCACCTCGCCCGCGGCTGAAAAACCAGCAGCCGTCGGCCAGAATTGGGGCCCCTGGATTATCGTCGCCCGCGTCCGGCTCGGCAAGGGGGACTTTTCGCCACCTTGTGCCCTGATGGCCGGCGGGCTGCGAGTCTTGGGGGGGAGTATCGGGCATCCGGCCGAGGATAGTGACCAGGGTCTTGCTATGGGCGCCCATACCAACGAGAATAGGGGGATGTGCAGAGCCTGAGATGACAGGCGGTCACGTGAATCGTGAACAACGAACATTGAACAACGAACGAGGTATGCCGATGCCTGACCAGAACGCTTTTTTCATGAGCCATCATGCTCGTCGCTGCCTATCAGTCGCCTTGGCGCTGGTTGTCTTGGCGGCCGGCGCAGCGTCGGTGGGGGCCGACGAGTCGCAACGACGGCAAATCACGTTTGTCAGTTCGGCCGATGGTACCCAGCAGCCGGCGTGGCTCATCCTGCCGGAACCATTCGACGCAGCCGGTCCGCCGGTGCCTTTGCTTGTGGCGCTGCATTCCTGGAGCGGCGGAATGGAGCAGAGGCACAAGGGGCTTGAGAAAGCGGCCCAACAACGAGGTTGGATTTACCTGTTCCCCCATTTTCGCGGCGTCAATAACCGGCCTGAGGCCTGCGGGTCACTCTTGGCCCAGCAGGACATCCTCGACGCCGTCGCGTGGACCCGCCGCCACTACCCTGTCGACGCGCGGCGCATCTACCTTACCGGATCCTCCGGCGGCGGACACATGGCAATGCTGATGGCCGGGCGTCATCCGCAGCTTTGGGCAGGTGTGAGTGCTTGGGTGGGAATCAGCGATCTGGCGGCATGGCATGCCATGCATGCCGAGACCCGGTACGGCGCGATGCTCCGCGCGTGTTGCGGCGGCGCCCCCGGTGACAGCCCCGAAGTCGACGAACAATACCGCGCGCGGTCGCCCAATACCTGGATTGCCGGAGCGGTGGACGTACCGCTGGACCTGGCCGCCGGCATCCACGATGGCCACACCGGGTCGGTACCAATCCACCACACGCTCGACGCCTTCAATCTGGTCGCCCGCGCGCAAGGGTTGCCGGAAGTCAGCCCGGAGGAAATCGAGCAACTCAGCCGCCCCGACGGCCGGCTGAAGGAGCCGCTCCCTTCCGACCTTCAGCCGGATGAAGACTACTCCCGCGCCATCCACCTGCGACGTACCGCAGGCAAAGCCCGGGTCACGATTTTCGAGGGTGGGCATGAACGGCTCGACGACGCGGCGATCGCTTGGCTGAGTCGCCAGGCCAAGCCGGTCGATTAGACCACATGGTTCACGTGGGGTGGGAGACGGTCGTACAAACCCTTTCCCAATGTCATCCGAACTGGACGGAGGTGCCATCGTGTGTGTGATTGCCGGATATGCAGGTTTGCGACTTGCCGCGCCCGTGGTTATGGAGATGATCGAGCGACAAGAAGGGCTGGCGGGAGGCTACTATGCAGGTATGGCGGTGGTTGAGCCGGACAGTCTGCACTGGCGCAAGGTCGTGGGGCTCATGGCGGACCTCCGCGAGAAGACGGATGCGGAGGCGCTACCGGGGTGCGTGGGCGTGGCTCATTCCCGCTCAAAGTCGGGAGGCAACGCTGAGTGGGCCCATCCTTTTGTCGCTTGCTTCGATTCCGTAGCCTACGTTGCCAACGGGAGTGCCGGCGTCTGGCAGGACCATCCCAGCCGCACGGAGATCCCGAGCCGCCTTGCCCGCGAAGGCCATGTCTATCATGCCGTCAGTGGCCAACCGATCGGCAGTTATCCCACGCTCGAGGACGGTCGCTCGGTTCATATCAGTGATGTGATGGCCCACCTGATCGAAGACGCCTTGCAGCGGACCGGCGGTCCGGAAAAGGCCATTGCGACGGCGTTTGTTGAGATGCCCTCTGAAGTGGTGGGGCTCTTCGTGTCGCCTCATCACCCTGAGGGCGTCTACGGCGCCCGCTGGAACATGCCGGCTTGTGTGGGCATGGACGACGAGGGCGCTTACGTGGCCAGTTCGCCCGAGGGTTTTCCGCCCT
This sequence comes from Thermoguttaceae bacterium, assembly GCA_034005525.1. GTDB lineage: Bacteria > Planctomycetota > Planctomycetia > Pirellulales > Thermoguttaceae > PWXP01. The sequence goes on along the minus strand of JAVEUP010000081.1, from coordinate 20,626 downwards.
CCGTGCGCTGGTGGACGTGGGTGCCGCCCTGTTCCTCTTTCACTCTCACCAAGGACAGGCTCAGTGTGTCACCCATGGGCCCGGCAACGGAGGCCATCGTGGACGACGTGGACCGTGGGCAGGCCCGCGAAGCAATCCTCGCGGCCCTCTCCGAGGGCAAGTCGCTGCATGTAGGAACATTGCTCAAGGTCGTGGAGCAGCTTTCACCCAGTCCGCCGCCCAAAGTCCGCTACGATCCCGTCTACGATGTCCTTCACGCCCTGATTCGTTCCGGACAAGTTCGCCGTGAGGTTCAACGTGTGCCGGGCGCTGCGGAGGGAATCGACGGCCTCCGTTTTCTGCACAAACTGGCGCAGGACTGACACCGGCTCCAGTGCGAAAGGCATTCGTATCATAATCCGCCAAATATAGGTATGACTTTCATGAAGACGAGAACCCTTCCATACCGTTGTCCAAAACAATCTCTGGCGGGAGCGAGGGCTTGCCAGCTCGCGACCTTGACCTTGGCCGGATTGGTTGTAGTGCTGGCGGCAACCGATGGTCTGTGCAAGCAGCAGCAGTTCGAGGTCTTAGTATTCGCCGACCCTTTGGAAGCAGATACTGTCCCCGCGTGGGAGGCGAATGCCTGTCTCGCAGAAGCGGCTACGGACATTGTCCACCAGGGTTCGGCGTGTCTGAAGTTGACCGATCAGGGCGCCAATGCCCAGGTATTCTTGCCCTTGAACACCACGCCCGGCTTACGCTATCGAGTGTCGGTCCATGCCTATCGGCACGCCTCGAACACCGGCGACTGGCTGGGCTGTGCCGCCGTGTCGTTTCAGGGAGGCCGCGGGGGCTCTTCTTCGTATGCGGCCCGGTCCGAGTTCATCCCGGTTCCCGACCAGTGGTGTGAGCTGTCATTTGAGTTCGAGGCCGGCGCCCGCCGTGCGTTCCTGATCCTCACCGGGCAGAATACCACGGGCGACGTCACCCGCTTTGACAGCCTTCGAGTGACCTGTGTTGGTGTACCCGAGTTGACCCCCGCGAGCGAACAAGGGACACCGATTGCCCCGGCGCTGGAGAGCGTTGAACTGGCGGGCAGCCCGGCGCAAATCGGGCAGAGATGGGGCACCCTGAACGCGCGGGCGATTGAGAACGACCTGGAAGAGTATTACCTCGCGCCGGCCGAGAATGTGGGCCTTACCCGGGCCGAGCTTCTCCGGCGCTCGGAGAAGTTCGTCGCGTTGGCCCGAGAACTGGCACCGCACTGGATCGAGGAAACGCACGCGGTCGCCGAAGCGGCAGGCGTCGAACCGGAGCTTTACCTCTCGTTTGTCGCCAGCGTCTACCGCGCAATCTGGCAAGGAGAGGATTGCACGTCCTTCGCCGTATCGCCCCGGTACACCGAGGACGGCAGGATCTTTTTTCATAAGAACCGGGACAACGCTCCGAAAAGTCAGTGCGCCTTTGTCATCGCCAGCGACCGGCCGGGAATCAACAAGTTCATTGCGGTCAGCGATGCGAGCGTGATTGCCGCCATGATGATGGTCAACGAAAAGGGCCTGGCGGGATCGGCGGACGTCGGCGGCCTGCGGGAGGACAACCCGCGGTATCGAGGCTGGATGAACACCGCTCTTCTGCGTTACATTGCCGAGAAGGCATCCAACTGCCAGGAGGCGCTGGCGATCATCGAGCAGTTCGTCGGCGATGGCAACTGCGCCGGCGGCACGTGGGGCACGCATTGGCTCTTCGTCGACCGCAGCGGCGCCATTCTCGAGATCAGCAGCAACTCCACGCGGGTCGAGCACCAGTATCACGATCAGAAGGTCTACTTCAGCGCCAACCGTGGAGCGGCCATTACAAGGATGCAGGAGCTGCCGGAGCCGATCGGCTTCGCGGCCTTCCATAATGTGTCGCGCGACGAGTCGACCTGTTTTCCGCAGTCGATCTCCGGCATGTCGGTGGAAGTCAGCCGCGATCACCCGGACTTCTTGTCGGTCGCATGGATTGCCATGCCTGCACGCTCCCTGGCGTTCCCACTGTTTATGGGCGGAGTGCGAACACCACAGGTGCTCCTCAATGGCGACGTGGACATGGCCGGCCGGCGATCGCTCGGCGATTACCGGCAGTGGGAGCCTATCGAGGAGTTCACTTTCAGCAGCCAGCGCCGGCTGGAGGCCCAAGTGCGTGCGTTGTTAAAGGAAGGGGACGTGGAGCAGGCTCGGGAGGCGCTGGATCATTGGGTCGCTGCGTGCTGCCAGGCGCATCTTGCCGTGCTGTCTGCCACCGACAAGTAACCGTTTATGGAACACGGCGGAGTGCTTTCCGGCAATGAATGCTACCCTCGAGTCACGCCCGACCTGGCGACGATACCTGATTGCCGTAGCTTTGCTCATGCTGGCCGGGTGCGTCTTCTTCGCGTGGCGAGTAACGCGGCCCCTCGATACCACGCCTCCTGAGGCGATTCTGGACGAAATCGAGCCTAACCGAGCGCTTTTCACCAATGGTGAGCAACAGGTGACCTTCGTGCTCACGGACGATCAGGGCGGCATTCCGACCTTCTTTCTGTTTGCGGGTGAGGATCAGAAGGCCACCGCACTGGGCATCAACACGTTGCGAAGGACACCGAACGAACAAGGCGTGGAAGTCCGGTTCGAGGCGATCCGTTTTCGCCGCGACGACGGCGATCCCGACCGGCTGTGGGTGCGCGCCGTGGGAATCGTGAACGAAACGGAGGGGAAGACGCCCATCTCCCTGCGTGCGCTCGAAGCAGGCGAATCGCTGGAACTGCACTTCCACGACGAAATCCAGGTTCCTCTTGTGGCACACGTCGTCTACGACATCTTCATGACAATCCAGTACGATGCCGCGGCACAACATCTCTTGCTCACCAACGCCGCCGGCAGCATTCGTTGGAAGATGTTGGGAACCGACGCGTTTGACGAAGGAAAGCTCGATTCCACCGTTCACGGCCGCCGCGGCGAATACCCGGAAAAGCCGCTGCTGAAGTTCTAGCCCGGATCATTCACGATAGGCAGGGTGGGTCAAACAAGCCGCTTCTTTGGTGGGGCATCGGTCGCTGCATCCGGTGCGCTTCTAGGTCGCGGGCTGTGAATCAGCTTGGTTGCGGCTTGTGCAGCCCCACCAATGATCCACGCGACCTTGACCCATCCTACGTGTACGAATAATCCGGGCTAGCCTAATGCCCCGGTTTCAGCGATGCCGGGATGACGAGTCATGGAATCGAATTGGTCCCGGAAGGGAGACCCGGACCGGAAGGAGTTTGGCTTCGCTGACCTGGAGGAAACGTCAGTCTCCGCGCTGGTCGCGACTGCCCCGGGCCTGTCTGGTTGGGGCCGTCACCATCGCGTCAGCCCGTCTTCGGCCAGCCGGCCGAGCAGGCGGTCGGCCGAGGCGGCTTGTGCGGCCTTCTTCGAGGGCGCGACGGCCGGCTCGGACTGAAAGCTTCGGCCGTCCGGGAGTTTGGCCCACGCAACCATGACAAACGTCGGCTGGTGGCTGGGGCCGGTTTGCTCCAAAAGTTCGTAGCCGGCCGACTCCAGCACGCCCGCCTGCCGGAGTTCGTTCAAGGCCCCCACCGGGTTCCGTTGCGGCCATGTCTCGGGCGAAGAGTGCGTCGGCGTCGGCGTCGGCGCCGGCGGGGCGGCCTGCGGCGTCCTCACCGCCGGTTCTTTCGGCAACTGTCCGAGCACTTCCTCGGCCGCCGCATGCTCGGCGAGTTTCAGTTTGGCGGACACGTACCACGCCGTTGCAATTGGTTCCCGGCCATCGATCGGCAACACCGCGCGGATGCGGTATCCGTCGGCCGAGGCGTCCCGCTGAAAATCCGGCTGCGGATTCTTCGATTGCGCGCACCACTCCAGGAGCCTTCCCTTCGGATTAGCCGCCTGCAAGCGCGCCGCGTCGTCGTCGGCCACGCGCCGGGTCTCGTCACTGTCCTTTTCGCGTGCGATGGCGGCGAGCAGTGCCGCAGCGGCCATCTGTTCGGCCGCCTTCTTCGAGGCCGCCTGCAAGGGCCCGCTGTCCAGCCGCCGCCCGCCATGGTCGAGCGACATCCGGGCCTCGTAGAAGGCCCCTTGCGTTTCGATGTCGGTCACCGGCGGATCGATCCGCATGCGTGAACAGAACTCCAACAGCCGCCCCTTGGGATTGGCCTGCTTCAACTGCTCTTCCCGTTGCGCCTCCTCCGGGAACAATCCGCTCTCGTGAATGCCCAAGACCCACAGGCGGTCGCGGCGATGGTCGTCGCGGCGGACCAGGCCCGCGGCTTCCAGCACCCGCGCCAGTTGCTCGGCCGTAGTCCGATCGACCGGTTGTCCGAACCAGGCCTCGGCCACCGCGGCTGCCCGCACCGGCGCCTCACCTGCCGGTCCCAGCAGGTTCCGGGCGCGGTCGAGGTCCAATTCGGCCGCACCGGGTACCGGCGGGGTTCCAGCCCGGCCCCGGCTGGCGCTGCGCGGCCGATAGCTGCGCACGATCGTCTGCCCATCGCCGGCCCGGACGACGTCATCGCATCGCAGGCTGCGGGCGAGCGACTCCTTGGCCCCGTCGTCCCCGTGGACGAGCACGACCGTCCGCGGCGCGGTGGCCTCGACCAGGGAGACCATCTGCATACGGTCGGCGTGGGCCGACAGGCCGTAGGTACCGAACCGGCAGGCCACCGGTACGGTCGTCTGGCCCAACCGCAGCTCTTTCGGGCCCTCGGAGCGGGCCAGGTCCAGCAAGGCCCGGCCCGGCGATTCCTCGTCCTGGTAGCCGGTCAGCAGCACGGCGTCGGCCGCATTCTTTGCCAATTCCCGGCAATAGCCCGCAGACGGCCCGCCGGAGAGCATGCCGCTGGAGGCAACGATGACGCAGGGCGACGTTTGGAGCACGCGGGCGCGGTCTTCATGCCGCAGAACCGGCTGGATCGAGTCGGTGTAGAACGGGTGGGGCGTCCGGCGGATCTCGTGGAGGAGTTGCCTTGAGACATACGGTTCGTGCCGCCGGTAGACGTCGCACACGGCCCGCACCATCCCGTCGACGAACACCGGCGTTTCCGGCATGCTCCCGTTGCGCATGGCCCGCTTGAGGATCAGCAGCACTTCCTGGGCCCGTCCCACGGCGAAAGCGGGAATGAGTACCCGGCCGCCGCCTTCGACCACCTCGCGGACCTGCCCGAGCAGCCGCTCTTCGGCCACCTTGCGGTCTTCGTGCAACCGCTCGCCGTAGGTCGATTCGCTGACGACCAGGTCGGCCCGGAAGTCCGGCCGCCCGAGGGCCGGTACCGTATGTTGGGCCGAGACGCTGTAATCGCCGGTGAACAGGACGGTGCCGGCGGGGGTGGTCATCAGGATCATCGCCGCACCCAGGATATGCGACGCCGGCAGCCAGCGGATTTCGACCTCGCCCACGCGCATCGGCTGGTGGTACCGCACCGGCGTCATCGACTGCAGCAGCCGGTCGACTTGCGATTCGGTGTACAGCGGCACTTCCGCTTCGCGGTCGGGCGCGTTCATCAGCCGGAGCGAGTCGCGCAGGAGGATGCCCACCAGATCGATCGTCGGCGGCGTGGCCAGCACCGGCGCGCCCAGGGCGGCCTCGGCCACCACCGGCAGCCCGCCGCTGTGGTCCATATGGGCGTGCGTCAACAGGATCGCGTCCAGCCGCGTATCGGCCAGCGAGGCCAGGTCGGGCAGGGGGCTCGGCCCGCCGTAGCGGACCCCGCAATCGACGAGGAAGGCCGCCCCGGCCGCACGCACCAGCGCGCAGGAAGCACCGATTGAACCGGCGCCTCCCAGGAACGAGATTTCGACAGACGCGTTTCGATCGTCCAAATATAGTCCACTCTTGCCCGGATTATTCATATACGTAGGGTGGGTCAAGGTCGCGTGGATCGTTGGTGGGTCCGCACAAGCCGCAACCAAGCTGATTCATAGCCCGCCACCTGGATGCACGCCCGCACTCGCGACCGATGACCCACCAAAGGAGCGGCTTGTTTGACCCACCCTACCTATCGTGAATAATCCGGGCTTGCCAACACCGAACAATGCGGTCGCAACCGTCAAGACAATGCAGTTCGCGAAAGCCGCCTACTTCAAAACATAGCGCCAGCGTAGCGCCGCACTTTCGGCAGCCCCAGCCTACGAAGAAAGCCCTGTGTAACTCATTGCCACGCAAGGCTTTAAGGTACCCCCTGTAGGACTTGAACCTACAACCCTCTGATTAAGAGTCAGATGCTCTACCGATTGAGCTAAGGGGGTATCGCGACGGGGCACTCCCGACGGTCCAACCATGATACACGACTTCCGCCCGACCGCAAGAGGGCCGCTCGCCCATTATGGGAACGGACTCCCCGGTGTGTCACGACGCAGGCACCAACCCACCGCGGTCCTCGACCGTCGCGAGTGGAAATGGCAGTATCACTCTTTGCGGCATTGAAGACAAGGGGGGGCAGAAATCATCCTTGTGGCTCCATGCCAAGCTGATGCATCTTTCGGTACAAGTTCGACCGGTGCAGGCCAAGCTGGTCGGCGGCACGGCTCATATTGCCGCCGGCTAACTCAATTGCCTTCTGGATGTAACTCGTCTGGAATAGCGTCGTTGCCTCCGCAAGTGGCAAGCTAGCGTCCACGGGTGCATCGTCGCGGCCACGAGGCGAAAGCGTGAACGCCAATTCATCCACGTCAACCTGGTTGCCCGATGACAAATACGCAATTCGCTCCATGAGATTGCGCAGTTCCCGCACGTTGCCCGGCCAAGGATGATTCTCCAGGCGAGCCCGAGCCTCGGGCGTGAACTCGGGGGTGGGTCTGCGGGCGCGGCGGCAGAAGTCGGCCAGGAAATGCTCGGCCAGCAGCAAGACGTCGCCCCGCCGCTCCCGCAGCGGCGGCAGTTCAATGGTCACCACGTTCAACCGGAAGTATAGGTCCTCGCGGAAACGCTTGGCACGGACCATGTCGGCCAAGTTCTGGTTCGTAGCGGCCAGCACGCGGGCATCGGTGTGTATGGGACGCGAGCCGCCCACTCGGACAAGGGTCCGTTCTTCCAGGATGCGCAGAAGCTTAGCCTGGCCGCTGAGGCTCAGCTCTCCAATCTCGTCCAACAACAGGGTGCCGCCGCTGGCCAACTCGAACTTGCCGGCCCTGGCCTCGTGGGCGTCGGTGAATGCGCCCTTCTCGTGCCCGAACAACTCACTTTCGGCCAACTGGTCGGGAATGGCCGCGCAGTTGACCGCGATGAACGGCTGCCGCCGGCGCCGGCTGCCATAATGGACGGATCGGGCTACCACCTCTTTCCCCGTCCCGTTTTCTCCTAGAATGAGCACGGCCAGATCGGTATCGGCCACGCGTGCGACGATGGAGCGGAGTGCGTCGATCGCAGGGCTTTGGCCAATGAACTGCACGTCGGCCGCCGCCTGCTCGGTTATCTGGCGGTTGGCCAGCAGCAGGCGTTCCCGGTCGCGGGTATTCTCCAAGGCAACGGAGGCGTGGGCGGCTAGTTCGGTCAGGCCGGCCTCGTCATCGGCCGTGAAACTGCCCGATCGCTTGTTGAGCAACTCAAACGCCCCGAACAAATCGCCCCGTGAGCCGCGAAGGGGAACGCACAGCAACGTGCGTGTCCGATACCCAGTTCGCTCGTCGACCTGGCGGTCGACCGCGTCCGGTTCACGGGCGACGTCGACCCTCAGCGGGCGGCCGGTTTGCAGCACGCGGCCCACGACACCGCGGTCGTCGGGCACGCGCAGCTCGCCACCCTCAACACCGAGCGCCGGCCGGCCAATCAACTCGTGGGCAGGCCGGTTCCACAGAAAAATGCTTGCCCGCTCCGCGGCGAACAGCCTCGTGGCGGCCTGTGCCATCTGCTCCAGCAGGGGGCCGAGTTCGCGGGTTTGATTCCACTGATTGGCAATCTCCAGGATCGTTTCGAGTTGCCCGATGCGGCTCCGTTGAACCATTTGCCGTCGGACGACGCCGATCGCGTCGTTGACAACGGGCGCCAGCGCCGCAATTGTGGCCAACACCCGGTTGACGTCGGCCGATTGCCCTGCCCCCGCTGCCAACACGTGTCCGCCTGCGGCGCGGGGAGCCAATGGCACAGCGGCCCAGTTGCCGGCGGTGGCGCCCTTCTCGCTATCGAGTACCTCGGCGACCAAGTCCCACGGCAAGCCCTCGGACCTGCCCGATTCTGCGATTCTTTGCTTTGCTCCCTCGGCAATGGCGGCAACCGCCACCGTCTCGGCCCCCGCAGCGCGGGCAACGTGTGGCAGAGCCGCGTCGAGCAGGGTTTCCGGGCTTTCGGCATGGCTGGCATGCCAAAAGATTGCGGTGGCCGCTGGGGCCAAGTGATCGTGACGCTGGCAGAAGCTGCGAATCACCTTCGCATGGGGTTCAGCCGCGAAAAGCTCGGTATGGCTCATTCCGTCCCCTCTTCCAGGGCATTTTGAAGTCGGCTTGACGGCATATTTGAAACTCATTGTAGCTGTAATGCACCAGTTCGTGAACCCAGTGGAGTCAAAAAGATGCGGGCAGCGGGAAGTCGGGATGTGCCTGTGGTCCCGAGTACCTCACATGGCTGCAAGTTCCATGCTTGACGCAACTTGCATGTCTACCTACACTGTATTGTTACCAACGGGATGAGAGACCGTATTAGCCATGGATGAGATAATTTCGAGGATTTGGGAAGTTCTCAGCGACTTCGCTGGCGGGATCGCTCGGGGGCTGGAACGCGGGCTGACCGGGTTGTTCGGCTCTTCAAACGCCCGGTATTTGAAGAAGCTCGAGCCCACCGTTGCCGCCATCAATGTTCTGGAGCCGAAGTACCAGGCGATGACCGACGCGGAGCTGCGCGAGCAGACCGATCGGTTCCGCAGCCGCCTGGCCGCCGGCGAAACGGTCGACGACCTATTAGTTGAGGCGTTTGCCGTTTGCCGCGAAGCTAGCCGCCGCGTGCTGGGCATGCGCCATTACGATGTGCAGCTTATGGGTGGAATGGTTCTCCATCGAGGAACTATTGCCGAAATGATCACGGGCGAAGGCAAGACGCTCGTCGCCACGCTCCCGGCCTACCTGAATGCCCTGGAGGGCAAGGGAGTGCACGTGGTCACGGTGAACGACTACCTCGCCCGGCGCGATATGGAATGGATGGGGCCCCTGTACATGTCGCTCGGGCTGACCGTCGGCGCTATCCAGAGCAACATGGAGGCCAGCGCGCGGCAGCGGGCGTACGAGTGCGACATCACGTACGGCACCAACAACGAGTTCGGCTTCGACTACCTGCGCGACAACATGCGCCCCGCGCGCCGGGGCGATAACCGGTATCCGCGCGACCGCCAGCAGGTGCAGGGGCGATTGCACTATGCAATCATCGACGAGGTCGACAACATCCTCATCGACGAAGCCCGCACCCCGCTGATCATCTCCGGGCCCGCCCACGACGACGTGACCCGCTACGCCCGGGCCGACCGCATCGCCCGGCAGCTTCGCAAGGACTTGCATTTCGAGGTCAACGAGAAGGAACATTCCGCGCATCTGACCGATGAGGGCGTGCGAGCGGCGGAGCAGCTTGCCGGCGTGGAGAGCTTCTATACGGCGGGCAACATGGAGTGGCCGCACCTGATCGACAATTCACTGAAGGCCCACCACCTCTACAAGCGCGACGTCAACTACGTGGTCAAGGACGGCGAGATCGTCATCGTCGACGAGTTCACCGGGCGCCTGATGCCCGGCCGGAACTGGAGCGACGGGCTGCACCAGGCGGTTGAGGCCAAGGAGGGTGTGCGCATCAAGGAGGAAAACCAGACCCTGGCCACCATCACGCTGCAGAACTTCTTCAAGCTGTACGACAAGATCTGCGGAATGACCGGAACGGCCATGACCGAAGCGTCGGAGTTCTGGAAGATATACAAGCTTGACGTGATCAGCATTCCGCCGAACAAAACCCTTCAGCGGCTGAACCATCCCGACGTCATCTATCGCTCCGAACGCGAGAAATACGAGGCGGTGGCCGAGGAAATCGAGCGGATCAACAAGTGGGACATCGTCGGTGTCAACGGCGGCGAGGAGTTGTGGGGAAAGATCGTTCGGGAAGACGACAACGCGATCGAGTTCCAACGCAAGGGGAGCAAGAGCCGCGAGACGATTCCGCGCGAGAAGGTCAAGGAGATTGATCGCCGCGGGCGGCCGATTCTGGTGGGCACGGTGTCCATCGAGCGGAGTGAACATCTTTCCCGACTGCTCGAACAGCGGGGCATTCCGCACGCCGTGCTGAACGCGAAGCATCACCAGCGCGAGGCGGAAATCGTGGCGCAAGCCGGCCGGCTGGGTGGAGTTACCATTGCCACGAACATGGCTGGGCGCGGAACGGACATCATCCTGGGCGGCAACCCGGAGGCCATGGCCTGGGCACAGCTTCAGGACAAATATCCCACGCGCCTCGAAGTGCCGCCCGACGAGTGGGACTCGCTGGTGGCAGAAATCGAGCAGCGGGAACAGATGAAGGTCGAGGGCCGCAAGGTGGCGGCCATGGGCGGCTTGCACATCATCGGGACCGAGCGGCACGAGGCGCGGCGCATTGACCTACAGCTCCGCGGCCGGTGCGGCCGGCAGGGCGACCCCGGCAGCTCCCGCTTCTACCTGTCGCTCGAAGACGACCTGATGCGCATCTTTGCCGGCGATTGGGTCAAGAACGTGCTTACCCGCCTGGGAATGAAGGAGGGCGAGGCCATCGAAAGCCGTATGGTCTCGCGTCGCATCGAGGGCGCCCAGAAGAAGGTCGAGGAGCGCAACTTCGAGATTCGCAAGAACCTGCTCGAGTACGACGAGGTGATGGACGAGCAGCGCAAACGCGTGTACGGATACCGCCAGGCCATCCTCGACGGCACGAACTGCAAGCAGCTCATCATCAAGATGATCGACGACCAGATCGATCATTACCTCGATGAATTCCTCGCCAAGGACTACGGCACCGAAACCTTTGCTCGCTGGGCCGGCAAGGAATTGTCCGTCGAACTCGACGCAGGCGACTTCCGCGGCATGGACTACGAGTCGGCCGAGCGGTTTGCGAAGGACGAGGCGGAGCGGTCGGTCGAGGGGCAAGTGTTCGAGATGGTCGAGGAGAATCTGCCCGATGAGGAAGACCCGCGCGACTGGAACTGGGACGCACTGGCCAAGGGATCGAACGTCCGGTGGCGGCTGAACCTGCGGGACCGCGACCTGAAGAAGATTGGCCGCGACGAAGTGGGTGAGTTCCTGCAGCAGAAGGGCGAGGCGGCGGTCGAGCGGGTCGACTTACAGCCGGGTGCGCGGTTTCTCGAACCGACGTTCGGCGTGCAGACGGCCTGCGCCTGGGTGCGGCAGAAGTTCGGCATTGAACTGGCGCCCGACGAAGTCAAGGACATGGAGCCGGAAGCCTTCAAGGACCTCGTGCGCGACCGTGCCCGCCGGGCCTACGACGAAAAAGAGGCCGAATATCCCGTCATGGCCGGACTGTACCACTTCACCACGCGCGACGCCGGCGGCCATAAGCGGTACGATCGCGAGCAGTTGGTCGACTGGGCGCGCCGCCGGTTCGACGTCGAACTGAACCTCGACGATCTGAAGAGTAAGCAGCGCGACGAAATTCGCGCGCTGCTGATCGAACACAGTCGCCACCATGCCGCCCAAGCCGCCCAAGTCATCCGCGAGGCCGAGCGACGTGTGGATGAATCGCTTTACGGAGTCGAACCCGATGCCCCCAACTTGCGAGCGGCCTTCGGCGGCGGGGCGCTCCGGTCGCTGGCCGAATGGCTCCACGACGAGTTGCACTGCGATCTGCCCGCCGAAACGATGCGCGACCTCGGACCTCAGGAGCTGCGCAATGAAGTCGACGGCGCCGTTGAGGAACGATACCGGCCCGAAATGCGCCGCATGGAGCGGGCGCTGGTCTTGCAGCTTCTCGATACCGCGTGGAAGGACCACTTGCTGGCCATGGACCACCTTCGCAGCAGTATCGGGCTGCGCGGCTATGCCCAGGTCGATCCCAAGGTCGAATACAAGCGCGAGGGCATGAAGTTGTTTGAAGGTATGTGGACCTCGACGGGCGAGCGGGTAACCGACTTGATCTTCCGAATGGAGCAACTCGACGAAGGATTCGTCGGCTCTACCTGGACCGAGGCCGAGGCACGCCACGACGACGCCACGGGCGCGGGCGCCATCGCGCAGCAACAGCAGGCGGCCATCGACGGCACACAGGTGGACCACAAGCCCGAGCCCATCCGCCACCGCCAGGCCCGCGTCGGCCGGAACGACCCTTGCCCCTGTGGAAGCGGGAAGAAGTTCAAGAACTGCTGCATGCGTAAGCGGAAAGCCGTGGGATAATGCCCGGAATCGGTCTGCTCCTCAATGGCTTCTACCTGCTGCTTATTCTGGCTGGGCTGCCCTGGTTCCTCTGGGCGGCATGGCGGAAGGGTAAGTATCGGGAAGGCTACGCCGAGAAACTGCTCGGCCGCGTGCCACCGCGAACGGGTAACCGCACCTGCGTTTGGCTGCACGCGGTCAGCGTGGGCGAGGTGAATCTGCTTCAGCCACTGCTCCGCGCGATCGCCGGCCGTCGCCCCGACTGTGAGTGCGTTATTTCCACTACCACGCTCACCGGAATCGAGCTTGCGCGAAAGAAGTATCCGGAGCACAACGTCTTCTACTGCCCGCTCGATTTTACCTGGGCGGTGGCCGAGGCCATGCGCCGCGTCCGCCCGAACGTGCTGGTACTGACTGAGTTGGAGCTGTGGCCGAACCTGATTCTGGCGGCGCACCGCCGCGGCGCCCGGGTGGCCGTTATTAACGGGCGTCTGAGCGAGCATAGCTTTCGCGGTTACCGCCGGATCCGTTTCCTGCTGTGCCGCGTGTTCGAGCACATTGAGCTGGTGGCCGTACAGGACGCGACCTACGCTGAGCGGTTTCTGGCCCTGGGCGCGCGGCCGGAAACGGTCCACGTGACCGGCTCCATGAAGTACGACGGTGCCCGGACCGACCGCAACAACCCGGCAACCCGGCGCCTGGCCGAACTGGCTGGCTTCGCCCCGGACGACGTGGTCTTCCTTGCCGGCAGCACGCAGGAAGGCGAAGAGCAGGCGGCGCTGGAGGCGTTCCGCGAGCTTGCCCCGCACTACCCCCGGCTGCGCCTAGTGCTCGTGCCGCGGCATCCCGACCGATTCGACGCGGTCGGACGGCTGCTCGACCAGTCGGGCACCGAGTGGATTCGCCGTAGTCAACTGACCGAAACCGCCGATAGTGACAATCCATCCTCTGCCCGCGTTCTGCTGGTCGATACGGTAGGCGAGTTGGGCGCGTGGTGGGGCACGGCACACATTGCGTTTGTCGGCGGCAGCCTGGGCAGTCGTGGCGGGCAGAATATGATCGAACCGGCCGCTTACGGCGCGGCGGTCAGCTTCGGTCCCAACACCCGCAACTTCCGCGACATCGTCGCCGCCCTGCTCGCCCGCGACGCCGCCGTGGTCGTTGCCAATCGCACCGAGTTGACCGCTTTCGTCCGCCGCTGCCTGGAAGAACCCGCCTGGGCCGCCGAAGTCGGGCGCCGCGCGCAAGAACACGTTCGCCAGCAGCTTGGGGCAACCGAACGGACGGTGGAGTTGCTGGAGCCGCGGGAAAGGGCAAAGGGCCAGGAACCAATAACACACAATAGGTGATTGGCAGATCGTGGGGCGCCCCGCAATTTCCCGTTGGCCAAGGTTCGTGGCGATACGCTTGGAATCTGGACGCATCTATTGGTATAATCGTTCCGATCTGCCGACTTGGACCTCGCTGCAATCGGCGGACAAGACTGCCCTTTGGGGAGACCTGACATGCGACCAATCCTCTTTCTTCTGGGGATCGCGGCTGCGGGGCTGCACCAGCAGTTCACTGTGGCTGCGGAGCCGGTGAAGCCGAACATCATTTATATCCTGGCGGACGACCTAGGTTACGGCGACCTCGGCTGCTACGGTCAGGAGCTGATCCGAACGCCGCGGATCGACCGCATGGCGGCCGAAGGAATGCGTTTCACCCAGCATTACTCCGGCGCGCCCTCCTGCCAGCCTTCGCGCTGCGTGCTCTTCACGGGGTTGCACACCGGCCATGCCCGCCTCCGCTTCAATAGCAAGCGCCCGCTGCTGCCCGAGGATTTCACGGTTGCCGAGATGCTGAAGCAAGCGGGCTATGTCACCGGCGGCGTGGGGAAGTGGGGGCTGGGCGCAGAGGATACCACTGGCGCGCCCTGGCGGAAAGGAATGGACGAGTTCTTCGGCTATCTCGATCAGACACACGCCCATACCTACTACCCGGACCATCTTTGGAGGAACGACCAGCGAGTCGACATCCCCGAAAACCGCGACGGCAACCGCGTGGTCTATTCGCACGATCTGCTGACCGACGAGGCGCTCGACTTCATCCGCCGGCATCACGACCGGCCGTTCTTCTTCTACGGAGCGTTTACCATTCCCCACGCCGAGATGGTCGTCCCCGACGATGCCCTGGCCGAGTACCTCGGCCGCTGGCCGGAGCCGAAGCCTTTCCCCGGCAGCAGAACCTATTGTGCGCAAGACAGACCCCGGGCGGTGCGGGCCGCCATGATCACACGGCTCGACCGCGACGTGGGCCGCATTTTCGACCTGCTCGATGAACTGGGAATCGCCGAGAATACGCTGGTCCTATTTACCAGCGATAACGGGCCGATTACTGCCGGCGGGCAGGACCCCGAGTTTTTCAACAGCGCAGGGCCGCTCCGTGGGCTGAAGTTCTCGCTGTACGAGGGTGGAATCCGCGTACCGATGATCGCCCGCTGGCCGGGCAGAATCGCGCCGGGGAGCGAGACGCCGCTCGTTTCCGACTTCGCCGACATGTTGCCGACTTTCGCCGAGGTGGCCGGCGCCACCGCCCCGGCCGGACTGGATGGCGTGTCGATTCTGCCAACGCTTCTCGGGCGGTCGGCCGACCAGGTGAAACGCGAGGTCTTCTACTGGGAGGCCGCTCCACAGCAAGCCGTGCGCGTGGGCGATTGGAAGCTGTACCGCCGGGCCCCGGATCGGCCGGCGGAATTGTACGACCTGGCCAGCGACATCGGCGAAAGCCGCAGCGTGGCCGATCAGCACCCGGAAATCGCCGCCCGGCTCGCGCAATTGCTTTCCGACTCCCGGGTCGATTCGCCCGATTTTCCCTTGGTGCGAGAGCGGAAGTGACAGGCGAGCAGGGGCCGTCAGGCTCCCGTTACTTTCAATGGGGTGACGAAACAGGGGCCTGACGGCCCCCGCTCGCCTCACGGTTTCCGCGTTAGCGCAGACAAGCTGGAAGCTTGTCCCACGGGGGGAATCGCAGACAAGCTGGAAGCTTATCCCACGGAGAGCCGGCGGATCAGGGCGCGGGCGGACCAGCGGTTCCGCAAGGCGTCGGCCAGGACGGCGGCGATGATGACGGCGCCGGTGATGACGCGCTTGGTTGGTTCCGTCGCGCCGACGTGCGCCAGGCCGGTTTGCAGCACGGCGATAATCAGCACGCCGAAAAAGCTGTTCACCACCGAGCCGCGTCCGCCCATCAGGCTCGTACCGCCGATCACCACCGCGGCAATGGCGGCCAGTTCCATGCCGATGCCGCCGTTCGGATCGGCCGACGAAAGGCGCGAAGTCTGGAACACCCCGGCAACGCCGGCCAAGAGACCGGCCAATGCGAATACGGCAATCTTCGGCCCGCGCGGGTCGATGCCGGAAAGGCGCACCGCCGTTTCGTTGGTGCCAATGGCCACTAGGTAGCGGCCGAACACCGTGCGTGAAAGGATGAACTGCCCCGCGACCACCAGCGCAATCGCAATCAGAAATGCGGGCGAAACTTGCAGCCCCGGCAGCGGCGCGCCGATCCCCTCAACCGCCGCCCCGATGTACTGCGTTTGCGAATCGGTGACGAGATACGCGCCGCCGCGGGCGATCTCCAGCATGCCCAGCGTGACGATGAACGATGGAATGCCTGCCCCAACTGAGATGACGCCGTTCAACGCCCCGCAAGCCAACCCCGCGACCAGGCACAACATCGCCGCGGGCAGCAGCGGCCAGCCCCAGCGGGTCATGGCCACGCCCAGCACCGACGCGCCCAGTGCCAGGACCGAACCGACCGACAGGTCGATGCCGGCGATCACCAGCACCAGGGTCATGCCAACCGCAATGGCCACGAGGTCCGGAATTTGGTTGGCGATGGTGATGAACGTTCGCGGCGTGAGGAAGCGGTCGCTCATCATCGAGAACAGCGCCACCAGCGCGGCGAGCACCACGATCATACCGACGTAATCGGCCAGCCAGCCGCGCGACCGCACCGCGCTGTGGACATCGTCGCTCATACATCCTCCTCCCCGCTCGCCGCCGGCGTGCGCGTTACGTTCTCGAAGGCTGCCGCCAGCAGGCGCTGGTGGCTCCACTCGCCCCGCGCGAAAGTGCGCACGAGACGCCCCTGCGACAGCACGGCAATCCGGTCGCACAGGGCCATCAGTTCTTCCATTTCGCTCGACACGACCACACACGCCTTGCCGCGGCGGGCGAGATCGCCGAGCAATCGGTACACGGTCGCCTTGGCCCCGACGTCGACGCCGCGCGTGGGCTCGTCGAACAGGTACACCTCGGCGTCGCGCATCAGCCAGCGGCCGATGAGCACCTTCTGCTGGTTGCCTCCGCTGAGTTCCGCAACCGGTTGCTCGACGCCGGCCGACCGGAGGTCCATGGCCGCGCCGGCTTCTTCAGCGGCGACGGCCTCGGCGTGCCCGTCGAGCTGCCCGCCCCAGCGGCGGAACGCGCGGAGGTGGGCCAGCGTCGCGTTGATGCGCACCGAACAGGGCATCAGCAGGCCCTGCTCCTTGCGGTCCTCCGGCACCATGGCAAGACCGGCCGCCACCGCCTGCCGGGGCGACCGGAACCGGCGTGGCGGGACGTCGCCGACCGCAACGGTGCCGGCCTCGGCACGGTCGGCCCCGAAGATCGCCCGCAGCAATTCCGTCCGGCCCGAGCCGACCAGCCCGGCAATCCCGAGGATCTCGCCCGCGTAAACGTCGAACGACACGTTGCGCACCATCTTGTCCCGCGAAAGGCCCCGCACGCGCAGCCGCACGGGTCCAGGAGTGCGCGCGGTCGCTGCCACCGATTCCACGTCCCGCCCGGCCATCAAGTGGACCGCTTCCCCAGTCGTGAGTTCCGCCGCTGACCGCGTGGCGACCAGCCGGCCGTCGCGCAGCACGGATACACGGTCGGCAATGCGGCGGATCTCGTCCATACGGTGGCTCACGTAGAGGATCGAAACCCCGCCGGCACGAAGTCGCCGGATATGCCCGAACAGCCGCTCGATTTGCGGATCCATCAGTGCCGCCGTGGGTTCGTCCAAGATCAGCAGGCGGCAGTGTTGTGCCAGCGCGGCGGCAATTTCCAACTGCTGCCGCACGCCGACGCCCAGCCGCGCCACCGGCGTGTCGGGGTCGAGCCCGGCCAGATCGACGCGGGCGAGCGCCTCGCGGGCGTCGCGGCGCAAACGGCGGCGATCGACCATGCCCAGCCGGCGCGGCAGGCGTGCAAGGAACAGGTTTTCGGCAACGGTAAGTGTGCCGATCAGGTTCAGTTCCTGATGGACGATATGGATGCCGGCCGCCTCAGCGTCCGGCTTGCCGGCCGGCGCGTAGGGCATGCCGTCGAGCGTCATCGTGCCGGCCTCGGGGCGCACCAGCCCGCAGATGATCTTTGCCAGCGTGCTCTTGCCCGCCCCGTTCGCCCCGATCAGCGCATGCACCTCGCCGGGGCGGCAATCGAAGTCGACGTCCACCAGCACCGGCGCGGCGTAGCTCTTGTGAATGCGGGTGCACCGGATGCGCGGCGGCGTGTTGCTCGTGGTAGCGCCGGTCATGGGGTTTCCGATGTGGCGGCTCCGGAAGTTCACCCGACTTCCTGCATTGGCCGGACGCGTGGCGGCGGCAGTGGATGCCCCGTCGTCTCGAAATGTGCAACCACTTCTTTGGCCGTCTCGCACAGTTCGGCATACAACCGGACCGGATCATCGCCGTGGATGCCGGTAATCAAGTCCGGGCACTTGCCCAGATACACACCATCCTCCTCGCTCCACTCAACGCATTTGTGATATGCGTCAGTCGTCTTCATCAATTTCCTCCAGAGCGCGCTTCTCTCGCAGCTCCGCTGGAATCTTGGACGGAACGGCCGTTTTCACCCACTCGACCCACTGATCCGCACTGCGGAAGTCGTCCTTGATCTCTTGCCGGTGGTCGAAATGTTCTCCCATTCTACCACGCCACCGGCGGGGGCGACAGCCGCGTTGCCGTTTCTGACACCCTATACCCGACACCTCCTCCCCCCAACTTCCATCTACCAACTCCCAGCTTCCGTTTTTGGGTGGCAGTTCTCCGATTCTCCACACTCCCCCCCGGTTTCGTCCGTTTCTCGGTGCCGGCCGCTGGGCTGGAGTCCCGCCTTTAGGCGGTCTTTTCTGAACCGGCTGAAGACAGGACTCCAGCAGGGCACCGCGGAGCCGGTGGAGATGGCAAATGTCGTTCGGGTCGGCCAAGAAATGGACATGTGTATAGGTACTCAAATCTAGCAGATCGGAGGCCGGACTACAAGGTGAAAAAACGTGCCACTGGGAGATGGGGGGAAGTTGCTTGTTAGTTGCTGGCTCCATCGTGCTGCCCGGCGCGTGGGGCATCTGATGCAAGCCGCCGCGGCCGCCGGCAAGCGTTGGTTCCGGGGTCTCGCCCGCAGCCGCGCGGCCTTCGGCTGACGGCTCTATGCCAGGCCCCGGTTTCTACCCTTCCCATCCCTATTCTCCCTCCCCTCGGCCGGGAACCCATCGGCGCGTCTGGCCCGGCCTGGTTATGAAAGCCCCACAAACCCCGCTGCTGCCCATTATTGCCTCTCAGCCGATAGTTGGGGTAGAATGCAGCCCGTGGGGAGGCTCCCGGCATAGAAGCCCCATAGCCGCTCCTGCTTCGCGGTTTGAGTTCAACTCGGTTCTATCCCGCCCGCTCCCGGCCGGGGTTCCTCCATGGCATGGGCTTTCGCGGGAGCGGGCGGGATAGAAGCCTTAACGTTCGTCGCCGCAACCTGACTTGGCGCGGCAAGGTGGAGCGACGGCTGCCGAAATGGCCAAAAATGGAGTACGATGGGGAGCGGCAAACCACAGGGACGAACTTGATGAAGAACAATCCCCTTCCGCGGCTGGACAACAATGCGGAGATACGCGAACGCCTGCTGCCCTTCTGCCGCCTACAACCGGGAGATATCTGGGACGATCCGGACGGCAGACATCGAATTGGCTGCAACGATGCCGCTGATCGTGATCAGATCCGGGAGCTTGTTGCCGACGAGGAACCGACGCTTGCGATTCACGACCCGCCGTACAACCTGGTGGCCTTTGATCGGCGGTCGATCGGCGAGTTCATCGAATGGTGCCGGAAATGGGTTCGGAACACGACGGAGGTGACCGCAGCAGATGCGTCGCTGTACGTATGGCTGGGTGCTGACCAAAACGATGGTTTTCAGCCGCTACCCGATTTTATGGTGATGATGCGGGGTGAACCGTACAAGGCTCGCAGTTTCATCACCATGCGTAATCAGCGGGGGTACGGAACCCAAAGGAACTGGATGGCGGTTCGTCAGGAGTTGCTCTACTACACCAAAGGCTCTCCTGTATTCAATGTCGACGCCGAGTACACGGACATTCCCAAGATCCTGCGCGGCTATTACAAGGAAGTGAACGGCCGAAAGACCGAGAATTTGGAACGGAGCAGGTCGGACAACATTCGTGCCGGCAACGTCTGGGTCGACATTCAGCAGGTGTTTTACCGTATGGACGAGAACGTGTCTGGGTGCTACGCTCAGAAGCCGCTCAAGTGCATTGAACGCATAATCGCTGCGAGTTCTAGGGCTGGTGAAGTAGTTGTTGATTTCTTTGCCCACTCTGGCGCCACATTGATCGCCGCCGAGAAACACGGTCGCCGCTGCTTCACGACGGACATCGATCCAATCTACGCCGAGATCTGTATCCGGCGTCTTGAACGATATCGCAGAAGCGGCCATGAAGGGTGGCAAAACGGCCATCCCTTTGAGTTGGAACTTCCGGGCATTGGTTCGTCCGATGACACTTCAGTCGCCAATGCAAGACCAGTCCCGCAAGAACTCCTTTTCTGATCTCTGTTACCGGTGAGACATCGTGGAGCATCTTCAAGAACAACTTGATCAGTTGTTGAACCAAGTTCCGGACGCGGACGCTATCCGAACGCGACTTGAAAACCTCGTCTCCGTTTATCCTTTCAATGAATACGAATACATTATCTCCCACTTGCTCGCTGCAGACTTCTTGAGCCTGGACGCGTACTACGAACTGCGTGGCGAGTATTTGGCACGTAACATGTTCTTGTACATTTTCGAGATCAGCGCGCCCCGCACGTTCGGCGAGTCGTGGGCTCAGGGTCATCTGAAAGGACTTGTACCGGATCTGCAGAAGCCTTCGAAGAAACTCGATCCGGATTATTCGGGTCAATACCTATGCCGTTGCGCTTTTTTCCACAAGAAGCGGCGGCGAGCCTTTGTTTCTAGGGGTTTAGGGGCGTTTGTCGGCCATGATGTTACGCGACCTGACAA
>JAVEUP010000270.1:0-8272 GCA_034005525.1 Thermoguttaceae bacterium | reverse complement strand
CACGTGCAGAGTGCCGCCGGTGAAGTTGAAAATCGCCTCGCCGCCTCCGACGCCTTTCTGGATGGTGCCGGCGCTGAGCGTGCCGCCGGTGAAGTTGATCGTGCCGCGGGCGCGGTCGTTATTCGCCTCGTCCTGGCCCAGTACGATACTGCCCGCGCCAAACTCTCCGCCCTGGACGTTGAGGATTCCGTCCGCCCAAAGTCGGTTTGGGTTAACGTCGCCGTTTACCATGCGGCCCAAGATCACGTGGTTCGCGCCGATCCTGCCCGCCGACATAGTGAGGGTTCCGGTGGCACCAGGAGTCCTGTCCACGACTGCGGCGCGAATATGGACGATTCCGAGCTGCAATTGATCGAGTTCCGCATCGACGGTGCCGCCGGTGAAATCTACCGTCCCCGCAACGGTTCGATCGTTCTGACGCATGTCGCCGATATAGAGATTCGCCGGTCCCGTTCCGGCGCGGTTGCGAATGGCAACCGTTGGATTGGCGAGGCCGCTTTGAAAGAGCATCTGGCCGTAGAGCCCCCATCCGCCAACAAAGATGTTGTCGGCCTGGAGAGTGTTCTGCTCGCCAAGGAGTAGACTGCTCATCAACCCACCGGTCGCCCAACTCTGCGCTCCCGGGGCATAGATGTTGGCGGCTTTCAATAGGTTGTCCGGAGCCAGAATCAACACACCGCGGCCATTGTTCGTCCCGCCGAGGTGGATATTGCCGGTCGTGTCGACAGTGAACTTTGACAGCCCGGACACGTCCAACGTGGCCGGTTGGGCGGGGGAGCCGGAACCGGCGTTTCGAACGGTCAGCGGCCCATTGACGACCATCTCTCCGCCGCCCGCAAAGAGCCCGGTAACATAATACCTGTTCCGTTTAATCTCAGGCTCAGTCCAGGTAGAGAACTGATACCCAATACTGGCAGCACCGGACACGGTCAGCGTTGTGCCCGATGGCACATGAAACGTGTAGAGCCGGTTTCCCAAGGGGTCCGGAGTCGGATCGGTGCCGGCAGACAGGTTGTTCAGTCTCATGCTGGCCACTAGGTAGCTGCCGTCGACGGTTCCGCTGAGCGTAGCGACGTTGACCGCTACGCCGTTGTCGTAGTGCAAAGCGTCGCCGGAGGGATCGGTGTCGAACGGATCCCAGTTGGCGCCGGTACTCCAGTGGTTATCTGCACCGCCGCCGACCCAGTGAATCGTTGCGGCGTGCGCACCGGCCGAAATACAGCCAAGTACCAGCACTCCCCATAGCAAGCACTGATGTTTCATGGCGTTGTTCTCCGAGTGGCTTGACGAGTTCCGGCGGACGAAACCGGCCCGAAGCAGCCCAAACCCGATTAGACGAAGCGGGGATCACATATCCTCCGCGTCCCGCACAACCCTTATTCTAATAGAAATCCCCAAGACTGCAAGCATCTGACACAAACACCCCCCATGCGGGCTGTTCGCGCATGCCGGATACCGGCGTTGGGCGTAGCCATGGCCCCTTACTGCGGAACCTCCTGAACCGAAAGATTCTCGATCACGAGGTCGTCCTCGGCGAGGTTCTCGCTGAGAAGAGGCGGCCGTGCGTCCGGGCTGCTGAGTTCCAGACGCAGTTTCCGCAACGATACGTTCTGAGCATGGCGCAAATAGATGCCCCAAGCGGGTAGCTCGCCGAACATGCCCGCCGCAGGGTAGGCCGTGGGACGTTCGGACACTTCATCCAGTACTTGCTCCTCGTCATAGCCGCCGGGCCGCACAATGCGAACGTTTTCAAGAAGCACGTTGCGAATGGGGTGGCCGGGCAGGCCCGAGATGAAGCTGGTCACCACGGGACGGACTCGCAACTGGTGGGCCATCTCGGCGTTTTCAATGCCGTGCTCGAGCAGGACTTCGCGCCACGGGCGGTCGGCCATGCGGATGTCGAGATCGCGCAGTTCGACGTTCTCCATACTGCCGGGCACGCGCTGCTCGCCCTCGCCGAAGTACGACTCGCGCAGGCGTGCGCCAAGCCGCACTCCGAAGGCGCACCGCGACGACTCGGCGTAGACGTTCGATACCCGCACACCGCGCATCGCCGGGCCGTCGACCGAGTAGAGCCCGAGCGTGGTGCCGCCGTACACGTGCAGATTGTCGCAGACGATGTTCTCGAAGACGCCGCGCGTTTCGGTGCCCAGCTTGAAGCCGCTGGCAAATGCGTAGACGACGTTGTTCACCGCGCGGATGTTACGGTTGACGTGCTCGGCGCGCGTGCTCTTGATGACAATGCAGTCATCGTCCGAAACCACGGTGCATCCTTCGATCAGCACGTCCTCGCAGCCGGTGAAGTCGAGCCCGTCGTTATTGCGCCCGGGCCGGATCGAGTTGAGCCGGATGTTGCGCAGCGTAAGGTTCTTGCAGCGGATATAATGCTGCGTCCAGGAGCCGGCGTTATTGGTCGCAATGCCTTCGACCGTCACGCCGGTGCAGTTGTTCATGCGGATGATATTGTGCCGCCAGCCGCGGTTGGGACAGAACTGCCCGCTGCCGTCGATGGTGCCGATACCGGTGATGGCGATGCCCTCGGCGTCTTCTGCGACGATCATGGCTCGCGGCTCGTAGTGGTCGCGGTTGGTACTGCCGAGGAGAATCGCACTCTCCGCCAGGTGCAGACGGACGCCGCATTTCAAGTGGAGCGTCCCCGTCCGGTACACGCCTTTGGGCACCAGCACGATCCCGCCGCCGACCTCGTGCGCTGCGTCGATCACGGCCTGAATCGCATACTGGTCGAGTTGCACGCCGTCGCCGATGGCGCCGCCCTTTCGCACATTGAACACGCCCTCGCCCTCAGGGTCGGGTTCGGAGAAATGCGGCTTCACCGCCGGGGAAGGCGGCGCTTGCCCTCGCGGGCCGGTCGCCGGGCCGGGCACGAAGTCCGGAGCGATCGCCGCCACGCGGACCGCGGCTTCGCGGTCCTGCCGGGTGCCGTCGCCCAACTGCCCGAAGCCGTTGTGGCCCCACGCTGAAAACTCGCCTTCCGCACCGGCGGCAAGCGCGTGGTAGGCGCCTGCGGCAATGCCCGTCCGGCCTGCAATCGGCTCGAAATCACCCTCGACCAGTTTGGAAACCGGCTGCATCCTGGCGCGGCTGTACGCGCGGATCGGACCCGTGCCCATACCGAGGCCGCCGTACACGTTCCAGCCGCATGCCCAGACGCGTCCCTCGCTGTCCAGCGCGTAGGTGTTCTCGTATCCGGCTGCGACGGCGACGATTCCGGCCAGATGCTTGCCACCTTGCCGGCCGCCGATCATTTGGGCGGGCGTGGCGAGGCAAAGGTCCCGGCTGTCGCCGACAGACTCGCGGGTGCCGTGGCCCAATTGCCCGGTACCGTTGTATCCCCAGGTCCAAACACTGCCATCCTGGCGGAGCGCGACGGTGTGATAATAGCCGGCCGCCACTGCGCTAACGCTGTCCAGTGCCCCATTTCCATCGGGTCCGACGACCGGAGCCGGCCACGTACCATGCTGCGGGCCGGCTGCGCCGAGGCGTCCGCTGCCAAGTTGGCCGTCGTGGTTGCCGCCCCATGCAAGCAGTGTTCCGTCTTCGCGCAGCGCGACGGTATGGTGGGCGCCGCAGGCCAGCGCTTTCACCCCGCTGAGCATCCCTCTTCCGTCGAGCCCGAGCACATGAACCGGATGGGGACTGAGGCGGTTCGAGTCGCGCAACCCGTCGCCAAGCTGGCCGTGGCACCGGCTTCCCCATGCCCAAACGGTCCCGTCGTTCAACAGCGCCACCGAATGATCCCACCCTGCGCTGATGGCCACGACGTCCTTCAGGTGGCCTTCGCCGCCGGGACCGACAACCTGGACGGGCAGCGCACTGTGTTCCAGATGTCCCCAGCTTCCATTGCCGAGTTGGCCGAAGGTGTTGTTGCCCCATGCCCAAACCGAGCCATCTTCGCAAATGGCCAGCGTGTGATACATGCCTGCCGAAACGGCGACCACGCCGGCAAGGCGTCCTTCGCCGTCCGGCCCCGCGACCGCCACAGGCCGGTCGGCGTTGGCGAACTGGCCGTTGCCCAGTTGCCCCATGCGACCGTCGCCCCACGCGAGCAGCCCGCCGTCCTCGTCCAGCACCACGCTATGCCGCGAGCCCGCGGCGATGCGGTTCGCCGCTGCACCGGCGGTGTTCAACAAGGCAATGGCCAGCACAACGGCTGTCAGCACCCGTCCTGTGGTTTCCATTGTCATACCTACGAAACCCACTCCCGCCGCTGGCGGGAACTGGGGATGTTCATGGCCTTGCGGTATTTGGTGACGGTGCGGCGGGCCACGTGGAGGCCATGCTCGGCCAGGGCGTTGACAAGCTCTTCGTCGCTCATCGGGTTCTGCTTGTCTTCGTGGTCGATCACCTCCTGAAGCTTCAGGCGGATGGCGTCCCAGGTGACTTCCTCGCCGTCGGCACTGATCGTGCCTCCGCAGAAGAACCGCTTCAGCGGGAAGATGCCGCGCGGCGTCTGAATCCACTTATCGTCGACCGCGCGGGAAACCGTCGTGACGTGCACTCCCACCTTGTCGGCAATCTGCTGCATCTTCAGTGGCTCGATCGCCTCCGGCCCCTTGTCGAGAAACTGCCGCTGGTGGTCGACAATCGCCTGCGAGACCCGGCTGAGCGTGTTGCGGCGCTGCTCGATCGACTCGATCAGCCATTGGGCGGAGTTGATCTTCCGCTTGATGTACTCGCGCGTCTCGTTGTTGGCCTCGCCGCTTTGGAACAGCTTCCGGTAGTACGGGCTGATGTACAGGCTTGGCGTACGGCCGTCTTCCAGCCGCACCATGTATTGGCCGTCGTCATTCTGCTCGACGAAGACGTCGGGAGTGACCGGGGGGACCGGTTCGCTGGCAAAGTCGGCCCCGGGACTGAGGTTCAGCTTTTTCAGTTCGCCGATCGCGGCCTGGATGGCCTCCAAGGTGAACCCCGTGCGGCGGGCAATGACCGGCAACCGGTTGTGCGTCAGGTCGTCCCAGTGGTCCGTGACGATCGCCAGCAATTCCTCGTAGTACGGCATGCCGGGCACAAGTTGCAGCAGCAGGCACTCGCGCGCATCGCGCGCGCCCACTCCGGGCGGGTCCAGCCCTTGCACAAGCCGCAACGCTTCCTCCGCCAGGGCGCGGTCCTCGGCGGATGCCTCCAGCCCAAGCAGGTCTTCGATACGGCCCTGCAAATAGCCGTTGTCGTCGAGGTTGTAAATGACGCGGTCGGCCATTGCCCGCAACTCGGCGGAAAGCTCGAACCACCCGAGTTGATCGTGGAGATAGTCCTGCAAGGACTGCGGGCGGGCCGTCATGTTGGCCATGGCGTCGTGCTGCCGCTCCGAGTCATCCTCCATCTGATTGCGCGAGGGGCGCGACCGTTCTTCGAAGTGATCCGGCCACTCCTCGTCCATCTTCATCAGCCGCTCGAAGTCGTCCTCATTGCCGTCCTTCTCGCCGATAACCAACTCGCGTTCGTCGTCGGTCGGTGCGTCGGGGGCATCGCGCTCTTCCGCTTCGGGTTCGGCGGGCAGGTCGGGATCGGCCTCGCGCAGTTCAAGCACCGGGTTCTCCTGCAATTCCTGCTCGATCCGCTCCTGCAGGGCCAGAATGGGCAACTGCAGAATCTCCATCGACTGGATCATCCGCGGTGCAAGCACCTGCTTCTGCTGCAACCGCATCTCTTGGCCGAATGAAAGACGCATAGCAATCCGCACAGGGGGTTCGCGTTCAAACTCGGATATGGCGAAGGGTCGCCTCCGGGCAACCGCAAGGGCGATTCCGCCCGAAAGTGGGGCATTCAAGCACCGCCGCTGGTTGTCCGACGTTCCGTATAAACCAATTCTACCCTATTAGAACTCCTGCCGCCCAGTCAGGGCGTCGGAAAGAATCTCTTTGTTCGCCAACTCGATAACGCTGCCCGTTGTAATACCACGTGCCAGCCGGGTCACGCGGACCGGCATTTCGCGGAGCAAATTGGAAACATACAGTGCCGTGCCGTCGCCCTCCAAGGTCGGGTTGGTGGCCATGACCACCTCGCGGAATGATCCTCCCCGAACCCGTTCGACCAGCCGATCGATCGTAAGCTGTTCCGGTCCAATCCCCTCCAGCGGCGCCAGGCGGCCGAGCAGCACGTGATATAACCCCCGGTACACGCCGGCTTGCTCCAGTGCAATCAGGTCGCGCGGTTGCTCGACCACGCAGAGCACGTCTTGCTCGCGGCGGGGATCGGCACAGATGCCGCAAAGCTCTCCCTCAGCCAGGTTGAAGCACTCGCGGCAATAACGCACATTCTCCTTGACGGCTCGAATGGCGTCGGCCAGCGCGGCGGCTTCCGTTGCGTGAATGCGCAGTACATGGTAAGCAAGCCGTTCGGCCGACTTCTTGCCGATGCCCGGCAGTCGTGCGAACTGCTCGATCAGGTTCGACACTGATTCGGTAAGCTCCGGCACGTCACACCTCGCGTGTTTCGTCTTCGCCCTCCGCCGGCTGGTCCGTCTCGAACGGGTTCTCAGGTGCGCCGGTGAACCGGGCAATGGCCTCATTTATCCCGGGCAACTCGATGCCGCCGGTCAGCTCCTTCATGGCCTCAGCGTGAAGTTGCTTGCCCTTGAAGATTGCCTGGTTCATGGCGGCAACAATGAGGTCTTCCAGCAATTCCCGGTCGTTCTGGGCAGCCAACTGCCCGTCGATCGTACAACGCAGTACCTCCAGCAAGCCATTCACCTCAATCTCGACCATGCCGCCGCCCGAAGCTCCCGTGGCGCGGCGGTGTTTCATCTCCTCACTCAGATTCTTGAGCTGGCCGCCGAGTTGCTGCGCTTGCCGCAACAGGGAACCCAGGCCCGCAAGATTCTTGAACATCAAAATCTCCTGTTTCCGCCCGTCGGGCGGTAATGCTCTTGGTACATGGATGGAAGTTCAACCGTCCGGCCCGTCAACTCGAAGAGGGGTTGCACCGAACAACTCATGAACGCGGCGGACGACGGGATTGTCCATCACCTCCTTCAGCCGCTGCTGCGGCGAGACTCGGCTGGTAGGACTGGTTCCGGGAGAGTCCGGCCCGTCTTGCGGCCCACTTTCGGCAAACCGCACGCGGACCGGATACCCGGTCACTTCCTTCAGGGCTTCCTCGAACTTCAGGGTGTGCTCCGGCCGCTCACAGAAGGACTTCGCGAGCGCATACTCTGCACGGAAGCTGATGACGAGCCGCCCGGGCCCGTCGGCCTTCGCTTCATCGAACAATCCGCCCTGCGCCGCGGCCATGACGGAAATGTGCTTCAGCGCCGACCGCCACACCTCGGCCGCGTTTTCGTTGCTCAGCGCGACGGTTGCACCGGAGGCAGCCGCCGCAGCGGCACGGTGCCCTGGGTCTGCCCCGAGTGCGGATTCAACGTTTTTTTTTCCGCGCACCTCGCCGGCGGGCGCCGCGGCCGGACCCGTGCTGCCGGGAAGCCCGCCTGACCGAAGCTGGGCAATCAGTTCGGGCAACTCATCCAGTTCCTCCAGGTAGCAGATGCGCACCAGCGCGAGTTCCGCCAGGATGCGTCCCTGCGTGCTTTGGCGCATGTGCGACAGGGCCTGCTCGACAATCTGCATGGCTGCCAGTATCGAGAGTAATCCCATGCGTTTTGCCGCATCGGTGACCGCTTGTGCAGACGACGCCGACACGAAAAGGAATGTTTCGTGTGTGCATCCGGCGGCGGCGGCCATGGCATCGCGGAGGATGCCCAGAAGCTGCTCGAGCAGCAAAGCCACGTCCACTCCGGCGCCCACGGCGGCGTCCAACTCGCCCAGCGCGCCGGCTGAATTGCGTCCGGCCAGGTGTTCCAGAAGCCGCAAAATCTGATCCTCGCCTGCGGTCCCCAGCATGGAATGGACCGTCGCTGTCGTGATCCGATCGGCGGAGAATGCCAGGAGTTGTTCGAGCAACGATTGGCTGTCGCGCATGGACCCTGCGGCACGCCGGGCCAGCAAGTCCAGGGCTTCCGGCTCCGCCTCAACCCCTTCGGCAGCAACGATTTGCCGCAGCCGGTCGGCAATAGCGTCGCGGGAGATGCCCGCGAAGTCGAATCGCTGACAGCGTGAGAGGATGGTGATGGGTATCTTGGTGGGCTCGGTCGTGCAGAAGATGAACTTCACGTGCTCGGGCGGCTCTTCGAGCGTCTTCAGCAAGGCGTTGAACGCCTCGCGTGTGAGCATGTGGACTTCATCGATAATGTATATTTTGAATCGCGCCCGGCTCGGGCGGATGTTCACGTTCTGCCGCAACTGCCGGATCTCGT
>JAVEUP010000080.1:11110-35139 GCA_034005525.1 Thermoguttaceae bacterium | reverse complement strand
GCAATCTTGTTCGGTTCGGCTCCATCCATGCCCCATAAGAAACACCAAACCCGCCCTCCGAGTCAACACCATTTTCACGGGGTTATTGAGAACTTACATGCGGTCGGCCACCTGCAACTCGGCAAGTTCGACGCGCTGCTCGGTATCGTCGTCGGCCAGCCGCCACACGACTTCTTCGCCCACCGAGAGCATTTCGCGGATGGCACGCCGCGTGCGGCCCATCGTGTAGGCGGTCAGCAGTTCGGCAATGTCGGCCAGCCAAATGATCGTCAACGCCGACCAGCCCCGGCCGGCCACAATACTGGCCAGGATGGCGGTGGCACTGAGGGTATCGGCGTTGGGCCGGCCGCGGCTGACCAGCGAGTTCAGCCCGCTGCGGAAGATGGGCCACGCCAGCGACATGGCCGTCAGTGCCGGCAGCGACATGAAGGAGCCGATGAGCGTCGTCGGCGTTTGCATGGCCCGCTTGCCAAGCTGCGAGTAGGCCAGCGTGCCGGTGGTGACGCCGATGCGCGCGATCATTTCGGAAAGCGGTTCCTCTTGCAGCCGCCGCTCGTTCACCGTCATGGCGTCCTGCGCGGTCCGCTCGCCCTTGTAGGCCACCAGTGCGTATCCGCCCAGGATCGACTCGACCAGCTCCACGATGTCGTCGAGCGTCGCCTGGCCGGGATCGTAGAGGATCAGCACGTTTTCGGTGCGGGTGGAGACGCGCGCGGCGTGGACGGGCACGAGGTCTTCAAGCCGGTGGCAAATGTCCTGCGAGTGCGAACTCAGGTAACGCAACGCGCGGCAGCCGATGCGCACCCGGCCCGGCAGGCGGTGGACGACCTCGCAACTGAGCAGCGGCTTGCGTTTATGCCAGATCATCGGTCACTCCACCTCGTGGTGCCCGTGGCCGAGAAGCTGGTGCAGCCCCCACCACACGAGCGTGAAGCCGGCCGGCAGCGCCTTTGCGCCCTCCTGCGTCATCTTGCGCACGCCCACGACGGCCAGCAACAGCAGCAAGGCCGAGGAGAAGTCCAACACGCCCGCGCTGCGGTCGTACACCACGCGGTTGAGGCTGTCGAGCACCGCTTGCAACTCGCGAACCAGCGCGGGCCGGGGCGTGCGTTCGAGTTCCTTCTCCAGCCCCAGCAGGCGGACCGTGGCCGCGAAGAGCAGCTCAGGTTGGACCACCGCCTCGCGATATTCGATCAGGACACTTCCGCTCGCGGGGTTCACGGCCACGTGCCTCACCCCCTCCAGGGTATGGAGCCGTTGTCCCAGATTCTCGGCCTGCTCGGATGCGCCGATCAGGCTGGGCACGCGGAACCGGACGCGGCCGGGCAGCAAGTGGTCGGTTTGCACCGGTCCCGTGCGCAGCATGGGCAGAATCGAGGGCCGGTTCTTCCGCCCAAGCAGCCCTGCAATCAGTATTCCCGTCAAAATATGCATCGTTCATCCAAGCGGTCGAGTCTTCGCAGGCCGATCCTACAATAATGCGTTGCAAATTCGCAACAGTCAAACGGTTGGGCGGCAGATAACGCTCCCCCTGGTATGAACCCTCGTCAAAGACTTACGCGCCCTCGTCCCACCCCACCTGAATAGTCTGGGCTATCGGCGGCCGCGGCCGGCTCGGATCTGGGCCAGTTGGGTCTCGTAGGCCTGGGCTGCCTCCATCTCGCCGTGCTGCTTGAACAGCGCGATGCCGCGTTCGAACATCTGCATGCAATAGGGGCTGGGTCGGTCGCCGCGCATCTGTGGAATGCGGGGCAGGAAGGTGTGATAGAAGCGCAGCAGGTGCGGAGTGGCCCCCTCCATGTTCTGGCAGATCTGCTCAAGCCGGTCCAGCATCCTTGGCACGTAGCGCCCCTCATCCACGAAGGCATAAATCGTCGCGGCCAGACCCTCGACCGCCGCCAACTCTTGACCATCCTCGACCAGGAGGTCCGTCAGGCGCAGGCGCGCCTCGCAGGCGAGGTCCGGACGTTGAACCGACTGGTAGTGCAGAGTCAATCGCTCATAGAGCTTGATGCGCTCCTTCAGCCGATCCTCATACTGGACCAGGTCGTCGAAGATCGTCCAGGTAAAATCCGGGAAATTGGCAAACGTGGTGAACAATTGGTTCAATATCCCCGTCATCTGCCTGCGATGTTTCTGCCGCACTTCCTCGGTGGCCGCCATTGCGGCCAGGGCCGTCCAAGCCGGCTCGTGGCCGGGGCACAGGTTGATGGTCTGCCTCAGATACGCGAACCGGTCGCCGGTTGCGAGGTCTTCTCTTTCCTTCAAGGCGGGATAGGCCGCCATGACCAGGTCGGCATGGCGTTTGGCGATCGGATCGATCCCCACCGTATGCAAACGCAGTTCCAGTTGCCGGTCGGTGATTCGGCGGCCCGACTTCGGTTCCTGCAGCGTTCCCACGTAGTACCGGTCGCCGCGGTATCGCCCATGCGACTCCAAGCTGAAACCGATACTCTTCGGGGTGACGCTCTTGACCTCGACCCACATCACCCAGGCGTGCGACTCGCCTTGCACCGACTCGCCGCCGACGTAGGCCGCCGGCACGCCCATGCTTTGCCCAACGCGGGAGGCGAAGTCGGCCTGCATGGCGCACACGCCCCCGTACTGCCGCAAGTTGGCCAGCGTGTAGCGTTGGCCATTCAACCGGGCTTTCTGGCTGCCCGAGTCGAGCATGGTCGTGTCGTAAGGTACGTCCTTGTAGCACCTGCCGAACATCACCCTCTGGGGAAGATAGTTCTGCACGGCCCACGCCCGCTCCTCGATCGGCGTACGATGATTCACCACGTGGACCAGGAACTCCCACGGAAACCACTGCGCGCGCCCCTGCATGATCGCCTCGGCCTTGACAAAGTAGTCGAACGTGGCAATTTCGTCGAGAAGTCCTTCCGGCATGACGGCCTTGGCCCGCCGAGCATGATGCTCGTAATGGTAGACTGCCCGCGGCGTGTCCCAGGTGACCGCAATCGCGATGGCCAGGTTGGCGTAGGGGACGATCTTCTCGGGAAAAGCGTCTTTGAGCGCCTTGAAGATTTGCAGCGAGCGAAAAACGTTGTCCACCTCGGGCTCGATGG
Organism: Thermoguttaceae bacterium; assembly: GCA_034005525.1. Lineage (GTDB taxonomy): Bacteria > Planctomycetota > Planctomycetia > Pirellulales > Thermoguttaceae > PWXP01. Next base: position 32,068 of record JAVEUP010000080.1, on the reverse strand, counting down.
CCAGGAACAGCTCCTCCCGGATAACCCGGTTCTCTTCGAGCCACGCCTGCATTGCCTCGTCGTCGTCCGGCGCCCACGCGGTTTGGATTTCGGCGGCGTGGCTGCGGGCGAACCGCTCGGCGAACATTCGGCGGAGCGTGGGGTATTCCTTCGTCGAGAACAGAGACCGGTTGGCGTGCAATTCGGCGAGCTTGTCCTTGTCGTCCTCGGTCAGACCGGTCGCGTCAAACGCCGGCAGGCTTTCGGTGGGAGGCGGGACCGACGGCACGTCGAGTGGCGCAGCTTCCTCCGCAGGCGGGTCGGCCTCGGCAACTTGCTCGGGCATGACAAATGTCGCCTCCGGTTCGACGGGAGCCGGACGGTCCTCCGCCTCGTCCGGCTCCCCGGCCACGGGTTCCTCGACGTGGCTTTGTGGCGGATCGCCGATTCCGCCGGGCGTTTCGTCCGGTGCCCCGACGTCGACGAGTTCATCGCTCACCTCGTCAGGCAGAGGGTGTGCGGCCTTGGTTTCGGCCTGCGGCGATTCTGTTCGGTCAGAAATCCCGCCGTCGTCGATTGGCGGCCGGTTGTCCGGCTCGGGCCTTGCCGCCACGTGCGCGTCGGGCCTGCCGTCGAGTACCGCGTAGGCAAGCATGGCAAGGAGAATACCGGCCACGGCAACCGCCCCACCGACCATCAGGAGCGTCCGCTTGCCGGCGCCTTCCGCGTTGGGCTTGCGCCGAGCCAGGCGCGAGGCCCCCACCCCCTCGACGTCGACCTGAATCTGCGGCGCGTCGGCGACCGACGGCGGTTGGGCCGAACGGTCCGGCCCGGTCTCGGCCTGGTGGGCCGCAGCTTGTTTCGGCTGCTCGGCGACTGCCGGCGTCTCGATGGCCTGGGCAACCTTCAAGTGCGGCACCCGGTTGACACCGCCACAATGGGGACATTTGACCTGCTTCCCGCAAAGTGACGTGGGGACTCCGACCACTTTCGAGCACGACTTGCATCGCATCCGGATCATGTCGCTGTCCTCCGGGGTTCACGGCAGCCGGTCACTGGGGACTCTCCCCTTCCCACACGTGGGCTATCTCTCCAGCGTCGCCCCGGAGATGCCTCTTGTCAAGGCGTCAAGTTCCTTCAGCAGCCGGGGCAGGATCTCTTCGTATGAAAAGGCCCCGATGTGCTCGCCGCCGCGTTTGAGGTTCACGGCGGTGGGGCCGCACCAGAGGCCGAGGTCGGCAACGTCGGTCTCGCCCGGGCCGTTCACGCGGCAGCCCATAACGGCAATCGTGATCGGGTACTCGGCGGCGTAGCGCGTCGCTTCGCGCACCTGCTCGGCCAGCTCCACAAACGCCGCGTTCTGCACGCGCGAGCAACTCGGGCACGCGATGATGTTCAGCCGCCCGCGGCTGAAGGTGGCAAGCTGCTCGGCGTCCAGCAGCCGGCCGGCGGCGACGTCGGCCAGGATTTGCCGCGCGGCGGTGATCTCTTCGGCCTTGCGTGCGGCGGGCACGGTGAGCGAAACGCGGATCGTATCGCCAATGCCGTGCGGGATGAGCTGCTCGAAGGCGATGCGCGTCTTCAGAATGCCCTCGGGCGGCATGCCGGCCTCGGTCACGCCCAGGTGCAGCGGCACGTCGGGCCGCGCGGCGGCGAACCGGCGGTTGGCCTCGACCACCTTCGCGGGGTCGGAGTCTTTGAGCGAGACGCAATAGCGGGTGAATCCCAGGCGGTCCAGTTCGGCGCAGTGTTCCAGGGCGCTTTCGAGCATCGGTCCGAGATTATCGCCGGGTGCCAGGTCGCCGCGCTTGGTCGGATCGACCGAGCCGCAATTCACGCCCACGCGCATCGCGCAGTCGTGCTCGCCCGCGGTGTCGGCCAGGAACCGCACCTTCTCCTGCCAGGAGCGTTTCGACCGGCCGCCGGCAAGGTAGCCGGGGTTGTATCGCAGCTTATCGACCCAGGGGGCCACGTCGGCCGCCAGGCGGTAGTTCTCCTGCAAGTCGACCGACAGATTCGCGTTGGTCTCTCGGCGGATTTGCCGCAGCGCCTCGACGTCGCGCTTCGTATCGACGGCCACGCGCACCACCTCCGCCCCGGCCTCGGCCAGCAGGCGCACCTGGGCGAGGGTCGCCGCCACGTCGGCCGTTCGCGTGGCCGCCATGCTTTGCACGGCAATCGGGTGCCCCCCGCCGATGGTGACCGACCCGATGCGGATCGTGCGCGTGGACCTGCTGCGGAGGGGGTCAGGCGGCTCGTGGCTGACGGTTTCCAAGGTTACTCTCCCGTGCCGGTACTTCCATTGTGCCTCTTCATTGTACGGTCCATCTGGCTTGCAGGCGACACGGGGGCTTGACTCGCCTGTGTGCATTACTATACTAATACACCTATGCGCGACACGGCCTTGCGTTTTACCGTCCATACCTCCTCGGGGCTGCCCATTTACCGGCAGATTGTCGACCAGGTCCGCGCGCTGATCGCCGGGGGGCGCCTGGCACCCGGCGATCTGCTGCCCAGCGTGCGGCAGCTCGCCGCGGAACTCGAAGTGAATATGATGACGGTCTCGAAGGCGTATAGCAGCCTCGAAGCGGAGGGGGTGCTCGAGCGGGTGCGCGGGACGGGAATGCGCGTGCGGCCGATCGATACCCGGCGGACCCTGGCCGACCGCCGACGCGAGGTGCGACCCCTGATGGAGCAAGCCGTCGTCCGTGCGCGCCAGTTGGGTATGGACGACCCGCAAGTCCACGAACTCGTTCAATCGATCCTCAAGGAGAACCTGCCATGACAGGCCAAGTGGTGATTGCGGCACGCGACGTCCAGCGGAGGTTCCCCGGCAAGCACGTCCTGCGCGGCGCGGACCTCGAAATACCGCAAGGAGCGGTGGTCGGGCTGCTGGGCAAGAATGCCGCAGGCAAGTCGACCCTGATTAAGTGCATTCTCGGACTGCTGCGAATCGACGGCGGCACCATGCACGTGTTCGGCGAAGACGCCTGGTGGCTGTCGGCCGAAAGCAAGGCCCGGCTCGGTTACGTCCCGCAGGAGGTGAAGCTCTATCCGTGGATGCGGGTGCGGCAGATGATCGCCTACACGGCCGCATTCTATCCCGCGTGGAACACGGCCCTGGTCGACCGGCTGGTCCGCGAGTGGGACCTGCCGCCGCACGATCGCATCGGGCCGTTGTCGGTAGGCCAGTTGCAGAAGCTGGCGATCATTTTGGCCCTCGGTCACGAGCCCGACTTGCTGGTGCTCGACGAGCCGGTGGCCGCGCTCGATCCGGTCGCCCGGCGCGACTTCCTGCGCGCCATTCTCGACTTCATGCAAAGCGAGAACCGCACGATCCTCTTTTCGACGCACATCACCAGCGACCTGGAACGTGTGGCCGATCGCGTGGCCATTCTGCAGGGCGGGCGGATCGTCTTTCACGACGGCCTCGACACGCTCAAGGAGAGCGTCAAGCGATTGCGGATCGCCGCCGCCAGCGAACTGCCCGCCGATTTCGCCGTGCCCGGCGCGTTGCGCGTGGAGGTGGCGGGCCGCAATGCCCTGGCGGCGATCCGCGACGCGGGCGACGGCCTGATCGACGAACTGCGGGCGCGGTGGGACGCTACGGTCGACGTTGAACCTCTTTCCCTCGAAGACATCTTCCTGGAGATGCACCATGCTGGGTAGACAGGTTCAGCAGGCTCTGCGGGTGTACACCACGCACGGGACATTTTGGGCGTGGGTGATCTTTTGGCTTGTCGGCCATGTGGTGTTCTCACTCGGGACGACCCACGAGTCTTGGGAATTGGTGATGGTCGCTCCGCTGAATGCCGTGCTTGGGCTCGAAATCGGGCGGACCCTTGCGGCTCAATTCTCGAGGCCCGGGGCGAGGTTACTGCCGGCATTCGCCAAGGCGCACCTGGTCGCAGCCGGCGGGCTGGTGTTCCTGGCCGCCTCAACGCATGCGCTACTCGTGGGTTTTGCCGGCGGGCCCGTCCCGGGCGCCATTGCCTTGACGGTCGGGACGCTAACGATGGGCGTTCTGGTAGCCGTATACAAGGGGCGAGTGAAACACGGCTCTCGTCTACTCCAGGGATTGTCGTCGCTCGGGATAGCAGTGTTCGTATTATTCTGGCTACTGTTGGACATCGCCATGCTCGAGCGCCTTGGGACCGATCCACTGCTTCAGGCCTTGATCGGATGCTTCGGAATCGTCGCAATGGTTGCAATTGCATCCCGACTTGTCAATCTCTCCGAGGATTCACCCGGTTATCTTTCCCTCGCCGATGGTTCAGACTGGGACGTCGACCTCACGGCACCATTAGACCATCAGATCAGGGGCCAGGCCCGGGAAGTCGCGTTCGCTTCGAAAAGTGCCATCCTGCACGACAGCGTCTTCTTCGTGGCATTCTTCGGCTTGCCTCGGCCGGGACGATGGCGGCGCATCGTGCTTCGGCAGCTCGCACACGGAGCTTCATCGCTGTCTCTGCTGTCGGCACAAGCCGTACTCTTGCTGCTATTCTTGTGCCTGGGGTGGATCGCGGGCCGCTCCGACTTCGTGATTGGCAGCCACTTCGTTTACTATCCCAGCATGGCTCCCTTTGCTGTAGCGATGATCGTGGCGTGGAGCGCCTGGCCGGTTCGCGTCGATCACTTGGCTTGGGAGTCGCTCTTGCCGATCGACCGGGAGGCCTTTGCTTCCGACATGGCCATCGCAAACCGGCTCGAGATGACCACCGCCGCCGTTGGCCATTGCCTGGTGATCCTTGCGCTTGCCGCCTTGATGACTCCACGGCCGCCTGTTGCCTTGGTCTCGGTATGGCTTGCACTCATCGTCGCACAGTACCTGGTCGGCTACAACCTGCTGTTCTGGATCAACTCGTTCGGCTCTTCATGCGTTGCGATGCTGCTGATGGGTATCGCGTGCTTCGTGCTGCCGGGCGTGACGACCGTAGCGCTCGTCCACACAACACCCGCCACGCCCTGGCATGCAGGAACCGTCGCTCCCCTCGTAGCGGCCCTCATTGCGTCGATCGGACTTCATCGACTCGCCGTGCGCCGATGGTGCCGGATGGATCTTGAGTGGAACCGGTAACACCGGAGCCATACGGCCATTCCCCTTGTTTCCTTTGCGGCTTTGCGGCTTGGCGCCTTTGCGTGTAATCCGGAGCTGGGCACACTTGAACGCAAAGACGCCAAGCCGCGAAGACGCAAAGGGAAAGACCTGAACGATCTGGCATCCACCCACCACACCAATTATCGGCCGTGATGCAGTCCAGACCACCAAGCCAGCTTCTGCGGCCGGTACGTTCGAGGCAAGATGGCATGACGTTGCCGCTTGTGCCGTACCGACGGCGTTGTTCGGTAAGTGTTCACAGGGCACCGTCTCATTCGCCGAAATAGCCGAGGAGTTCACTGCATGGGGGATTTCACGGCTGCTTCCACCCGCGCCCCGGCAATGGTATGCTGCTGTGTGCCGGTATATCATGCATAACCCGAAGCCACGTACCGGGAGAAACGTCATGCTGCGAAAAGGTTGGCGGTGTTTGCTGTTGGTGTGGATTGCGGGAATGCTTGCGATTCCCGCGCGGGGTGCCGACGAGACGGCCCGGCCCGCGTGGGTGGAGCCGATGCGGAAGGTGCACGCGCGGTTCACCGGCGAGAAGGGGACGCTGGCCCAGTTCGGCGATTCCATTACGGTGACCCTGGCGTTCTGGACGCCCATGCTGTACGAGGCGCCCAAGAACACGGACGCGGCCACCGCGGCCGACTACGCACTGGTGAAGGGCTACCTCCAGGAGAAGTGCTGGCGGCAGTGGAAGGGGCCGGAGTTCGGCAGTGCCGGCGGCATGACCATCCGCTGGGCGCACGAGAATATCGACGACTGGTTGCGGCGGATGAACCCGGAGGCGGCGCTGATCATGTTCGGCACGAACGACCTGGGCCCGCTGGAGGTCGGCGAGTACGAGCAGAAGACGCGGGAGGTCGTCCGCAGGTGCCTCGACAACGGGACCGTGGTCATCCTGAGCACGATCCCGCCGCGGCACGGGCGGCTGGAGAAGTCGCAAGAGTTCGCCGAGGCCGTCCGCCGCGTCGGGCGCGATTTGAACGTGCCCGTGTGCGACTACATGGCCGCCATCCTTCAGCGACGGCCCGACGACTGGGACGGCACGCTGCCGAAGTTCCGGCCGCGCGAGGGGTACGATGTACTTACGCTGATTGCCGGCGACGGCGTGCACCCGTCGAATCCGCCGGAATTCCGGAACGACTTCTCCGAGAAGGCCCTGTCGGCCAGCGGCTACACGCTCCGGAACTGCCTGGTGCTGCGGGATTATGCGAAGGTGATTCGTTTCGTGCTGAATGCCACGACAATGCCTACCAAGGAGGAAGGAACCCGATGAGACGCTCTCGATACTTCGCCACACTTACTGTGGCAGTCATGCTCCTGACCGTGTGCGGACGGAACCATGCGGATCAGCCGCCGGACGGCAGCGTGCAGGGGAGATATACCCATCGGGGATTGAATATGCGCTTGTTGGCGGGCACAGCCCGCCCTGCCAATTAGCGGCGTAGGGCGGGCTGTGCCCGCCGGAAAAACTTGCCGCACACGCACGTTCCGACCGCTTGACACCGGCCCATTTCCTTTGAATAATTGGTGCCGACTTGTATTCGGAAGGTCTTCCTGAACCGACGCGATCGCCGGCCGTTGAGGAAGCCATGCGTGTGCCACGAACCGGAGGTTCCCCATGTCGCAAGCGAGTCCCGGGAAAGAGGCCTGGGCGTCACGAATTGGCGTGATCCTGGCGGTTACCGGCAGTGCCGTTGGTTTGGGCAACTTCCTGCGCTTTCCCGGCCTGGCGGCGCAATACGGTGGGGGGGCCTTCATGATCCCCTATGCCGTGGCGTTTCTGTTGCTGGGGCTGCCGATCGCCTGGGTCGAGTGGTCGATGGGCCGCTATGGCGGGGCGCGGGGGTTCAATTCGTCGCCGGGTATTTACCGCGCCATCTGGAAGACGCCGGCCGCCCCCTACTTCGGCGTCCTCTCGATGATCGTCCCGGTGATGATCTACATGTATTACGTCTACGTCGAGGCATGGTGCCTCGCCTACGCGATGCGCTACCTGTTCGGCGCGATGGATTTCGGGAGCGCCGCGGAATACGAGCAATTCTTCAGCGCCTTCGTCGGGGAGGGAGGCCACGGTAATGCGTTGATGATTCCCGGAGAGGGGCTGCTCGGCTCGGCGGTCTTCTTTCTGGTGGTGTGCTTCGCTATCAATTTCACGCTCATCTACCGGGGGTTGACGCGAGGGATCGAATGGTTCTGTAAGTGGGCCATGCCGGCATTGATCGTTTGCGGGCTGATCGTCCTGGTGCGCGTGCTCACGCTCGGCACGCCGGATCCCGCCATTCCCGAGCAGAACGTCCTGGCCGGACTGGGCTACATGTGGAATCCCGGCACGAACGAGGGCGGGCTGCTGAAGTCGCTTGCCAACCCGGAAATCTGGCTGGCCGCCGCCGGGCAGATCTTCTTCTCGCTCTCGGTAGGGTTCGGCATTATCATCACGTACTCAAGCTATCTGCGGCGCGAAGACGACATCGCGTTGTCGAGTGTGACGGCCTGCGCGGGCAACGGCTTCTGTGAAGTGGCCCTGGGCGGGTTGATTACGATTCCGGCGGCGTTCGTGTTCCTGGGGGTCGCGTTCGTCCAGAACCCGCCGGGCACGTTCGGCATGGGATTCGTCGCGCTGCCGAATGTCTTCGGCCAGATGCCGGCCGGAAACGTCTTTGGGTTCCTCTTCTTCTTCCTGCTCTTCTTGGCCGCGGTGACCAGTTCGCTATCGATGCTGCAGCCGGCCATTGCCTTGTTGGAGGAGGGCCTGGGCCTGGGACGCAAGGCCTCGGTAGCCATGCTCGGGTTCATTACGGCCGTCGGCGCCGGTTTCGTCGTGTTCTTCTCCAAAGACTTCATCGCGCTGGACACAATCGACTTCTGGATCGGCACGTTCGGCATTTACGTACTCGCAACCTTCCAGGTGATCCTGTTCGGCTGGGTGCTGGGGGTAGATCGCGGTTTTGAGGAGCTTCGCCGCGGCGCGGAGATACGAATCCCGACGTTCTTCAAGTACGTTATCAAGTACGTTGCACCGGTCTATCTGCTGACGATCATCGGTTTCTGGTTTCACAACGAGTTCCTTACGGTACCCGACGAGCCCGGCAAGACAACGCGATTGCGGCAGATTCTCGATAGCCTTGAGGTGCAGCTTTCGCTGGCGTTGATCTTCACCGTCGGCATCCTGTTCACGCTCTTAATTGCCCAGTCGGTCAAACGGTGGAAAGCCGCAGAACGCGCCCAAGTGGAGGTGATTCCATGACGCTTGGAGGATGGATTGTAATGGCGCTTTCGGTTGGTGGAATGACCGGCCTGCTGTCGTGGTGTATCTACAAGGTGGTGAGCACGCCCGGCTCGACCGAACACTTGCATTCGACCGCCGATATTGAAACGCCGGACATCGAAGACGACTGAACAAGCCGGGAACGGAGCCGGCAGCCAAGATGCGTGGGTTGACCAGGGCGGCCCGGCAGAAGATGACGGGGCCGCCAGTGTTTCTCAACATTGGCCAGGCGAGGGCGTTGTTGGCGCAATTCCATGAGACGAGCGGTTGCCGTGGTTGGCAACTTGAGGCCGTCGGCATCATGCGATGTCACGTCCATGTCGTTGTCGGTGTGCCCGGTGATCCGGATCCGGAAACGTTGCTTCGTGATCTGAAGAGCTACGGCAGCCGAAAGCTGAACGAGCATGATAAGCGCCCCGTAAGCGGCACTTGGTGGACCGAGTCAGGCTCACGGCGGAAGCTGCCGCATGATCGCGCGGTCGCCGGCGCCGTAGCATACGTTCGCGACCAGGAGAATCCGCTCGTCGTATGGCTCGCTCCACGGTGGGAGACGGAATTGCGTTTGGGGTAGAAACAGGGGGCTTACGCCCCCCGCTCGCCATGCGCGCGCTCCTTAATCGCCGGTACCGGCACTCACGGTTGGGGGACTTCCCGGTCCATTGCCCAGAAGATGCCGTTGACCAACAGGCGGCGGAACGCCGGCTGGTCGAAATCGTCGGGGTGGCCCAGGGCCGTGTAGAAGACGCGGGCGTTGCCGTAGGCCCGCGTCCAGGTGACCGGCTCGGTGCGATCCGGGATGCTGCCCACTTGAATCAGGGTCGCGTCGTCCCGGATGGGCGCCGTGTAGTAGAGTGAGCCGGTGCTGTGCCACCGGGCGGGTTCGACGCCCTTGAGGACCGGATGCCCCTCGGCGCCCTCGGCCGGGGCAATGTCGCTGCCTAGCGGGTTCGGACCGTGACCGGCGTAGCTGCCACCGAGCACCTCGGCATCGAACTCCGGCCATTGCGCCGTCCACTCCGGGCCGGGCTTCTTGATGTCGAACGCGTGGCTCGCCGTGCGCAGGGCCACCAGCGGCTTGCCGGCGTTGAGAAACCCGCGTATCTTCCCCAACTGGCCTTCCGGCAGTGCCAGGCGGCGGATGTACAGGACCAGCACGTCGGCGGTGTCCAGTTCGTCGATGCTCCGAATGTCGGCCGTCCCCTCGCCGTGGAGCAGGGTGACGTAGCAACCCCAGCGGTCGCGCAACTCGTGGGCAAACACGGGAAATGTCTCGTCGGCATGATAGTGGTCGTCGCTGACGAGAATAGCCACGTGCGGGCGCTTATCTTCCTCGAACCGCAGCGCGGGGCCGCCCAGCAGGGCGCTGCTCGCGGTGGTCGGGCAGATGAGCCGTTCGATGTACTCGATCACCAGTTCCGTGCCCCGCACGTGCGGCACGAAGGGGGCCTTCCTCGAATTGTACATGGCGTCGGTCAGGTCGCGCACCAGGACCACCTCCTTGCCGGCGCGCACCAGGTTGCGGATGCCGAACGGCCGGCCAAGTACGCACATGTTTGTATGCACGCCCACCATGAGCACGTGCTCCACGCCGCGCGCTTCGAGCAGGTTCCAGCATTCCACGCCGGAATCGGTGATGGCGTCTTCCGGGGCGATTTCCAGCACGGCAATCTGGCGGCGGTCCATGCTTTCGCTGTCCTGCGGGCATTGGGGCTGACAATCGCATCCGCCGTCCGTTTGATCGACGGGCCAGGTCTGCCCCTTCTCCACCTCCAATTCGCGGCACCCCTTGTCGATGCCGTCGGGCAGGTTGTCGGCCCGCGGCGCTTGTTGCGCCCGCTTGCGGGCGGGGTGGTCCTCGTAGTGATTCATGCCGCCGCTGGGCGCATGGACGATCAGCGCCCCGCGCCGGCGCGCCTCGGCGAGAAATGCGTTCATGCGCGGCGCCATTTGCCCGACGCGGCTGGTGGCGCCGGCGCACCAGTGCTTCGCCCACATGTCGCACACAATGACCGCCGTCTTCGGCGCATCCCACTGGACGGAGCGGTACTCGACGCTCAGATTGCCGCTTTCGGCCGGCTCCTCGCCGCGCCGGCGGGTTTGTAGTGATAGCGTCTCGGCGAGCAACGGCCCGGCCAGAAGGGTCAGCAGGGTTACAACCAGAGTCATGTTGCAGGAAGTACGTCGCATGGGGCAGGCTCCTCGATGTCTGGGTGTTTACGGTAAGGCATGGTCCGGATTGAACACGCCCGGGGGTTATGGGGACGCGAGTTCCTTTTCGAAGATGCGGTAGGTCTTGTAGCGTTGGGCGCCGACCGCCTCGATGGCGCTATTGATCGGTTTATTGTCCTCGAGGGTCCAACTCAACTCGGCGCCCGTGTAACCGAGCACGTTCTTTCCGTAGTCGAGCGTGCGGAGGATGAGCAATTCGCTCAGTCCCCGCCGCCGATACCTTTCAAGCAAATGCAGCACGACCATCCGGGCGGTTTTGATGTTCTTGGCCCGCCGCAGCGCGCGCAGGGCGCCGATCGGCAGCCCCCAGCTAGTCAGCCGCCCGTCAAGCGGCCGGATGGCTTCATTGTAGTCGGGCACGGTAATCGAGAAACCTGCAATCTCCCCATCCTTCTCCACCAGCAGCACTTGTTGTTCCTTGGCGATCTTTTCGAGCCGCTTGGCCATGTAGCGAAGTTCGACATCGGTCAGTTCGACGACTCCCCAGTTCTCTTGCGGTGCTGTGTTGTACACTGTGTGGAGACGCGCGACATCCTCGCGAAACCGGTGGCGGCGGAAGGGACGCACGGTCACCTTGCTTCGGCGGGCGATGCGTTCGGCCTTCTCGCGCCATCTTTCAACGAGATTCAGCGGGTCGGTAAACCACCAGGCGTACAGGTCTTTCACTTTGCGGAGGCCCCATGATTCCAGGAGCCCCGCGTAGTACGGCCGGTGATGGTTCATCATGAACCGCGGCGGCGTGTCGAAGCCGTCGACCAGCAGCCCGCACGGGTAGTTGGTCGAGTAGTCGATCGGCCCCATGATATGTGTTCGCTCGCGATCGAGCAGCCACTTGGCCGCTTCCTCAAGCAGCGCGGCGGCGGCGTCCTTGTCGTCGAAGCACTCGAACATGCCGAAACAACCGGTATTGGTGCCGTGCTGCCGATTGTAGTTGGGATCGTCGCTAACCAGCAGGCGGCCGACCGGCTGCCCGCCGCGCGTGGCCAGTAGTTGCACGGCATCGCCGTGCGCATAGAATGGGTGAGTACGCCGGTCGAGGAACTCTTTCACCTCAACCAGCAGCGGCGGCACCCAGTTCGGGTCATCGGCGTAGATTGCCCACGGCAACCTGCAGAAGGCGTCCATATCGCGGCGCCCCGCCACGCGATGGACCTCAAGCTGTCCCGTTGGCGAGGGAGCGGGCGCGGGGATGGCGGCGGAACCGCGCCGATTGAGTTTCGGCGGTACGCGCACCACGCCGCTGTCGGGCTCGACCACTTGCGGCTCGGCGTCAAGGTCGTAAAGCCGGTACGTCTTCGTGACCTTCGCTCCCCCCTTCTTCAGCGCACCGAAGGAGAGCTTGTTCGATTCGAGAACCCACGAGAATTCGGCTTCCTCGATATTCCAGGCCAGCGCCTGCGGCGCCATGGCATGCATCAACAGCAGGCCAATGCCCAGCCGCTGATACTCCGGCAACACGTTCGTGCTGATCGCCCGAATACGTTTTATCGCATGCTTGTTCCGTAGAAGGCGAATGAAGCCGAAAGGAAACAGCCGGCCGTTGATCGCCCGGATTCGCGGATTGTAGTCGGGCAGGCCGAACGTGGCGCCAATCACCCTGCCGTCCAGTTCAGCGGCAATGGCCAACTCCGGCACAATCAGGTGCCGGAGCCCCTTCGCCATGTGACGCACCTCGTCCGGGCTCATGGGCACAAAACCCCACGTGTTCACCAATGCCCGGTTGTAGATGGTCAGGAACGTTTCGACCTCTTCCAGAAAGCGCGATCGGTCCAGCGGGCGCAGGGTCACGTCGTAATGACTGAGGATTCCCTCGACCACGGGTCCGAGTCTCTCGGCAATTGCGGGCAAGAGCGAGCGGTGGCCCCAGAATGCGTACAGGTCCTGCGACTTCCGGAAACCGTAGTTCTCCAGGAGGCGTTCGTAGTACGGCGGATTGTAGGTCATCATGAACGTGGGCGGCGAGTCGAATCCGTCGATCAGCAGGCCCAATTCATGGTTGAGCGAAGGGTTCGTCGGTCCGCGCAGCCGGAAGATGCCCTGCTTATAGAACCATTGTCGAACGGCGTCGAAAAGGCCGTCGGCCACCTCCTGGTCGTCGACGCTCTCGAGGAAGCCGAAAAACCCGCGACGCTCGTTATGCCGCTCGTTGTGGCCGCGGTTGAGGATCGCCGCAATGCGCCCACAGGGCTTGCCGTCCCGCATCGCGAGGAACGTCTGGATCGAATTCCGAGCGTAAAACGGGTGGTGAGCAAATCCCACCAACTCCTTCGCGTTAGTCCATAACGGAGGAATCCAGTTCGGATCGTCACGATACAGCGCCCATGGAAGGGCCAGGAACTGGCGCCGATCTGCCCGCGAACGAACCTCTTGGACAACGATTCCACCCATATTCGATCTTCCACAATTTGCTCAAACTGTCAATTTTACTGAACGACCGCACGGTTTGTCAACTGCCAGGGTGCCGGCGTGTTTTCAGCCTCGATGGTCTTGGCTAAACTGTTGGAACGTATTGGGTGGTTTGACGGGGGACGAAATAGGACAATTGCAGGATGAGCAGGGTTCTCGTAACCGGTGCCAGTGGCTTTATCGGCACGCATCTGGTCCGTGCCTTGGCCGAGCAGGGCGAGGTAGTCACCTGCCTGGTGCGACCTAGCTCGATCGTCGCGCCGCTCGAGACGCTGGGCGTGCACTTGTATTCTGGCGACGTGACGGACGTCGACTGCCTGAGGAGGGCAGTTGCCGGGCAGGATGTCGTATACCATTTGGCCGGGCGAACGCGCGCCGTCGGGGCTCGGCAGTATTACGCGGTCAACGAGCGGGGCGCGCGGGCGGTTGCCGAGGCCTGCGCCGCGCAAGGCTCGCCCCCGGTGCTGGTGAGCGTGTCGTCCCTGGCCGCTGCCGGCCCCTCGACTGCCGACCAGCCGCACACCGAGACCGATCCGCTTCGGCCGATCTCGCACTACGGACGGAGCAAACGGGCGGGTGAGTTGGCAGTGGCCGCAGTGGCCGACCGCGTTCCTGCAACCATTGTGCGCCCCCCTATTGTCTTCGGTGAATACGACTGGCTGGGGTTTCCCCTGTTTGCTTCCGTCGCCCGGTTTGGAGTGCAGGCACTGCCCAGCCGTTCGCATCCACGTTTCTCGATGATTCACATAGCCGACCTGGTAACACTGCTGATCGCCGCAGCGCGTGCCGGGCAGCGGCTCGATCCGAGGCTCCAGCGTTGCAGGGCGCCGCAGGCGGCTGCCGAGTCGGCGGACTGCGACACAGAAGAGAGTTCTGCCTGCTTTGCCAAAGGCTGCTACTATGCCTCAGCAGGACAAGACGTGACGCTTGGCGAGTTTTCCCGAATGATCGGTCAAGCGCTTGGCCGTCGCTACACGTTGCTGCTGCCGGCCCCCTCGCCGGTTACCTGGTCGATAGCCGCGGCAATGGAGCTTTTCAGTCGCATCGCCCGGCGGCCGGTCAGCCTGAACCTCGACAAGGCCCGCGAGGCAACCGCCGGCAGTTGGACCTGTTCAAGCGGCAAAGCTGCCGCAGAACTGGGCTTTCAACCCGCCGCACCCCTCCGGCAACGCATCGAACAGACCGTCCAGTGGTATCGCGAAGCGAAGTGGATATGAGTTGGGAGCTGGGAGCTGGGAGCTGGGAGTTGGTAGTTGGAGGCTCGGATTCCAGATTTCGAATTTGAGATTTGGGATCTGAGATTTCAGATTTGGGAAAGTTGCTTAGACCCCTCTAAACAGCAACAGCCATCCCGGATTATTCGTCCATGTAGGGTGGGTCAAGGTCGCGTAGATCGTTGGTGGGTCCGCACAAGCCGCAGCCGAGCTGATTCACAGCCCGCCATCCAAATGCATGCCGGCAATCGCGACCGATGACCCACCAGAAGAAGCGGCTTGTTTGACCCACCCTACCTATCATGAATAATCCGGGCTATTAACTTCTGGAGTACATAGAACTTATTTACTTGATTAAGGGAAACTCATCTGCGATAATGGTCCTGTTGTAGAGGTGATCTACTGCGCCAAGTCCCCACATAGAACCAAGTATTGACGACAAGGAGCCCAACGATGAAGAAACACCAGGCCACGTCATGTAGAGCCAACCGCGTAGTCGTGTTTGTATCGTTCATGTTCGCCGTCATGGCCGCTGGGCTTGCCCGGGCCGATGCGCCGCAAGACGGTGCACCCACAACCGCCGCAGGTGGGCGGTTTTTGACTGGGCGAAGACGGACACGCGGTGCGCCGCAAGACGGTGCACCCACAACCGCCGCAGGGAAGCCGGCCGAAGGGGAACTCGCGCCGTTCCTCGGCGAGCCGAAGTTCGACGTGCAAGAGATCTTCCGCGGTGAGCGCTTTCCGAACGTCGTCGTGGCCACGGACGGGACTGTCGTGGCTACCTGGGGGAACAGGAGTTACAGGGTCCGCCGAAGCGAGGATGGGGGCACAACCTGGGGGCCGGAAATCGTCGTGGCCGATCCCGGCTTCCAAGGCGGCGGCACGATCGTCGACGAGCGAAGCGGCGACATACTCGTGTTCGTCGAAGCTGGCCATCCGCCGGCGCCGCTTGCCGTGTATCGCAGTGCCGACCAGGGCAAGACCTGGCAGAAGCAGGAAGTGGCAATTCATCCGGACGAGAAGGGCAATGTTCCTTCCATGCACATGAACGAAGCCGGAATCACCCTGCGACACGGCAAGCACGCCGGGCGATTGCTGCGCCCCACGCGCTCCTACTCCGGCGGGAATGCCCGCGAGTTCTGGCCGGAGCACTACACCAACGCCATCTACAGCGACGACGGGGGCAAGACCTGGCACACCAGTGCACCGTTCCCCGCCAACGGCACCGGCGAGGCAACGTTGGCCGAACTTGCCGACGGGCGCATCTACTACAACTCGCGCCGGCACCTTTCGACCGACGGGCTAAACCCGCGGCGACGGCATATCGCCTTCAGCAACGACGGCGGCCACACCTGGAAGGACTTGTCGGTCAGCGAGGTACTGCCCGACGGCGACCAGGACCGCGATTACGGCCTGATGGCCGGACTGGTGCGGCTGCCCGTTCGAGGACGCGACATCCTGGTGTTCAGCAATATCGAGTCGCCCAAAGGGCGCACCGGCGGTACGGTTTGGGCAAGCTTTGACGGCGGCCGGACATGGCCCGTAAAACGACTGGTCGACGAAGGGGCCTTTGCCTATTCCTCGCTGTCGGCCGGCCGGCCGGGCACGCCCAGCGAAGGCTGGGTCTATTTGCATTACGAGGGGAAAGGTGGTGGGCGCATAGCGCGTTTCAACCTTGCCTGGCTGATGCAAGGCAAAGCGACCAACGACGGAGAACTGCCGGAATTGAACGTCGATCGCTGAACATCGAATGTTGAACGCCGAACATTGAAGACGGAACGCTGAAATCCGTCGGCGCCGAGCACTCGATCATCTCACGCGGGTCTTGAAAGCCGTTGCGTGTCGCTCAGCTTGATGTCATCTTGACGGCGCTCCATCCGTAGGCACCGGGTTTCCCGGGAGGTCCCTTTGCGCAACCTCTTTGCATTTCAGTAGTTAGGTCGAAAGGTCACCTATCTGCTTTTGCTGGCATACGACTTGCCTCAATGTCTACCCCGGCGGGACGAGGGAAAAGGCCATGACGCCTGCCATCGGTTGGCCGGTTGGCCATCCAGAGGTTCCAAATGGGCCTTCAAGGAATGCAATCATGTGTTTGGGTACCGTCTTAATCGCATTGGGAATGGCCATCGGAATCGTCTCCAGCCTGGAAATCGTCCGGCCAGTACACAGCACGGACCCGTTCTATATGTAGTCTGGGCGGGCTGCAATTCACGAGGAGTGTTCAGTCATGTTGATTGCACTTGCGGGAATGGTGGTGGGAATGCTCGCCGTCGCGCTGCTGGCTCTCGTCGTGGCCGTCCGGCCCATGCCGTACTGAACCGCTTGAATCGGAGAAGGCCGCACAGCTCTTGTGGGGGTCCCTATTGGATACCGGAGCCGGTATCTGGTAGAATTCACAGATTGAGATGTCGCTGGGAATACAGTGCTTGGGTCTCTTCACAGGGGGCGGTGCGATGACAAGCTGGTACCGGGAGTTGGCTGAATCGGAGGGAGCGGGGTACGATCCTTTGTGCGTCGAGCGCAGTGCGCCGATCGACGACGATGAGGCTGCGGCCATCGAGGCGCTGTGTCACACGGCGACCCCGGGCCCGCTCGTGCTGGACGATGCGACGGACGGCGACGGGGCGCCGATGGTCACCCTGCCCGACGGCCGCGTTGTGATCAGCCGCACGGCGGCCGTCGAGTCGCTGGCCGATCCGGCCGTGATCAGTGCCAACGCCGAGCTGATCTGCAAAGCGCGGTACTACCTGCTGCGATTGTTGCGCGATCGGCAGCAGTGGCAGTCGGAGCGGCAAGAGTTGCTCGATCGGATTGCGGAACTTGAGGCCAAGCCGGCAAAACGCGCCCGGCGCTCGGCGCCGAAGCAGCCGCGGTGAGCAATGGAGGGCGCGATAGAACTCACCAATCGCTTCACCGACGCCCTGGCATACGCCGTCAACCTGCATGCAGGACAGCAGCGGAAGGTCTCGGGTGCGCCGTATGCGGCGCACCTGCTCGGCGTGGCGGCAATGGTTCTGGAGCACGGGGCGAGCGAGGAAGAAGCCATTGCCGCGCTGCTGCACGATGCACTCGAAGATCAAGGCGGCCTGGCCACCCGCGCGGCCATTGCCGAGCGTTTTGGCGAGGAGGTGGCACGCATGGTCGACGGCTGTTCCGATTGCCACACCGTGCCGAAGCCCCCGTGGTACGAGCGCAAAGAGCGGCACGTGATGCAGATGCGGCAGGCTTCGGACTCGGTCCGTCTGATCGTGGCCGCCGACAAGCTGCACAACGCCCGGTCGTTGCTGGCCGACTACCACCGGTTGGGCGACGCCCTATGGCAGCACTTCCACGGCGGCCGGGACGGGACACTCTGGTATTACCGGGCGATGGTCGACGCGCTCCGCAACGTCGACCAGCGGCCGATTGTCGAGGAACTCGCGCGCGCCGTCGCCGAACTCGAGAATGTGCTGGCCCAAAACTTCGGCTAGACTTTTCGCCGCCGATGTGCTAAGCTCAGACCCATCGTCGGGTATCGGCGGGGCCTGAAGCATTTCAGGTATCTCAACAGCCCGCCGCCGGAGCACCTTCTCCGGCGGCGGGCTTTCTTTCGCGCCCGAGCCAGGCTGTGGCACGTGATCCGTCCGATCAGGCGGATCAGGCAGACAAGGTGAACCCGCGCACGTTGGAGTTCACGCTTCAGCGTGCGAGCGCGGCGCACTGCTCAACTTGCACGCTAAAGCGTGAACTCCAACGAGGCAACCATGCTTTCGTCTGAAACCTATTACTACGTTCAGGAACTGCTTGCCGGGGGAAAGTTGAGCCAGCGGGCGATTGCACAGCAGGCGGGCGTCCACCGGAACACGGTGGGTACGATTGCCCGCGGCGACCGGCCCGACTACGACGCGATGCGCCGCGTGCGCCGGCGGCGCGAGGTACCGCCGCCGGACGGACCCGAGCGGCGCTGCCCAACGTGCGGCGTCCTGGTATCCATGCCCTGCGTGGCATGCCGCGTGCGCGAGGAGCTGCGCCGCATGCCGCCGCCGTGCGACCGGTTCGAGTCGCCCTGCGACGACAGCGCACTCGACCTGGCCCTGCGGCCGCATCACCAGGCGCGCTACGAAGAGGTGCGTGCGCGCCGGATGGCCGAGGACGCGTAGGGTGGGTGGTTCCGGGCGCGTAGCGCCCGGGTTCACCCACGCGTTGATGAAACGTCCACTGCAACAGGCTATGCCATGGTACCACGATCGCCAACGCTTCAGTTTTCGGGCCACGCCAATGTAGTAGGCACACGCCGTGTGCCGTTCGCGAATTACGGCACACGGCGTGTGCCTACTACACTGGGCAATTGGCCAACTGAGCGCGCCCTTCACGGAAGAGCCCGCGTGGGTGAACCCGGGCGCTACGCGCCCGGAACCACCCACCCTACGGTCCACTTCAATCCATTGAACCATCTCGGGAGAAGCGTTATGCGAGTGCTTCACGTTCGATCAAGCTGTTGGGCCCTTGTCGTCCTGCTGGCCGTCGCCTGCCGGCCCTGCCTTGGCCAAAACCAAACCGCTGCAAGCTGGACGGCGTGCGTCGAGGCCACTTGCCGCGTGACCGCGGCCGACGGCGGCCGGGGCACCGGATGTGCCTTCGAGCATTCGCAAGGCCACGTGTTCGTGTTGACCGGGGCGCACGTGGCCACGTCGCCGCAGGTCGAGTGCGAGTTCTGGCGTGCGGGGCATCAGTCGCGCCCGCTGCCGGGCAACGTCGTTCTGCGTGAGGAGCGGGCCGACGTCGCCGTTGTGGCGATTGCCGAAAGCGCCTTCGCCGGCCAATTGCCGTCGCTGGTGCCGATCGCTCCGCCCGACTGGGTTGTCGCCGGCGGCGAAACGCTCGCGTCGGTCGGCTGCGCGCACGGCGCGTGGGCGACCGGCTGGAAAGGGCACGCACTCGGCTACGACAACGCCGACCTGCACTTCCTGCCCGCGCCGGCCAACGGGCGCAGCGGCTCGGCGCTGTTCGATGCGTCGGGCAGTCACGTTGTCGGCCTCATTCGGGCGCGCTCGGGCGACGGGCGCCGCGGCATCGCCACGTCGGTGCAGGCGATCTACCGCGCGTTGGGCAACGGGTCGCAGCGCAGCGCCGCCGCACGCGTATCGCTCCCGCCCGTCACGCTCGCCCAATGCTCCGGTGGCCAGTGCCTGCCGCGCGGCTACCTGCTGCCGTTCCGACAGGCGCAGCCTGCGCCCGGCCAGGGCATCGCGCCAGGGTCGCCGCAGCCATCGCCCCTGTATCCGACGCTTCCGCATGCCGGCCGCGACGTGCCGGAGGGCAGCGGTGGCCCGGGGATCGCGCCGTTGGTGGAAATCGACTGGGCGAAGCTGGCCGAGTCGATGGCCGGCTCGGCCGCGGCCCAGCGCGAGGCGGCCGAGGCGCAACTCGACGCGGCGAAGGCCCAGGCCGATTACTTCCGCCGCCAGCGGCAGATTGCCGAAGCGGCCGAGCACGGCCGCCTGATCGCCGCCGCGCCCAGCGCCGCAGGTGAAGCTCTCGGCCAGGCCGCGGCCGGGCGGTTCACCGAGGCGCTCGATGCCGCCACCGACGCGCCCATGCTCGGCTGGTTGGGCGAAGTGATTGTCTACTCGCTGCTCGCCGCGACCGGCCTGACCGGCGTGCCCGCCCTGCTGGTGCGCTTCGGCGTGCCGCTGGCCCTGCGCGCCGTGGGCAAGCGGCTGAAGTCGGGCATGCACACCGAGGCCGACGTTATCGTGAACGAAATCGCCGCGCGGGCGGCACGCAGTATGAATGGTACACCGAGGAGACAGGGGAGGTGACAGAAATGACGAATGTCGAAACTCAAATGTCGAAGGAAGCACAACGTCCGAAATCCGAGTTGGGATTGAAGCAGCGGCATTCGTGCTTCGGAGTTCGGATTTCCTTCGTCATTTGACTTTCGACATTCGACCTTCGCCACTCCCCCGGAGAACCCATGCGCATTCGCGACCGCATCAAAGAACTCCGCCGGGTGCGTGCTTCCGAGCTGCGCCCGAACCCGCGCAACTGGCGCACGCATCCCGACCGGCAGCGCGACGCGCTGCGGGGCGTGCTGGCCGAGATCGGCTATGCCGACGCCCTGCTGGCACGCGAGCTGCCCGACGGGTCGCTCGAACTGGTCGACGGCCATCTGCGCGCCGAGACGACGCCGGACCTGGAAGTGCCCGTGCTGGTGCTCGACCTTTCCGAGCAGGAGGCGGCGAAGCTGCTCGTGCTGCTCGACCCGCTGGCCGGGCTGGCCGAGACCGATTCCGACGCGCTCGCGCAACTGCTTGCCGACGTGGAGACTGACAACGAGGCGATACGGCAATTGCTAGACGACCTGGCCGATGAGCCCGATCCGGCCTTCGACGACGGCCCCGGCGACGACGACCCGGCCGAGGTGACCGTGCCCGAAGGGTACCAGGTGGTCGTCGAATGCCGCGACGAGGACCAACAGCGCACCGTCTACGAGCGCCTCACCGGCGAAGGGCTCGCCTGCCGGCTGCTGACGCTATAGTTGCTAGTTGCTAGTCGCTAACGCGGTTGGCCGTGGCCCCACTAGCAACTAACAACTATGCATTGCGCCGCGTGGATTTGCGCGTCTTCGAGTTCGGCTGGAAATGCCCGAATGCCCCCGGCTTGCCCGGGGGATCGTTACGTTGTTCGCTACAGTCGGGGCATCTTCGGCGCGTCGGAATGCCCCCGGCTTGCCCGGGGGATGGTTACGTTGTTCGCTACGTCGGGGCATCTTC
>JAVEUP010000080.1:0-11010 GCA_034005525.1 Thermoguttaceae bacterium | reverse complement strand
GAATGCCCCCGGCTTGCCCGGGGGATGGTTACGTTGTTCGCTACGTCGGGGCATCTTCCGATGCACCACAGGCCGGCGCGCAGTAGCGAAAAGAGTGAAGCTCCCCCGGGCAAGCCGGGGGCATCGGGACAGCATGGCGGCAGCGGTTGCGTTGGCCGAACGGCCCTGCCATACGGAGCGGCCGGGTTCACCCACGCGCGCTGCGGTTGGCCGCTACGCCATTGCACGAGGATCGGTCGGAGCCGACCGATCCGACGGAACAGATCCGACGGATCGAACGCCAACGCGTGGGTGAACCTGGCCGCTACGCGCCCAGAACCACCCACCCTACGAAAGACCACAAGAAGCGCATGCTCGAAATTTCCGTGGAATGCCCGGTGCATGATTCATTCCGGGTGCAGCAGGTGGCGGGCATGTTCGACGTGCCGCTGGCTGAAAAGGCGCGCGAGCGGTTCCGCGTGGACGTGCCGGAACTGGGCGATGCGTGGCGCGTGGGGCTGATCGTCGGCCCGTCGGGCAGCGGCAAGAGCACCGTGGCGCGCCGGCTGTTCGGCCCGCGACTGGCCGGCGCACGGCCATGGCCCGACGATCGCGCGGTGATCGACGGCATGGGCGACCTGCCGGTGAAGCAAATCACCGGGCTGTTCACGGCCGTAGGCTTCAGCTCGCCGCCCGGCTGGGTGAAGCCGTACGGCGTGCTCTCCGGCGGCGAGCGGTTCCGCTGCGACCTCGCCCGGGCGCTGGCCGAAACACCCGCAGGCGAGATTGTCGCCTTTGACGAGTTCACCAGCGTGGTCGATCGGAACGTGGCGCGCGTGGTGTCGGCGGCGGTGTCGAAGGGGATTCGGCAGGGCCGCATCGGCTGCCGGTTTGTGGCCGTTACGTGCCATTACGACGTCACTCGGTGGCTTGCGCCCGACTGGACCATCGATATGGCAAGCTCGACGTTCCAGCGGAGGTGTCTTCAACGACCGCCGATCGAGCTTGAGTTGTTTCGTTGCTCGCACGGTGCGTGGCGGCTGTTTGCGCGTCATCACTATTTGAGCGGCAGCTTGAGCCGGTTCGCCCGCTGTTTCCTGGCCACGTGGCAGGGCAACCCGGTGTCGTTCTGCGCGACCGTGTCGTTGATTGGGCGGAAGCGGCGGTGGCGCATCACGCGCCTGGTCACCCTGCCCGACTACCAGGGGCTGGGCATCGGCATGGCCGCGGCCGAGGCGGTGGGCGACCTGCACCGCCGGCAAGGCGAACGGGTGAACCTGACGGCCAGCCATCCGGCGGTCGTCGCCCACTGCCGCCACTCCGGGCGCTGGCGCACCGTGGATGTTTCCAGGGCCCGGGCGCGCGGGGCCGGACCGTTCCTGCCCGGCTACCGCAGCGCCTCGGGGCGGGCGGTGGTGAGCTTTGAATACCGGGGAGAACCGGAAACTCCCTTTGGCGAGCGGGGGTCGTGAGACCCCTGTTTCTTCCTTCGCGGCGAATGTGCCGAGGAACGCCGGGAACATGGGCCTCACGGCCCCCGCTCGCCAGACCCTGTGGAATCGAGAGGTGAACATGACCCAACGCGGGCGGCAGCCGGTGCTCGACGACGTGAAGCGCGCAGAGATTGTCGCAATCGTAAGCGTCGGCTGCTCGCGGCGGATGGCGGCGAGGTACGTCGGCTGCGCGCCGAGCACCATCCGTGCCACCGCGCAACGCAACGAGCAGTTCGCGCGAAAATTGGCCCGCGCCGAACAGAAGAGCCAGATCGGGCTGATCAAGAACATCCGCGACGCGGCGAAGAAGGCCCAGTACTGGCGCGCCGCCGCGTGGGCCCTGGAGCGGCTGAACCCGGAAGACTTCGCCCCTCGCGGCCCCGACGTGGTGACCGTCGAGCAGATGCGCGCCCTGATGGACGAGCTTGCCCAAGTGTTGGTCGAGCACGTGCCCATTGCCGCCCACCGCAAGCAGGTGCTGCGCTGCGTCGAACGCCTATTGAACGAATTGCCGGAGTAGGGTGGGTGGTTCTGGGCGCGTAGCGTCCGGGTTCACCCACGCGGTCGCATCAACCGCAATACCACCCGCGGCCACACCATGATCCGCCCGATCCGGCTGATCGAACTCCGACAAATCGCGTGGGTGAACCTGGACGCTACGCGTCCAGAACCACCCACCCTACGCGCTAGCAACTCTCCCTTCCCATGCCTACGCCGCCTCCCTCCGACTGGCCCATTCCTGCACGTCAACTGCAGCGGCTGCTGGGCCGGTTGCGCGATGAAATGGCGATGCGCCACGGGCGGGCACGGCGGGCGATGGGGCTCGCCACGCCGGGACGGACCGACCTGCTGGCCTGGGGACGCCGGTTTCTGCCGGAGCATTTCCAGCAGCCGCCTTCGGCCATGCACCAGTGGCTGGCGCGCCACCTCGACGCCGCCCGCATGCTGCGCGGCATGAAGCTCAACGTGCTGGGCCCGCGCGGCGGTGCGAAGTCGACGCTTGTTACGCTGGCCGCCGTGCTGCGCGCCGCGGTCGAGCGGGCCGAACCGTATATCTGGATCGTCTCGGATACGAAGCACCAGGCCCAGGCACACCTGGAAAACGTCAAGGCCGAACTGGCCGCTAACCGGCGACTGGCCGAGGCGTATCCCGAGACCACCGGCCGCGGGCCCGTATGGCGGGCAGGTACGATCGAGCTGCATGGCGGCGTGGTCGTCGAGGCGTACGGCACCGGCCAGCGCATTCGCGGGCGGCGGCGCCGGCAGCATCGGCCCACGCTCATCGTGTGCGACGACCTGCAGAACGACGGCCACATCACCTCGGCCCGGCAGCGCGACCGCTCGCGCACGTGGTTCCACGGCACGCTGCTGAAAGCCGGCACCGGGCGCACCAACGTGGTGAACCTGGCCACGGCGCTGCATCGCGAGGCGCTGGCCGTGGAACTGTGCGCCGCGCCCGGCTGGACCGCCCGCCGCTTCCGCGCCATCGAGCGCTGGCCCGAAAATACGTCGCTCTGGGCCGAGTGGGAAAAAATCTACACGGCCGTCGACCGGCCCGACTACAAGCAGGCCGCCCGCGCGTTCTACCTGGCCAACCAACCGGAAATGGACGCCGGCGCCGTGCTGCTGTGGCCCGAAGTGGAGGGGCTGTACGCGCTGATGTGCATGCGTGCCGAGAGCGGTCACACGGCGTTCGAGCGCGAGAAGCAGAACTCGCCGATCAACCCGGAAATGTGCGAATGGCCCGAAACGTACTTCGATAATCTGATTTGGTTCGACGAGTGGCCGCTCGACTTGCAGGTCAGGGTGCTCGCGTTGGACCCGAGCAAGGGGACCGACTCGCGGCGCGGCGATTACTCGGCCCTGGTCGCCCTGGGCGTCGACCGGCGCGGCATGCTCTTCGTCGAGGCCGACCTGCGGCGGCGGCCCACGCCGCAAATCGTGGCCGACGCGGTGGAATGGCACCGCACGTTCCGGCCCGACGTGTTCGGCGTCGAGGCGAACCAGTTCCAGCACCTGCTGGCCGGCGAATTGGACGCCGCGTTCCGCCAGGCGGGCATCCTGGCCGCGCGCCCCGTGCCCATCGAGAACCGCGTGAACAAGCAGGTGCGCATCCGGCGGCTCGGCCCGTACCTTTCCAGCTCGCGCGTGCGGTTCAAAGCGGGCAGCCCCGGCACGCAACTGCTGGTCGAACAGCTTGGCACCTTCCCCGTCGGCGACCACGACGACGGCCCCGACGCACTCGAAATGGCCGTCCGCCTGGCCGCCGAACTGCTCAACAGCCGCAGCGACGGCCTGGGCAGCCGGCTGCCGGTGGGGAGATAGTTGCTAGTTGCTAGTTGCTAGTCGCTGACACGGTTGGCCATACACCCACTAGCAGCTAACAACTAACAACTAGCAACGATTTCCTGAAAGGAACTCCCATGCAAACTCCACTCTCTCCCACACACTCCGACCCCCGGCTGCGGCACTTGGAGCAACGGCTGGCCGAGGCGTTCGATGCGCTTTGGGATAGCTTCGTCGATCCGGCCGACGCGCTGATCGATGCCGACGGCATGCGCTGGCAGCCGCTGGGCGCCGGCGGGCGGGGCTGCGCGTCGAGCCCGGTATGCGACGAGGCCCAACTTGCCGATATTCGCGCGCAATGCCGCGCACTGGCACTGGAAAACGAATTCGCCATCAACGCCCACGAAAACCGCATCAATTACATCGTCGGCACGGGCCATCTGTACCGGGCGGCGGCACGGCGCGGGGCCGTGCCGTCGCTCGGGCTGGTGGCCGACGTGCAGGCGGTGGTCGACGACTTCTGCCGCCGCAACCGGTGGTACCAGCGGCAGGAGGAGATCGTGCGGCGCCGCGACCGCGACGGCGAGTGCTTCCTGCGGCTGTTCACCGCGGCCGACGGGACCGTCGAGGTCCGCTTCGTCGAGCCCGACCAGGTGGCCACCCCGCCCCGATACGCCGGCCTGCCGGAACGCAGCCTGGGCATCGTTACCCGCCGGCGCGACGTCGAAAGCGTCGAAGGCTACTACATCGACGGCGTGCTCGTGCCGGCCGGGCAGATCCAGCACCGGAAGCTCGGCGTAGACGCGAACGTGAAGCGCGGGCTGCCGCTGTTCTACCCGGTGAGGAAGAACCTGCGCCGCGCGGAAAAGCTGCTGCGGAACATGAGCGTCGTGGCCGAGGTGCAATCGGCCATTGCGATTATCCGCAAGCACGCCTCGGCCGCGGCGGCGGGCATCGGGCAGTTCGTGGCCGACTCGGCCGACGCTTCCCTGACCAATCCCGCCACCGGGCGCACCGCCCACTTCCGCCACTTCGGGCCCGGCACCATCCTGGACGCCTCGGCGGGCATCGACTACGAGTTTCCCGCCGCAGGCATCGACGCCGGGCGGTACGTCACGGTATTGCAGGCCGAGCTGCGCGCCATTGCCGCGCGGCTGGTCATGCCCGAGTTCATGCTCACCAGCGACGCCAGCAACGCCAACTACAGTTCCACGATGGTCGCCGAGGGTCCGGCCGTGCGCATGTTCGAGCGGTTGCAGCACGAGCTGGTGGTCGACGACCTCGACGTGCTATGGCGCGTGGTCGATGCCGCCATTGCCGCCGGCCGTCTTCCGCCGGCTGCCCGCGGCGAGGTAGACCTTACCGCCGTCCCGCCCACCCTGGCCGTTCGCGACCGCCTTCGCGACGCCCAGGCCGACCAGATTCTCGTGCGCAACGGCGCGATGACCGCCGAGATGATGGCATTGCGTCACGGGCTAGAGCCGGCGGGGGAAAGTCAGCTTCGCCGTTGAACGTGGGCCGTAACCCAGGCCAGTAAGTCTTCGCGCGTCAATTCGCCGGCCGCCAATCGCAGCATGATCCTCTCTGCATCGTCGACTTCCGCCGACAGTTCATAACCGTTCAGCACCAGGAATGTTTCCATCACTGCATGGCCGACGCGTTTGTTGCCGTCAACGAACGGATGATTCACCACCAAGGAGAGGCAGATTGCGGCAGCCTTGGATTCGATGGTCGGATACAACTCCTGGCCGCCGAAGGTCATTTCGGGTTGCGCCAGAGCAGATTGAAGGCCGCCGAAGCTCCGCACGCCGTCAGCCCCGCCCGTTTGCGCTAGAATGCGGCGATGAAGCTGCACAACCTCGCCCAATGTGAGGTATCGCATCAAGCAAGCCGTCGGTAAAGTTCGCGATTTTTCGTAAGCACGTGCCCGGCAGCTCGCTCAAAGTCCTCGGCGGAGCGAGCCACGAGTTCGTCGATTGCCGCCAATGCCAGCTCTCTTGCATCGACGTTCAGTTCACGCGCCAGTTCTTCCAGACGCTGCGATTGTTCTTCGCCAAGTTGCAGGGAAATCGGCATGGGCCGTCCTCGCTGTCCGATTGTGGGGTGGCAGGTGGCAAGCTTGCTTCTTCACCGCGATTCCGATATTGTACGCCCTGGCCGGCCCGCAGACAAGGATTGCCCCCCTGCATGCTCGGAAAGGTTGCCATGAGGGCCGCGATGACGGCCCTTCGGCACGGGCTAAAGCCGGGGGGGAAAGTCGGTCTCGATGTTGACGTGGCTCGTAACCCACGCCGGGAACGCTTCGCGCGTCCATTCGCCGGCAGCCACGGCACATTGGCGGTAACGCTGGATCACTCCCCCGCCGAGACCATTCCGCCGAGCTTCTTCGCCCAGTGGCACATAATCCGCGCCTTCTTCCGCGTCGCGCGCATCGGGTGCGGCAATGGCGGAGCAGTGTCGGCAATAAACCGCCGGACGAACTTGCGACCCGACTCGCCCGGGGGAATTGCGGTGATCGATACGGTAACCATGGCAAACTCATCGCTGTCGAGCAGATCGCGGTAGAGATCGGCAAGATACCGGGGGTCGGCACTCAGGGTGACTTCATCGGAAAGGAACACGGAAACGATATCGGAGCAAATCAGTTCAAACTGCCCGAGCATGGCGTCCGACAGCGTCAGCCCGCGTTTGAGGATGAAGGGAAGCGGTGCCGTCGTGAGATGTTTGGCATCGCCCAACGATACTCCCAGAACGCGCTCGAATGCCTGTCCTTGTCGGCGCCGCTCAGTCAGCGGGTCGCGCCGAAGGATGACCAACGAAAATGTTTCAGTCGCTGACGGGGCAAGCTTCGAAGGCGGCGCTTGCTGCAAGCATGCCTTCGTCTCGGTATCGAGCCAATCGCCGGTGCTTAAATCGCCCATCTCGCCACCTCGCGGTGCGACATTCCCCATCTTCCCGCATTCTACGCAACGGCCCGTGCCGCTGCAACCGGAGCGTGCGACAAGGTTTTCCGGCACGTTTGGAGGCGCGAAGGGCCACCTGCGGGCTTGCCCCGCACGGAGCCGTGGTCAGTCAGCTAAGCAGGCACGGTTCACCCGAACTCTCTCCCCTGCACGCTGCCGCCGCCGGAGGCGGCGGCAGCGTGCAGGGGAGATCGGGAGCCTAGGCGCCGTCTTAGCCGAGTGACCACCGCTCCAGGCCGGACAAGCCGGCCGGTGGCGGCCACGGATTGTATACAACAGGGAGGGACGTTGTCCCGGGTTGGGCAAACTCAGCACCATCGGGGCACTTTCCAGCCTGCCAGAAAGACGTGCCGGACACGCAACCGGAGCGTGCGGCGGATTCTCCCGGAAGTGCAAAGGGACGATCTCGTCCAGGCTAACCCCCGTCTTTGCAACGAGCAAGCTCGCGGACCTCCGCCGTACTCAACGCGCGGCGGTAGATGCGCAGGTCGCGCAGGCGGCCGTTGAAGGGGCCGTTGGCGCCGGCCCCGATGCGGAGCGGGGCGCCGGAGTCGAGGTCCCACGCGGCGGCATCGAACGGCGCGGTTTGGGCAACCTGCTCGCCGTCGACGAACAGCGCAAGCCCGTCCGACGACTTCACCGCGGCAACGTGATGCCACGCGCCCGAAAGCGTGTGCTCCCAGGCGGCTTGCCGGCCGGCCGCGAACGAAAACACCTTGCCCGAGGGAAGCGTGCTGCAGAAGACGCGGCCGTCGTGCTCCGCCATGGTCCAGGCGCGGCGGTAAC
Source organism: Thermoguttaceae bacterium (assembly GCA_034005525.1). Lineage (GTDB taxonomy): Bacteria > Planctomycetota > Planctomycetia > Pirellulales > Thermoguttaceae > PWXP01. The sequence continues at coordinate 3,503 of JAVEUP010000080.1, read as the reverse complement.
GCACGTCGGGCGTATGATCGAGCCGGGCCAGCCACTTCCACGTGTCGCCGCCTTCATACGAATACACCTCGGCCAGGGGCAGCGTGCCTGCGATCAGCCGCCCGTTATGCACCAGCATGCCCATCACTTCCATCTCCTCGCCCAGCCGGCCCACGTCGGTCCATTTGTCAAGGTCCTCGAAGCGATAGACGCGGCCGCTGTTCCAGGTGCCCACGTGCAGGCCCCCTTCATACGACGCGAAGGAATAGGTTTGCGTGTTGTCGCCAAGCCGCCCGCAGTCGGTCCAACTCGTCCCGTCGTACCGATACACGTGCCCGCCGTCGTAGCTGCCGGCGTAGAGATAGCCGTCGTGAACGGTCAGGGCCACGACGCGTTTTCCATCGGGCGTGCCGCAATCGGTCCAGGTCGTGCCGCCTTCATAGCGGAAGAACCCGGCGGGCCGGTACAGCGACGAGGCGTACAGCTTGCCGCGGAACACTACCAGCCCGCCGACGATCTCCGTTTCGGGCAACTGGCCGCAATCGATCCAACGATCGCCGCCGGCATAGCGGAACACGCGGCCGCCGAGGACGGTATTCTCCGACTCCGGCAATGCGGAGCCGCCCAGGCGATACTTGCCGGTGCCGGCATACAGCGCGCCGTCATGCACGGCGAAGGCGGTCACGCTGTTCGACCCGTCGGGCGCGCCGCAGTCGATCCACTGGCCGCCGCCGGCATAGCGGTACACCCGCCCGGACTCGTCGATTCCCGGCTCGCACGTGCCGGCGTACAGTGCTCCCTCGTGCGTGGCCATCGCGAAGGCGAAGACGGCCCGGCCCGGCCGGCCGCAATCCTGCCACTCCGACGCCCGATCGTCGTCGATGCCGAACTGCAAGTGCCGCCAGTTGGCCTGGCTGGCGGTCACGCCCGGATTGCTCTTAAGCGTCAGATGACATCCGCGGCGCCGCGCCGAGTCGTATCGGCTGAGCAGATCGCCGGGCAGCGCGTCCGTGACTTCATCCGACTGCATCCACACCGCGATGCTGAAATCGCCCTTGCCCAGCTTCGGCGCGTGTTCCGCAGGCACTTCCAGGCACGCGCCCGGCCCCATGAACGCGGCGGAAGGCCCCGGCGCGCCGAGGTCGACCTTCCCTCGGACGATTGCGCGGCTTTCGCCGCCGACCGATTCCTGCGCATCGCCGGCCAGGGGCCAGTGCGCCGCAAGGTCGCGGCCGAGATCGATTTGCGGCGGCGCCTGATCGGCGGCCCCGGCATTCGGACTGCAAACGGCCAGCGCAACGGCCGCGAGAACAAGCATGTGAGTGGCGTATTTCATGGCGATCATTCCTCCGTTTACGGTTTGGCGGCGCAGGCAGTCGTCTCTACTGTATGGGAAGGGGACAGTCCCATGTTCGCAGCCGCAGCGCGGGATCTATTGGGCGAATCACCTCTTGTGTGCCGCGAAAATTGGGACCGTCCCCGGTCAACGGTTCCCCCAGTTCGCCGGCAAGTGCAGCGACCACACCTCGCTGTTGAGCGGGCGGGCGTGGCCGCCGGCAATCCAGAGTTTGTCGTGGAATACAAAGGCCGAGTGCTCGTGCCGGGCCTTCCAGCACGTCTTGGTTTCCAGTCGCTCCCACGTCTTGCCGTCGGCCGAGTGCCACGCGTCGCCGAAGTTGTCGGGCTCCTTCGCCCAGCCGCCGAGCACCCACATGCGGCCCCGATAGACCGCGGTGGAGAACCAAAGCCGCGGCTGCCACGGGGCGGCTTCCGTTTCGCAAGTCCAATGCACGCCGTCGGCCGACGACCAGACGTCGTTTTTCGCGTGGAAGTCGGGAACGTAGTTGCCGCCGCCGAAGACGTAGATTCTGCCGTTGAGCACCGCGGCCTGGTGATACGCCCGCGGCGACCAGCCGGCTTCGGCGGTCTCCTGCCGCCACTGTTTGCCGTCGGCCGACGACCAGACGTCGTTCTTCAGGCTCCGGTCGTCGCCGTAGTAGTAGTTTTCCGTCCCGCCGAGCATCCACATGCGGCCGCGGAACTCCACGATGGCCGCCGCGATGCGCGGCGACCAGCCGGCGGCGTCGGTGGCTTGCTGCCAGGCCGCGCCGTCGGTGGACCACCACACCTGGTTGCTTGCTGAAGGGCCCGGCAGCCGGCCGTTGTACCATCCGCCCATCATCCACATGCGGTCGTTGAAAGCGATGCTCATCGACAGATCGCTGTGAATCCACGGCGCGCTTTCCGCGACCAGTTCCCAGGTGCGGCCGTCGGCCGAGGACCACACGTCGCGCGGCGGCGCCTCGTGCGAGTTGAACCATCCCCCCATGATCCACATCCGATTGCCGAACACCACCTCGCCTTGTGAATCCCTCGCCTGCCAGCCCGCCGCCTCGGTTTCGAGCACCCAATCCGGGGCAGCGTTCTCGCCGGCGAAGATCATGCCGCCTGCCAGAACGGCAACACAAAGAGAGAGATTGCCTACGCTCCGTTGGTTGAAAGATTTCATCGGTCCCGTTCTCCACGGCGTCTTGTGCATGTATGACGTTGGCTGGCAACCGTTCGCAGGGGACTGTCGCCTTCGCATGCACTTCACATGCCCGCATGATACCGTGCCCGTAACGCGGTGTGAACAACCGCGCGGAGACCTGGCGCATCTCACCGATTTGCCACTCCGCGTCCACTTGGCCCTCGTTGGTCTGTCGGGAGTTGTCTCCGTGTTGGCTGGAAAGGCTGTCTTCAATCTTGCAGGCGTTGTCCATCCGACACTGAGAAATCGCCCATTTCATCGAGTTTCGGGTCTTGCACACCCCGGGCCCACCCCACATACGGGTGAAATCAGTCCAATCTGCAAGCAGACCGCCAGCAAGTGGCATGCCTCAGTGGTTTCGTTCGGTGCTTGACCAACCGATGCCGGTTAGGTAAACTGAAAGGCGTCGGTAATGGTGGAAGGGTGTGCCTGCTAGACCGGCAAAGCGTTTCGGGTATCTGTCGGCACGCCAACGCGCAAATCCGAAAGGAGAACTCGTCATGAAACCGTCCGTTTCCATTCTAGCGCCCGCAATCATGGGCATACTCGCATGCTTCGGCGGGCAGGCTTTCGGCAGCGCGATTCTGCCCGGCGACTTGATTGGCTACTGGATGCTCGACGGCGACTTGACCGACTCGGCGCCGGCCATCAAGGGGTTGGTGGGTCCCGGGTCTGACGGTACGTTTACCGGCGGTATCACCCCGACGTTTGTGACCGTAGGTAGCCGCGAGGCACTCGACCTCCGCCAAGCGACGGTTGGTAACAACTATGTCCAAACCACAACCTCCTACGATGGCGGCCCGAAAACCGTGGTCCTTTGGGCCAACTCGACGCACACGGGTGAGAACGTGTTTTGGGCTGGGAATGAACGCGGCAGTGCCGGCGCACAGCCAAATCGGGTGCTCGTATAAACTGATGTTGTGCCGTTTGCCGGGCTTTGGTACGATCCCCTTCGGATTTGGAATCCGCCGGAAACACACTTGCATGGAGGGGA
>JAVEUP010000269.1:0-8295 GCA_034005525.1 Thermoguttaceae bacterium | reverse complement strand
AAAACGCTGTAACTTCCTTACAACCAAAGGCTTCTGCGCCGGACTGGGCCGTCGCAATTGAAAAAATGACAACGTAAATGTGGGCAAACCTAAGGCTTCAGCCCCGTCAAAACCTGGACGGACAAATGTCCATCCTACAGAAGCGCGAAGCCGACGCGCGGCGAGTATAGTATTGACCCGTCCGAAAACCCGCCCTGAAACACCCACCCGGGAGAGAAGAAACATGAGAATCACCCGATTTGCACGCCTTAGCCTGCTTCTGGCCCTGTTGACCGCTGTGGGATCTGTCTCGCGCCCGGCCCTGGCCGACCAGCCGAACACGCTGACGCCTGCGGAGCTTGACGACGGCTGGATCCTGCTGTTTGACGGCGAAACGCTCTACGGATGGCGGGTGGCCGGCGATGCCGATTGGCACGTGGCCGACGGGGTAATCCGCGCCACGAAGGGCACGCCGGGACTGCTTCACACGTCGAGCCAGTGGGGCAACTTCGAGCTGAAGGCCGATTTCCGCATCGAGTCCGGGGGCAATAGCGGCATCTTCGTCCGCACCTCGCCCGAGCCGCCCCCGACGCCCGGACGGTACTACGAGTTTAACATCGCCGACGCCGACGGCGAGGAGTGGCCGACCGGCAGCCTGGTGCATCACAAGAAGGCCGATGCGCCGCGCAATGGCGATGACTGGCGTGCCATGCACATCACCGCCGACGGAGGCCGATTCGCCGTCCGGATCGACGGTGCCGAGGTGCTCCAGTACGACGATCCCAAGCCGGCGGGGCGCGGGTACATCGGCTTGCAGTTTCGCAGCGGGGCCGTCGAGTTCCGCAATGTGAAGCTCAAGCCGCTGGGGCTGAAGTCGCTGTTCAACGGCAAGGACCTGACAGGCTGGCGTCTTCATGAAGAGAAGAGCAAGGCATCGGTTACGCCGGAGGGCTGGCTCCATCTGAAGGATGGCCCCGGCACCCTGGAGACCGAGGACCAGTGGGCCGACTTCACCATGCAAATGGAAGTGTTCGTCAATGGCAAAGAGTTGAACTCTGGCGTATTCTTCCGAAGCATTCCGCGCGAGCGGTGGAATGGTTACGAAAGCCAGATCCACAACGGATATACCGACGGCGACCGCACTCGACCACGCGACGCGGGCACCGGCGGCATCTTCCGCCGCCAGGACGCCCGCAAAGTCGTTGCCAACGACTTCGAGTGGTTTTCCAAGACGATTCACGTGGCCGACCGGCACATGGCCGTCTGGGTGAACGGTTATCAGGTGAGCGACTGGACCGACCGCCGCGAGCCCGACCCGAACCCGCGGCGCGGGCTCCGGCTTGAAGCAGGAACGATCCAGATTCAAGGGCACGATCCTGAAACCGACCTGTCATTCCGGAACATCGGGATTGTCGAGATTCCAGCACGGTGAAGCACACGGGGGACTGTCCCAGTTCTCGGCTCTTCCGTTTCTGGGTGCGAATCGGTGGTGACAAGACGTAGGGTGGGTGGTTCCGGATGTCTCAGCATCCTTACTTCACCCACGCGCCAGGCAGTTGCGCACCTGGAAACGGAAGAGCCCAGTTTTGGCGGCACAAAGAGCGACTTACCCAACCGCGCGCCGCTGATGCCGCGAAAATGGGACTGTCCCCTTCCATCGCCCTTCGCTCATCTCACGTCACCTGGTACTGCTCCAGCTTGCCCCGATCCACCGTGACTCCCAGCCCGGGTGATTGCGGAACGGTAAGCATTCCATCGACCAGTTCCAGGCGTTCGGTGAGGACGTCGTCGTGCAACTGCGGATACGCGCACTCGTTGCAGCCGTCCAGCACGGGCAGTGCGGCCGCCAACTGGAGCATGGCCGCCGTGGCGATGCCGAGTGACGGGCCGGTGCAGGCCAGGGTCTTCAAACCCGCGGCCGCGGCCACGGAGGCCGATTTCTGCGTGGTGAGCAATCCGCCGAGTTCGGGCAGCCTGAGGACGACGAAGCGCGCCGCCCCGGAACGCACCGCGGCAAGCACTTCGCCCGGCCTGGTAATCGCCCGCGACAGGGCCAGGGGCACGGTGGTCTGCCGGCCCAGCGCGGCGGCGGCGTGGAGTTGCCTGGTATTGAGCGGGTCGAGCAGGAACTCAATGGCGTCGAACTCGAGTTCGGCACACAGGTCGCGCGCGGTTTCCATGTCGAACCGCTCCGCACCGTCCAGGCGGAGTTGCGCCCGGTCGCCAACGGCCTCGCGGACTGCCCGCAGCATGGTCAGGTCGGTTTCCGGGCGCCCCGTGGCGGTTACCACGTGCGCGTGAAAGCCTTGCTGTGCAAGTTCAGCAGAAAGCTTAGCGGCCTGCCGAGGATGCCGGGCATGCAGGCGGATTGCCAGCGGGACGCGCCGCCGGTAGCATCCGCCGAAAAGGTGACACAGCGGCATGTTGGCACGGCGGCCGACCAGGTCCCAGGCAGCCATCTCCACCGCGCATCGAACCTGGGCATTCTGCAAGACGTCGAGCGTGAGCAACTCCTCGATGTCAAATGCGTTTCGGCCCAAGATCACCGCGCGGAGCACGGCGGCGCGGCTGTTCAACTCGTCGGAACGCCAGCCGGTCGGCGCCTCACCCCAACCCTCAAGGCCGTCATCCGTGATCAGGCGAACCACCAGCGACCGAACGGCCTCGGAACCCTCAGCCTGCGGGATGCTCACCAGGGACAATTCCAACTCGGCCAACTGCATGGCCGGGCTTGCTAATGACTTCTTTAATGGTTGTCGGCTCATGATTCCCCAACCTGCGGCAACGAGAACCGGACTTGCTCCTCACAAATGCTCCGCTCCTCTACGGTAGCGTCGAACCGTTCCGCCAGCCATGCAACACACTGCTGCACCACGTCCTCCGGAGCACTGGCGCCGGCGGTCATCAGTACCGTCCGGACCGTCTCGAACCAGTCGACGTCGATGTCTTCGGGGCCGTCGATCAGGTGCGACGGCACGCCGGTGGCACTCCCCATTTCCGCCAGTCGGCGACTGTTCGAGCTGTTCCGGCTGCCGACCACGAGCACCAGGTCGGCGCCCGGCGCGAAATCGCGCACCGCAGTTTGACGGTTCTGGGTCGCATAACAAATATCGTCTTTGGCCGGCCCGATGATGGCAGGAAACCGCTGCTTCAGCCGACCAATAATGGCTTGCGCATCGGTCACCGACAGGGTCGTCTGGGTAAGATACGCCACTCTGAGGGAATCGGCCGGTTCAACACGTTCGACGTCTTCGACATTCTGCACGAGCACGATTGATTCCGGCGCCTCGCCCAGGGTTCCCTCCACCTCGTCGTGACCGGCGTGGCCAATGAGTACGATGGTGTAGCCGTCCCCAGCAAGGCGGATGGCCTCGCGATGCACTTTGGTAACCAGCGGGCACGTTGCGTCGATAACGCGGAGTTTCCGCTCCTTCGCACAACGACGCACCTCGGGGGCAACGCCGTGGGCGGAGAACAACAGCGTTGCCCCTGCGGGCACTTCGCCAAGACCGTCGACGAACACCACCCCCCGCTGCCGAAACCGCTCGACCACCCACCTGTTGTGGACGATCTCGTGGTATACGTATACCGGGGAACCATACCGTTCGAGCGCCTGCTCGAGGCTCTCGATGGCCATATTCACGCCCGCGCAAAAGCCGCGCGGAGCAACCAAAATAATATGCATGGTGTCCTCTCCCGGCGCCGGTTATCATAACCTGGACGATGCGCGATAGGTAGGGTGGGTCAGACAAGCCGCTTCTTTGGTGGGCCATCGGTCACAACTGCCAGCGTGCTTCCATGCAAGCGGGCTGCAAATCAGCTTCACTGAGGCTTGTGCCGACCCACCAACGATGTGCGCGACCTTGTCCCACCGTACGCAGATGGGTAATCCCCGCTCACGCTGGTGGCCGGTCCGCTTGAACGCATGAGGGGAGTTGGCGTAAGATACCGTGTATGGGCCCGAACCTTGGCCGTCCGCCATACCCGCGTTCGGGGGCCTGAGATGCCGAATTGGAGACTACCATGGAAGTGTGTTTGCCTGGCGATGCCGCCCAGTTTGTCGAACGTCTGGTTGCTTCGGGAGAGTACCGATCCACTGATGAAGCAATCACGGACGGAGTGCGATTGCTGATGGGTCGGAAGCAGTTGCAGGCGGAAATTCAGACGGGGATTGACGAGCTTGACGCAGGGCGAGGCATTGACGGCGATCAGGTGTTTTCCTAGGTGATTGGTCGATCGCTCGCTTCACAGGAAATCGAAAGTCGGAGCGGAACCGAAGGCCGGTACCCTGGAAACTACCAATGATTTCTGCCGACCTCACCCGTTACGGCCCGAACGGCTCCGATCTGCCGGCAACGCCTGCGGTGGCGCGGCGCTATTGCCGCCGGCTCGCGCGCACGCATTACGAGAACTTCACCGTGGGACACCTGCTGCTGCCACGCCGGCTGCGGCAGCACGTGGCCAACATCTACGCCTATTGCCGCTGGGCCGACGATTTGGCCGATGAGGCCGGCAGTCCGCAGCAAAGCCTCGCCCTGCTGGACTGGTGGGAGCGCGAGTTGCGGGCGTGTTACGCAGGCGAGGTGCGGCATCCGGTGTTCGTCGCACTGGCCGAGACCGTCAGGGAGTTCGACATCCCGATCGGCCCGCTGGTCGACCTGCTGGTCGCATTCCGGCAAGATCAGAAGGTGGTGCGTTATGAGACATTCGACGACCTGCTGGGCTACTGCCGCTATTCGGCCAATCCGGTGGGCCGGCTCGTACTCCACCTGGGCCGGTGCGCAACGCCCGACCGCATACGGCTTGCCGACCGCGTGTGCACCGGCCTGCAGCTTGTGAACTTCTGGCAGGACGTGGCGCGCGACTATGACCGCGGCCGCGTGTACCTGCCGCAGTTCGACTGCCGGCGGTTCGGCTACGGCGAACCGGACTTCGTCGCCCGGCGTGCCAACGACGCCTTCCGGCGGGTGATGGCCGCCGAGGTGGAGCAGGCCGAAGGGCTACTGCGGCAAGGGGCCGCGCTCGTGCCGCTGATGCCCAGCGGGCTGCGGCTGCAAGTGTCGCTGTTCGTGCACGGCGGGTTGGCCGTCGCCGAGGCGATCCGCCGCAAGCAGTATGACGTATGGACCGAACGACCCCGGCTTTCTACAATCGACAAGTTGCGGGTTTTCGCCCAGTGCTGGTGGAATCTCCCGCGAGGCCCGGCAACCGAGGATCGTTAAGTGGTTACCGTTCACTGGGCGGATTGTCCCAATTTTCGCGGCACAGACGGCGTTCTTACCGGATCTTTCGCCGTTTCCGCCGCGAAAATGGGACTGTCCCCTTCGCGTGGAGCTGAGAAAACTGCCAGCGCTGCCCCATAAACGGTTACGTTGAATGAACGGCTCCACCGGAAGCATTGACGCCAGCTACGCCGCCTGCCGGCAGATCAGCCGCCGGGCACGGTCGAGCTTCTACTCGGGTTTCCTGCTGCTCAGCGGCGCGAAACGCCGCGCCATGAACGCACTGTACGCCTTCGCCCGCGTGACCGACGACATCGTCGACGGCCCCGCGACCCTGGCCGAGCGCCGTCGCCGGCTCGATTCCTGGCGCGGTGACGTCGAGGCAGCATTCAACGGCGGGGGCACGACCGGTTTCCGGAACGCAACCGCTGACAGTGTGGCGACCAGCGGTCATAACCCCGTTGTCACGCTCCCGGCACTGGTCGACGCGGCCGTGCGGTTCGCGATTCCGCGGGAGCATTTCTGCGACATGTTGGACGGGGCGGCCATGGACCTCGACCGGAACCGCTACGCGACGTTCGACGAGTTGGAAGTATACTGCCGGCGCGTCGCTTCGTCCGTCGGGTTGGCGTGCGTTCACATCTGGGGCTTCCGGAGCCCTGCGGTGTTCGAGCCCGCTGTGAACTGCGGCGTCGCGCTGCAGTTGACCAATATCCTTCGCGACGTGAAGGAGGACCTCGCACGCGACCGGCTTTACCTGCCGCAAGAGGACCTGCAACGGCACCATTATACGGAGGCCGACGTGCGGTCGGCCGTGGCCGACTCGCGGTTCGCATCGCTCATGGCCGACCAAGTCGCGCGGGCGGAGCGCTACTATCGCGAGGGTGTGCTCGTGCTTCAGTGGCTCGACTCCAGCGGGAGGCGGGTGTGCGGCATGATGATCGACCGATACCGGGCGCTGCTGGAGGCCATTGCACGGCGCCCCGAGGCCGTGCTGCACCGGCGGATCGGCCTCGGCGCGTCTGCCCAAGCGCGTCTCGCCCTGCGATGGCTGTTTGGGGGCCGCACACTTCGCCATGCCTGACCCGCGCGAAACTCGCTCTGTTGGAATCGTCGGCGGCGGCCTGGCAGGTCTGGCAGCCGCCGCGGTACTGGCGGCGCGCGGCTGTCGCGTCGAACTGTTCGAACGCCGCAAGCACTTCGGCGGCCGGGCCAGTTCATTCTACGATCCGGAGCTTGGCGCCTGGGTGGATCACTGCCGGCACGCGTCGCTCGGCTGCTGTACGAACCTGGCCGATTTCTGCCGGCGACTCGGACTTGGCGACGCTTTTTCGCGGCACGAATCGTTGAACTTCATTGCGCCCGACGGCCGGCGTCATCGTTTCGTCCCCGGCCGGTGGCTGCCTGCGCCGCTGCACCTGGCGCCGGCCTTGTGGCGGTTGCGGTTCCTTTCCGTGGACGAGCGGATTGGGATCGGCCTCGCCATGGGCCGGCTCGCACGCCTCCCGCGGCAGGACGAGCACGAGCAGGCCATGGCCACGTGGCTCCGCTGGCAGGGGCAGTCGGATCGGGCCATCGAGCTGTTCTGGAACCCCGTGCTGATCAGCGCCCTGAGCGAGTCGCTCGAACGCATTGCGGTTCCCGTTGCCCGAAAGGTGTTCGTCGATGGCATGATGGCCGCCCGCGGCGCTCATCAGATGCACCTGCCGGACGAGCCGCTGCGTGAACTATTCCACCGCCGCGCCGGCGATTGGCTGCGGCAGCAGGGCGCCGTGCTGTACCCGGGCGTCCGCGCCGACCACCTGTTTGCCGACGGAAGACGGGCCGCGGGTATCGTGCTCAGCGACGGCAGCCGGCGCGAGTTCGACTTCGTCGTCCTGGCCGTCCCGTGGCACAAGGTGCGCGGTTTGCTGCCGGCGGCCTTGCTGGCGTGGCTGCCCGAGATGGCGCCGGTCGCCCGGTTCGCGTCGGCGGCCATCACCGCGGTACACCTGGCGTTCGACCGTCCGATCACCCCGCTGCCTCACGCCGTGCTGCCCGGCCGGCTGAGCCAGTGGCTCTTCCGCGGCCCTTCGGCCGGCGGGCGGCATGCGTACCAGGTGATCATCAGCGCCTCGCACACGCTGGCCGGAACCAACCGCGACGCACTGGCCGCGCGCGTGCGTGCCGACCTGACCGCCGCGTTTCCCGAATCATCGAAGGCGGAACTGCTGCGCGTGCGCGCGGTGACCCATCCGGCGGCCGTCTTCTCGCCGTTGCCTGGGATCGAGCCCTACCGTCCCGGGCAGGTCTCGGCCGTGGAGGGCCTTTTCTTCGCCGGCGATTGGACGGCCACCGGCTGGCCCGCCACCATGGAGAGCGCCGTCCGCAGCGGCTACCTTGCCGCCGAGGGCATCCTCCATTCCCTCGCCCGCCCCGAAACCATTCTCGCCCCCGACCTCCCCCGCTCCCGCCTTGCGCGATGCATTACGGGACCGTCCTGACGCGGGCCGCGAGGGGACGAGACACCGCGTGCATGCTGTTCTACGCACGTTCCGGCCACGTCCTCTACCCTCCCGCTTACGGGAGCGTCGGGCTCACGGGCCCGGGGAGGGCGCTAACCGGGATTATTCATGACGAAGTAGGGTGGTGACAAGCAAGCCAAGACCCTGGTGGGCCTTCGGTCGCTTGGCTGGGCCTGCTTCCAGCGCACGACGTGCAAACCACCCCCGGGCCTGGCTTGCGCAGGCCCACCAAGAACGCGCGACCTTGTCCCACCCTACATGAATAATTCGGGCTAACCATACCAGGCGATGGGCATCTATTCGGGGCGCGTCACGGCGACCTCGGCTGTATGGACCATATCCAGCCTGGAATGCTGGGGAATGGATACTCCGGCAAAACGTTGCGAAGAATTATGCTGATACACAAAGAGGGCCCGGACCAGTTACCGTAACGGTGATAGACGTGAGCACTGACTTCCGTTTCGTACGTAATAAGATTACGATGACAGGAGTTCTGCACTTTCTGAAAAATGAGACTTGCTAAGCGGCCAAGGCCATGAGGCTTCTGGCCAGTTGGATTATTTTCCGCGGCAACTGCCGGGCGGCTGTAA
>JAVEUP010000079.1:0-35294 GCA_034005525.1 Thermoguttaceae bacterium | reverse complement strand
GGTCGACCTGTCGGAGGTCACTACCCGGCCGGTTCGCCCCATCCTCTCCGAGTTCGACGAGCAACTCGCCGGCCGGCCGAGCATCTACATTCCCTTTCCGCAGGCGGTCCCGCACAAGCCGGTGATCGACAAGAACACGTGCCTCCGCCTGCTGGAGGGCAAGTGCGGGGCGTGCGAGGCGTTCTGCGACGCCGGCGCGATCATTTACGACCAGGAGGACCGCGTCGAGACCATCGCGGTGGGCACCGTGATCGTCTCCACTGGATTCGACCTGTTCGACGCCCGGCGCATTGCCCGCTACGGCTACGGCCGCCTACCCGGCGTGATCGACTCGCTGGAGTTCGAGCGGCTCAGCCACGCCAGCGGCCCCACCGGAGGCGAACTGCTCACGCCTGCCGGAAAGCCGCCCGAGGCCGTCGCCATCATCCATTGCGTCGGCAGTCGGGACGAGAACTACAAGGAGTATTGCTCCCGCGTATGCTGCATGTACTCGCTGAAGTTCGCCCACCTGGTCAAGGAGAAGACGGGGGCGGAGGTATTCAACTTCTACATCGACATGCGGACGCCCGGCAAAGGCTACGAGGAGTTCTACAAGCGGCTCTTGCACGAGGGGGTGCATTTCATCCGCGGAAAATGCGCCGAGGTGACCGACGTGGCCGAGTCGCCCGACGAGGAAGGAAAGCTTGTCGTGGTCGGCGAAGACACCCTGCTGGGGATGACGCGCCGCGTGCCCGTCGACTTGGTCATCCTTTCCTCCGCCCTGGTGCCGCGTGCCGACGCCGACGACGTCGCCCGGACCTTCTCGCTTAGTTGCGCCCAGGGCGGGTTCTTCCTGGAACGGCATCCGAAGCTGGCGCCGGTCGAGGCGGCCTCCGACGGCGTGTACCTTGCCGGCGCCTGCCAGGGGCCGAAGGACATCCCCGATTCCGTGGCCCAGGGCGCCGCGGCCGCCGCCTGCGCGCTGTCGCTGATGGATAACGGGAAGGTGACCCTCGAGCCGGTCACCGCCGAGATCGACGCCGAACGTTGCAGCGGATGCCGCATGTGCCTCGCTTCCTGCCCCTACGAGGCCATCGTCTTCGACCGGGAACAGGGCGTTTCCGTCGTCCAGGAAGAACTGTGCAAGGGGTGCGGCACGTGCGTGGCCACCTGCCCGTCGGGCGTGGCCAGGCAGCGGGGCTTTACCGACGTCCAGGTGTACGCCGAACTCGAAGGCGTACTCGCAATATAAAGGAGCGCGACCACCATGCCCGAAGAACCGTTCGAACCGCGAATCGTGGCCTTCCTTTGCCGCTGGTGCTCCTACGCCGGTGCCGACCTGGCGGGCACCAGCCGCGTCGAGTACCCGCCCAACGTTACGCCCATCCGCGTGATGTGTTCCGGCAGGGTCGATCCGACGTTTGTGGTCAAGGCCCTGGCCGACGGCGCCGACGGCGTGCTCATTGCCGGCTGCCACCCGGGCGATTGCCACTACCAGGAAGGCAACTACAAGGCGATGCGCCGGTATCCCCTGCTCGTGAAGTTGCTCGAGCAGTTCGGCATCGAGCCGCAACGGTGCCGCCTGGAGTGGGTTTCCGCCGCCGAGGGCGACCACTTCGCGGCAGTGGTGAAAGACCTGACCGAGAACATCCGCGCCCTGGGGCCGCTGCGATGGAACGGGGCCAAGCCCGCCGGCGCGGCCGCCATCGCAGCCGCTGCCGCGGAAGGGGCCAACGTTGAGGAGGTGCATGTCCATGGCTGAGAAACCGAAAGTCGCCTTCTACTGGTGCGCCTCCTGCGGAGGCTGCGAGGAAACCATCGTCGACCTGGCCGAGGACGTGCTGAAGGTCGTCGAGGCGGTCGATATCGCCCTGTGGCCCGTCGCCCTGGACTTCAAGCTCCATCACGTGGAAGCGTGGGCGCCGGGCGAAGTGACCGTGGCCTTCATCAACGGCGCGGTGCGCACTTCGGAGCAGGAGCAGTGGGTGAAGCTGCTCCGCGCAAAGTGCCCGCTGGTCGTCGCGTTCGGCTCCTGCGCCCACATGGGCGGCATTCCCGGACTGGCCAACGCCAAGAGCCGCGACGAGATTCTCGCCAACAAGTACTTCCACTCGCCCACCGTCGATAACCCGGAGCGGATCCTGCCGCAGGAGGCGTCGAAGGTCAACGGGTACGAGTTGGAGCTGCCCAGCTTCTCGCCGCTGGTGCGTACGCTGGACCAGGTGATCGAGGTGGACTATTACCTGCCCGGCTGCCCGCCGCCGTCGAAAACCGTTTTTTCCGCCGTGGAAGCCATCCTCACCGGGCAGCTCCCGCCGAAGGGGTCGGTGCTCGCACCGGAGAAGTCGCTGTGCGAATCGTGCCCGCGGAAGGACTCGAAGGACGACCGGCTGTCCATCAGCGAGTTCCGCCGCGTGGCCACGAGCACGCCCGAGCCCGAGACGTGCTTCCTGGCCCAGGGCTACCTGTGCATGGGGCCGGCCACGCGCAGCGGATGCGGCGAGCGCTGCATCCACGGGAACATGCCCTGCCGCGGGTGCTTCGGGCCGCCGCCCGGCGCCGGCGACCAGGGCACGAAAATCCTCAGCGCGCTGGGCGCCCTGGGCGCGGCCGACGACGCCGCAGGCGCCGCCGCCTTCGCCGATCAACTTGCCGATCCGCTGGGTACGTTCTACCGCTTCGGCCTGCCTGCATCCATTCTGCACCATTCCCGACGCCGGGAGGAGGGCTAACATGAGCAACCGTATAACCATCAACCCCGTCACCCGCCTGGAAGGACACGGAAAGATCGATATCTTCCTGGACGACGCGGGCGAGGTGGAGCGGGCGTTCTTCCAGGTGCCGGAACTGCGCGGCTTCGAGACGTTCTGCATCGGCCGACCCGCCGAAGAGATGCCCCGCATCACGCAGCGCATCTGCGGAGTTTGCCCCACCTCGCACCACATGGCGTCGACCAAATGCCTCGACGACCTCTGGAAGCTGGAGCCGCCGCCGCCGGCCAAGAAGATCCGCGAGCTGATCTACAGTGCCTTCATGGTGGAAGACCACTACCTGCACTTCTTCTTCCTCGGCGGGCCCGACTTCGTCGTCGGCCCCACCGCTCCGGCCGCCCAGCGCAACATCCTCGGCGTGATCGACCGTGTGGGCATGGAGGCGGCCGCCAAGGTGATCCGAGTGCGCCGCGAGTGCCGGCAGATTATCGAGACCATCGCCGGCAAGGTCATCCACCCGGTGTTCGGGCTGCCCGGCGGCGTCTCCCGCGGCATCAACGAGCAGCAGCGGACCGAGTTCCTTGCGACGGCCCGCAACGCGATGGAGTTCGGGCAGTTCGCCCTGGAGTTGTTCGACGACCTGGTGCTGAAGAACGAGGAATACGTCGACCTGGTTTGCGGCGACACCTACAGCCACAAGACCTACTACATGGGCCTGGTCGACGAGTTCAACAAGGTGAACTTCTACGACGGGCAGTTGCGCGTGGTGACGCCCACCGGCGAGGAGTTCGCCAAATTCCCCGTCCGCGATTACCGGGAGCACATTGCCGAGCACGTCGAGCCGTGGAGCTACATCACGTTTCCCTATTTGAAGAATGTTGGCTGGAATGGGTTCGTCGACGGCCCCGACAGCGGCGTATTCCGCGTGGCCCCCTTGGCCCGGCTGAACGCCGCCGACGGCATGGCCACGCCGCTTGCGCAGGCGGAATACGAGCGGATGTACGGCATCCTGGGCGGCAAGCCGGTCCACGCCACGCTGGCCTTCCATTGGGCGCGGCTGATCGAGGCCCTCTACGCCGCCGAACGCATGGAGGAACTCCTGCAAGACTTCGACATCACCAGCGACGACATCCGCCGCGTTCCCACGGCCACGCCAGAAGAAGGTGTCGGCGTGGTCGAGGCCCCCCGCGGCACGCTCATTCACAACTATTGGAGCGACGGCGACGGAATCCTTACCAAGGTGAACCTCATCGTCGCGACCAACCACAACGCCGCTCCCATCGCCATGTCGGTCGAGAAGGCCGCCCGCGGCATGATCCACCGCGGCGAGGTCTCCGAAGGGCTGTTGAACACCGTCGAAATGGCCTTCCGCGCCTACGACCCCTGCTTCGCCTGCGCCACCCACTCCCTGCGAGGTCAAATGCCGCTTGAGGTGAACCTCCGCAACCCCCGGGGCGAGCTGATTTCGAGCCTATCGCAGTATGTGGGTTAGCCGCGGGGGCGCGTCCGTTGGAGTTTTTGCACAAAGGGCCGCCTGCTGCGCTTGCCGCGCCGGAGCCGTCGTCCGTGAACTGTAAACCGTTCACCAATGCATCGCAACGACCAAGATAACCCACCCGCGGACCAGAGGGAAGAACCGCGACAAACCAACAGGCAAGCCAAGGAGAACCCGGTTTGGCGCAAGAGCAAGAGGAGGGAAGCGGGGCGGGTTCATCTACTGGTCCGGCACGTCCCCAAAGCATCAACCGAACCGGCGACGCATCTCTTCGCCAGACACCCCGCCTTCGTCTCGTACACGCGAGCGCGATCGCTCAATCAAGTCCAGGAATCGGCGATTCGTACTCAAGGAGACGGTCTCCAGATCGGCATTCTCGATAGGGACTAATGCGGCAACCGGGCGTCCGTGGTCAGTCACGACGACCGCACCACTCTGGATTTCCGAAGCATAGTCCGCCAAGGTCCGTGTCGCCTCGTGTCTATCCACAACTTTCATAATTCGACCTCCTCGCCGCCGATGATAACACGGCTACGATCTTTGACGCCAATGGCCAGAACAATCACGAGTTTCTCCGGCTCCTCTTCGACATCATAATAGACTCGAAGTTCCCCGACTCGCAACTCCCAGGGTGCCAGAGGATTCGGACGCATCGGTTTGCGGTGTCGCGTCTCCACAGTCGGTTGGTGAGCGAGTTGTTCATCCACCGCATCGAATACCGTCGATCGCTGCCGAGCAGTCAGGACCCGCAAGTGCTCATCCGTTTCCGGTGAATACTCGATTCGGTAAGCCAACTCTCCCAAACCTCCCTTCGTGCCGAACTTGTTTTTCTACGGAAATCCCCTTTCCCCGGGCAGCTGAAGTCTGAACCATCATTAGTTTGTGGCTTGCGTTTCGCGTTGTCAAGCCGTTGGCGGCAAGAATTTCACCCGCAGGCGGCAAACGTAGTCCAGACGCAGCCCGTCACCTCAGTACAGCGCCATCTCGCGCACGATGTGGTCGGCCAGGGCGACGGTGGTGCGAGTGTCGAGGCTGGCGAGCCCGCCGACGGCGTCGGGCTGTACGGCCAGCGTGGTCACCTTGCCGGCAGCCTCGCCGGGGTCGATGCCGAACTCCGGCTTCGTGTCGCGCGAGAGGCTGCCGGGCAGCCGGCCGGCGTCGCGGGCGAGCAGGACCATCAGCCAGTCGTTGCCGGCGGCCATCTTGAGGATGTTGGCCGGCGTGAGGTTGGCCACGCCCGGCGTGATGACCACCGGGAACATCTTCGCAAGCAGCTTCTGCCCGATCAGGGCGCCGAGTCCCTCGTTTCGCCACAGCAGGCCCGGGGCGGAAAGCAAGTTGACCTTGTGCCCGTTGCGGTTGGTGATCGTGATGCTGCTGACCGGCTCCGAGGGGCCTTTCCGTTCGGTAGGGACGCCCGCCGAAACGTGGAAGACGTCCGATAGGATGTCGGCAATTTCGTTGTCGGAGAAGGGTTCGACGGCGTAGTAGAATATCTTGTGTTTCCGGTAGGCCGTTTCCCATGTGCCGCCGGGCGCGCCCACCACTACGGTCCGCAGCGACGGCGCACGCTCGTTGATCATGCCCGCCAAATCGGGACCCGATTCGCCGAGCGAGGCGGCGTCGAGCACGGCCGCGCGGTCGCGGGTATCCTCGAGCGTCTCGGCCAGCGCCCCGCGGTCCTGCACCTGCACGACCTCGCACCCAAGTCTCGCGAGCATCCCGGCCTGTTGCCCGGCCGAAGAGATATCGGCGTTGACGAGGACGATCCGTCTCGGATGGCAATGCTTGACTTCGTCGTCGTATTGGGTCGTACAAATGCAGGCAAGCCAACCCGATCCGCAGGGATCGCCCGCAACCAGTGCGGGCCGCTGCGCCAGCAAGTCGTTGACCGCGACCACGACGCCGGAGATGGGCGAAGGGACGATATGCACCGGCTTGCCGGGCGCTCCGACTCCGGCCAGCGGCAGTCCCTGGTAAACGACCTCGCCAATGCGCGGCAACTGAACGGCGGTGGGTTCCGCGCCCCGCAGCCCCGGCAGCACCGCCCCGACACATGCCGATCCATCGGGCTCCGCCCGCATCCACGATTCGTCCCAGAACAACGTTTCAGAACCCGCATCGACCTCGGCTTCCGGCTCTTCCATGCCGGTAGGCGTTTCCAGTTCGCCATCGGGAAACCGCCGAGTGGCCAAAACCCTTTGCACCGCCTGCATGATTTCCTCGGGCGTGAAGGGCTTGGTAACGTAGTCGCAGGCTCCCAGCCGCATCGCCGAAGCGGCATTGGGAATGCTGGGGTAGCCGGTAATGATCAGCACGGGTACGTCCGACTTCTTCTCCCGCAATTGCTCCAGGAATTGGATGCCGTCCATGTTCGGCATCTTGATGTCCAAGAGGATAATCTCGTAGTCGTTCTCTACGGCCCAGGCCAGCCCTTGCCGGGCATCAGTATTCAGATCGACTTGATACCCTTGCCGAGAGAATATCCGTCGGCATGCCTGGCAAACGACCTCTTCGTCATCCACTACCAATAGTGCAGGATTGTCCGCCATAACAGCCTCCTCCTTATCAATTGCTGGGTGAAACAGGACAAGTATCGCTTCGCAGAACGCCCCGAAGTGCCGTAGGGTGTGTGCTACCTCAGCCATCTCTCCATGAGCCGTTTCAACAAGGCAAACGCCGCGCCAAATCGCGAGCGGAGCCGATAGGACTCGCTTCGTGGGACAATAACGTGTCCTTTGCGGACAGAACCGCCCAGTCATCGGGGAAATACCTCGTCCGACAAGCGTACCGCAGGCGTGGCGGTGTATAGATGCTGGTACGGTGTATGGAAGTGCATACACCTTTCAACATGGGATGCTAAGCGTTCACGCGCCGGTGACGCAAGCTGTTCTCTCCGCCGCATGCGAAGGGGACAGTCCCATTTTCGCGGCCGGAACGGTTGACCCATTGGGCATATTCCCCTGCGGGCCGCGAAACTTGCGACAGTCCCCTGGGAACGATTACCACGGGATGCTACGATTCGCCCGGCTCCCCGGAGGGACCCTCGGAAGGCCCACCAGCCTTCAGGCCATGGCTCCTCAAGAGTGCGTGGAGATGGGTCCGTTGCATCCCGACGCTCTCCGCTGCCTGGGTAACGTTCTGGGAGCAGCGATCAAGGGCCGCGATGAGGAATCGGCGTTCCAGATCGTCGGCGATTTGCCGCTTCCGGTGCTTCAGTTCTTCCCAACTGCCCGGTACCTCCACACTTGAACGCGCGGGTCGGGCATCGTGGATCTCGCCGGGCAAATGGCGACGCTCGATGCGCGTCCCGCCGTAAAGCACCGCCAATCGCTCCACGATATTCCGCAATTCACGGACATTGCCCGGCCATGGGTAGATTTCCATTTGGTGCATGGCCTCGGGCGAGAACCCGCACGCTTCGACCTCCATTTGACGCGAGGACTCTGCAAGGAAGGCCGTCGCCAGTAGAATAATATCCCCTGAGCGGTCGCGAAGCGGAGGCAGGGAGATAGGCACGACGTTGAGCCGGTAGTAGAGGTCGGCACGGAAGGCGCCCATCTTGACCATCTCCGCCAGACTGCGATTGGTCGTGGCGACCAGCCGGATATTCACCTCCTGTTCCGCCGTATCGCCGACCTTGCGAACGCGACGGGTTTCCAGCACGCGCAGAAGCTTCCCTTGGGTCTCCAGGCTGAGATTTCCCACTTCGTCCAAGAAGAGGGTGCCCTGGTGTGCCACCTCGAACAGGCCCCGCTTGGTGGCAATCGCGCCGGAAAACGACCCTTTGACGTGGCCGAACAACTCGCTTTCCAGCAACGTGGGAGCCAGGGCCGTGCAGTCGCAGGCCAGCAGCGGAAAATCCCGCCGGCGGCTGTGCCGGTGGATTGCCCCGACAACCATCTCCTTGCCTGTTCCACTTTCCCCGGTCACAAGCACCGTGCTTTCGGCCGGAGCGATCCGCTCGATCAGCCCGAACGCCTCCTGCATGACCCGGCACCCGCCGAGCATTCCCTCAAACTCGGTGGCAGGCCGGCATGGCGAAGTGCCGGCCGCGGGGCTGGGCTGGTTTGGCAACGGCTCTACTGCATTATTGCGGGTCACCGGGCAATCGTCTTTCATGACGTCGTCCCTGCGGAGGGCAGAGTCATCGTAAAGGTACAGCCTTTTCCCTCTTCGCTTTCGACCTCCAGCGTGCCTCCGTGTTGACGGAGGATGCCGTAACTGACGCTCAGTCCCAGCCCGGTACCCTTGCCCACCGGCTTGGTCGTGAAGAACGGTTCGAAGACCTGGTCCAAGTGCGTCTTTTGGATGCCACAGCCGGTATCGGTCACTTTGACAACCACCTGGCCACTCGCCGAGCGTGACGAAATCATGAGGGTTCCTCCTTCGGGCATCGCCTCGCAGCCGTTCAGCGCCAGGTTGACCATCACCTGCTGGAGCTGATTTTTGTCCCCGCTGACCGGCGGTAGGTCTTCGGAAAGGTCCTCAACAATGAAGATATTCTGAAATGCCTCGCGTTTCCCCAGCAGGCGTATGGTCTGCCGGACAACGTCGTTGACGTTCAGCAGGGTTTTCGCCGAAGGGGTTTCCCGCGCGAACTCCAGCAGCCCGCGGACGATCTCGCGCGCCCGCTTGGTTTCGCGGACGATGAGGTCCAGGTCCTGCCTGTCCTGTTCGTCCATGTTCTCTTTTTCCCGGAGCATGTCGGCGAAGGCCAGGACGCCGGTTAGCGGATTGTTGATTTCGTGGGCAACGCCTGCCGCCAGCCGTCCGACGGCCGCCAGCCGTCCGACGGCCGCCAGTTGTTCGCTGCGGCCAATCTGCTGCCGCGTGGCCAGCGCGAGGAGTCCCTCCCGTTCCGCGACGGCCTGGGCCATGCTGTCGACCGCGCGGCAGAGCGTTCCCATTTCGCCCGGCGGCCGGATGCCCACGCGGGCGGAGAGATCGCCGCCGATGACCTTCTGAGCCATGCGTACGACGTTGTGGATCGGCCGGAGCACCAATTCGGTCGCCACTACCAGCAGGGCCAGACTGGTCAACGTGGCAACGCCCACAATTGCCAAGAAGACGGCGCGAATCACGTTGAGTTGGGATGTGAATGGAGCTTGCAGCAGGCCCACGTACAGCACCCCGATGACCCGGTCCGTGGGATCGCGGATGGGCTCATACGCCGTGATATACCAATCGTTGACCACGAAGGCCGGAGCCGCCCACGTCTGGCCGCGGTCGAGTACGGCTTCGCACACAGCCCTGCTCAAGCGGGTGCCCACCGCGCGCTCCCGTCGGCCATCGTCACGTTCGTCGAAATCCGCAGGTCTTCCTGGAAGATGGTTACCGTGCCGATGTCCTTGCCCTGGTATATTTCGGTGGGAAACACCTCC
This sequence comes from Thermoguttaceae bacterium, assembly GCA_034005525.1. Lineage (GTDB taxonomy): Bacteria > Planctomycetota > Planctomycetia > Pirellulales > Thermoguttaceae > PWXP01. Next base: position 25,725 of record JAVEUP010000079.1, on the reverse strand, counting down.
CGTTTGATCGCGTCGACCAGTTCATAGCGCCGGTTCAGCAGTTTCCCACCGTACAGGATCGCTACAATCTCCCCTTCTCGATCGGTTACCGGCGCGGCTGCAGCAAGTACCATGCCGTCCGTACGGATACGATCGTCGGTGGGCCGTGCGGCTGGGGTGGGAACGACTTCAAACCGGGCCTGCCCGGCCAATTCCGGTCCCTCGGCCAATAGACGCTGTTGCGGCAGGATTAACGTGCCGCCGGCCGGTATCCGTGTGTCGATTGCCTGGGCGACGAGGGGGTCGGCAGAAAGGTCGTCTCCTCGCTGCTCACTGCCGGCCCGGCAGATTACCTGCCCCGACGGGTCCAATACGCCGACAAAATCCATCTGGCCCGTTGCATGGAACGCTTGCAGCGTCTGCTTCAGTTCCGCCCGGTCACCCCGCCCTACCGCGGCAATCAGCGTTTGGTCCAGTGCCGCGGTCTGCAAGCCGGCGACAATCAACTCGACATGTTTTTGGAAGGCGCCGCGGGCGGAGTTCAAGTTCCTCTGGACCCGAGTCTGGACTTCTTTGAGCCAGATATGTCCCAGGTACTGCAGCGTAAGAAACGAGAGCAGAGAATTGGCCACCACGATGACCGCGACAGCAACGGTGGTCAGCTTGAAGCGAAGGCTCATGGAGGCCCTCCTGCATCGGAGCATCCGACAACGCCACCGGCGGAAGAAAGCACAACACCGTATGGTCCATAATACACTATTTCGCTCATCAAAACACCTCCACCGAATGGGTGGCTCTCGGTCTAAGTGCGGCTTGCTTCGACCTTGCGAGGAGCGATCGGGTTTCTGGAAACCGGGGGAAAGAACGGCCTTCTCCTCCGGTCGGCAAAGGCTTATAATCCACCCCGGGTATCATGAGATTGCCGTACCCAAATGGCCGACGTAGCGGGATGAGCAGGATTCTGGAAAAACGACTGCTGGCGCCCGAAGTATTCGAGTTGGTCGTCGACGCGCCACGGATCGCCGGGAAGGCCCGGCCGGGCCAGTTCGTGATCGTCATGGCCGATGAGCGGGGTGAGCGGGTTCCCCTGACCATTGCCGACTTTGATCCCAGCCAAGGGACCGTTACCTTTGTGGTGATGGTGGTGGGCACCAGTTCGCTGAGGCTTTCGCGTCTCGAAGTCGGCGATTCACTCTACGCCCTGATTGGACCATTGGGACAGCCATCGGAAATCGAGCCGCTAGGCACGGTGATGATGGTCGCCGGAGGCGTGGGGACCGCGCCGATCTATCCGATTGCCCGCGCCTTCCGCCAGTCCGGCGCCCGAGTGGTCACCGTGCAAGGAGCCCGGTCGAAAGAGTTGCTGTTCTGGACGGACCGCCTGGCCTCGGTGAGCGATGAGCATATCATCACCACCGACAACGGCACCGCCGGCCGCAAGGGCGTGGTGACCGGGCCGCTCGTCGAGTTCTTACAGCAGAGCAGTCGGGAGACGGCCGAACGCGTCTATGCCATCGGGCCGGCGGTGATGATGAAGTTCTGTGCCCTGGCCACTAAGCCCTTCAACGTGAAGACCATCGTCAGCTTGAACCCGATCATGATCGACGGGACGGGCATGTGCGGAGGCTGCCGCGTGAAGGTGGGCGGCCAGACGCGGTTCACGTGCGTCGACGGTCCCGAGTTCGACGGCCACCTGGTCGACTGGGATCTGCTTCTGTCGCGGCAGAAGATTTACCACGGGCAGGAAGCCTGCTCATTGAGGCAACTTGCCGAACAACTCGAACTGCCAAGATGAATACGGAAACTTCGAAACCCGGCGCAACGCCCTCGACAAAGCGGGCATGGAAACCGCGGGTTCCCATGCCCGAGCAAAGGCCCGAGGTTCGCATCGGCAATTTCGACGAGGTGCCCCTCGGCTACACCCCGGAGCAAGCCCAAGCCGAGGCATCGCGGTGTCTGCAATGCAGGAAGCCTGCATGCCTGGCGGGCTGCCCGGTCAACGTGGACATTCCAGGTTTCATCGGCCTGATCGTCGAAGGGAAGTTTGCCGAGGCGGCCCGGAAGATCAAGGAAACCAACTGCCTGCCCGCCATCTGCGGCCGAGTCTGTCCCCAGGAAACCCAGTGCGAAGCCCTGTGCGTCTTGGCCAAGAAGGGAGAGCCCGCGGCCGTCGGGCGGCTGGAACGTTTTGCCGCCGACTACGAGCGTGAGCAGGGTCTGATCGAGGTGCCCGAAAAAGCGCCTCCCACCGGGCACAAGGTGGCCGTGGTCGGGTCGGGACCGGCCGGGTTGACCGTGGCAGGCGACTTGATCCTCCGGGGGCACGCGGTGACGGTTTTCGAGGCGTTTCACAAGCCGGGCGGCGTGCTGATGTACGGGATTCCCGAATTCCGATTGCCAAAGAGAATCGTCGAGCAGGAGGTCGATTACCTACGCCGCCTGGGCGTGCAAATCGAGTTGAACCAGGTGATCGGCAGGTCAGTGACCATCGACGAATTGCTCGAGGGAGAGGGCTTCGACGCCGTGTTCATCGGCGTAGGGGCCGGGCTCCCGTATTTCATGGGCGTGCCGGGTGAGAACCTTGGCGGAGTTTACTCGGCCAGCGAATATCTCACCCGAAGCAACCTGATGAAATCGTATGCCTTTCCACAGTACGACACGCCGATTGTGCAGGGCCGCACCGTGTGCGTTATCGGCGGAGGAAACGTGGCCATGGATTCCGCCCGCACCGCGCGCCGGCTCGGTGCTGAGAACGTTTACATCGTCTACCGCCGCTCCCGCGCAGAGTTACCCGCCCGCGCCGAGGAAGTGCATCATGCGGAGGAAGAGGGAATTGTCTTCAAGCTGCTATGCGCGCCGATCGAGTACCTGGGTGACGAGGGCGGCAGGGTCCGCCGCATTCGCTGCCAAGAGATGGAGTTGGGCGAACCGGACGAGTCGGGCCGCCGACGGCCGGTCCCCAAAGAGGGCCATGAGTTCACCCTCGATACCGACCTGGTGATCGTTGCCATCGGCTCCGGCGCCAACCCCCTGCTGACGCAGCAGACGAGGCAACTCGGGCTGAACCGCCGGGGCTATGTCGTTGCCGACGAGTCGGGCCGTACGACCCGACGGGGAGTTTGGGCCGGCGGCGACATCGTGACCGGCAGCGCCACGGTGATCCTCGCCATGGGCGCAGGCAAGGCGGCTGCAAAGGATATTCACGAGTACCTTTGCAGTAATGGAAGCTGGGTCTGAACGGGTCTCGTGTGAAAACGTATGCTGCACCCTGCATCGCCCATGTCTGGGCCACAGAAATCCGCGAGATGGCACGGAAATCTGTGGATAGGTGACGCAACGGCTTCGGACCCCACCTGCGCACCGACGATGTAAACCCTTATCTTACTGAATCTTACGCGCATTCCGCGAAAACCTACCTGCTTCGGCACAGCAGTTGCTAATCGCTTTGCAGGACGAGGGTCTCCGGCGCCCGGCGCCCACCCATACTTGGATGCAGACCGCCCCGAAGGAGTACGCATGGCAACCGGCATTGCCCAAGAGAACGGAACGTTCCTGAAAGAGGTCATCGACAACACCCCGGATGGCGAGCGGATTGTCCACTGCCTCCAGTGCGGTAGCTGCGGGGGCTCGTGCCCCAGCGGGGCCGACATGGAGTATACGCCGCGCACGCTGATCGCCATGATCAACGCGGGCGACCGTGACGCGGTTCTCGCGGCCAACACGATGTGGGCCTGCGTGTCGTGCTACTTCTGCACGACCCGCTGCCCGCAGAAAATCCCCATTACCGACCTGATGTATACGCTGAAGCGGATGTCGATTGCCGAGCACAAGTACCACGGCACCGACGCCCCTGCCCTTGCCAAGACATTCACCGACTTCGTCGACAAGTACGGGCGGAGCTTCGAGTTTGGCTTGGCCACCGGCTATGTGCTGCTCAACCGGCCGCTGAGCGCCATGAAGATGGGACCGATGGGGTTGGCCATGTTCACCCGCGGGCGGATGTCGTTGCGGCCGTCAAAGATCCGGCAGTTGGATCAGTTGCGGGCCATTATTACCAAAGCCAGGGAACTGGGGGGACAGAAATGAAATACGCCTACTATCCCGGTTGCTCGCTGGAATGCAATGCCGCGGCATACGACCATTCGGTTCGTGCGGTTGCTGAGATGCTGCACATCGAACTGGTCGAAATCGACGACTGGAACTGCTGCGGCGCCACCGAGTACTTCAGTCAGGACGAGTTGACCGCCTGCGCCGTGGTTGCGCGCAACCTGGCGTTGGTAGACGACAAGACCGACCAGCTTGTGGCCCCGTGTGCCGCGTGCTACTTGAACTTGAAGAAGACCGATCAACTGATGACCGACCACCCCGGTATGGGCGCCAAGGTGAACGAGGCCCTGGCCGCCGGCGGTTTGCACTACAACGCGGGCCGGGTTCAAGTGCGCCACATGCTCGACGTTATCTGCGACGACATTGGCGAGGAGGCGGTCCGGGACAAGGTGGTCCAGCCGCTTGCCGGCCTGCGAGTGGCCCCCTATTACGGCTGCCAGGTCGTCCGCCCGATCTCGAACGATGACAGTCCCGAGTACCCCATGAAGATGGACCGGCTTTTCCAGTGGCTGGGGGCCGAGGTGGTCGACTACCCTGTGAAGGCCCACTGTTGCGGTGGCCACATGACACAGATCAGCGAGCCCCAGGCGTTCGAGTTGATCCGCCGGCTGCTCCAAAGCGCCGAGGACTACGATGCCGACCTGATCCTGTGCATGTGCCCCATGTGCCAGTTGAACCTCGATGGGTTCCAGAGCCGCGTCAATGGGTTCTTCGGCACGAGTTTCAGCATCCCCATCGTCTACTTCACCCAGATGCTCGGGGTGGCATTCGGCATTGACGGCAAGAAACTCGGCATCGGGAAGGAGTTGGTCGCGGTCAAACCGGTGCTCGACGCAAAGCTGCAAGCGGTTGCGTCCGCGTAAACAGGACGATAGCAGAGCAGGCCGGTTTGATTGTGACGGCGGCCGGCCTGAGAACACACGAAGTAACGCACGATAAACGACGATTCGGAGCAACATCATGGCCGAACGGGTCGGCATTTACGTTTGCCATTGCGGCAGCAATATCGCGGGCATAGTTGACGTCGAGGCGGTTGCCAAGTGGGCGGGCGCCCATCTTCGCGACGTCGTCGTGGCCAAGGACTACAAGTTCATGTGCTCCTCGCTCGGCCAGGCAATGGTCGAAGAGGACATCAAGAACGAAAACCTCACCCGCGTGGTTGTGGCCGCCTGCTCGCCGCACCTGCACGAGAAGACCTTCAGGCGTGCCTGCCAGAATGCGGGCCTGAACCCGTACCTGTTCCAAATGGTCAACCTGCGCGAGCATTGCTCGTGGGTCCATACGGACCGGGCAGCCGCCACGGAGAAGGCGAAGGGATTGGTTTCGGCAGCGACGGAGCGCGTGAAGCTGCAGAAACCGCTCGAACCGATGTTCGTCGACGTAACGCCCGCCACGCTGGTGGTCGGTGGCGGCATTGCCGGTCTCCAGGCGGCCATCGAACTGGCCGACGCCGGGTATCCGGTGTACCTCGTCGAGCGCGAGCCGTCCATCGGCGGCCACATGGCGCAGTTCGACAAGACGTTCCCCACGCTCGACTGCTCCGCCTGTATTCTCACGCCGAAAATGTCCGACGCCGGGCAGCACGAGAACATCACCCTGCTCACCTATTCGGAGTTGGAGGAGGTGAGCGGCTCGGTCGGCAACTTCACGGTGAAGATCCGCAAGAAGGCCCGCTACGTCGATTACGACAAGTGCACCGGCTGCGGAATTTGCCAGGAGAAGTGTCCCCGCAAAGTGGTCGATCACGACTTTGAAGCCGGGTTGGGATACCGCAAGGCCATTTACACGCCGTTCCCGCAAGCCGTGCCCCGCATTCCCGTCATCGACACGGCCAACTGCACCTATTTCACCCGCGGCAAATGCCAGGTGTGCTCCAAGGTATGCCCGACCGAGGCGATCGACTACGAGCAGCAGGACGAGGTGATCGAGGTGAACGTGGGCAATATCGTTATTGCCACGGGCTGGAAGCTGTTCAATTGCGAGAGCATTCCACAGTACGGCTACAAGCGGCTGGCCAACGTGTTCACGAACATGGAGTTTGAGCGGTTGTGCAACGCGGCCGGCCCTACCAACGGCAAGATTGTCATGCGGGACGGCAAGACGGAACCGGAGAGCGTGGCGATTATCCACTGTGTAGGCAGCCGTGACGCCAAGTTCAACCCGTACTGCTCCGGCGTCTGCTGCATGGCGGCCTTGAAGTTCGGCCACCTGGTGTTGGAGAAGACCAAGGCCAAGGTGTACTCATTCTACATCGACATGCGTACGCCCATGAAGGACTATGAGGAGTTCTACCAGCGCCTGCTCGAAGAGGGCATGACGTTCGTGCGCGGCAAGGTGGCCGAGGTGACCGACGCTGCTCGCCTGCCCTCGGAGCAGGGCAAGCTTATCCTCCAGTACGAGGACACGCTGCTGGGCAAGCAGAAGCGGCTGCCGGTCGACATGGTAGTGCTCATGGGCGCCATCGAGCCCCAGGTCGACGCCAAGGAACTGGGCTTGCGGTGCGGCATTTCCTGCTCGATGGCCGGCTGGTACACGGAGCGGCATCCGAAGCTCGATCCGGTGGCGACGATGACCGACGGCGTGTTCGTGGCCGGCGCGTGCCAAGGGCCGAAGGACATTCCCGCCTCGGTTGCCCAGGGCGCCGCGGCGGCCGCGCGCATCCAGGCGATGATTACCAAGGGCAAAGTGATGATCGAGCCGATCGTGGCGTCGATCGACGAGGAGGTATGCTCCGGCTGCCGCATTTGCAACAACCTGTGCCCGTATAACGCAATCGAATACGACGAGGAAAAGGGCGTCAGCCGCATCATCACGGCCCTGTGCAAAGGTTGCGGCACCTGCGTGGCCGCATGCCCTGCCAACGCCATCACGGGCGCCCACTTCAGCAACGACCAGGTGTTTGCCGAGATCGAGGGCGCGTTGTGGGACGCCATGTACGGCGGCAACGGGCAGGACCAGGGCGAGCCGGCCCCCGAGCCCGAGGCCGCCCCGGCGTAGGGCCTTGCCTCTATCCCCGTCAAGCAATCAGGAATAGGAACCTATCCGGAGTTTCCCATGCCAGACGAAACCTTCGAGCCCAAGATTGTTGGGTTCTGCTGCAACTGGTGCTCGTACCGGGCCGCCGACCTGGCCGGCACGGCGCGCATCAAATATTCGCCCAACGTGCGGATCATCCGCGTGATGTGCAGCGGGCGCATCGACCCGGCGTTCGTGCTGAAGGCTCTTGCTTTGGGCGCCGACGGCGTCCTGCTGGCCGGCTGTCATCCGGGGGAGTGCCACTACATCGACCAGAACTACAAGGCCATGCGGCGTTACGCCATGCTGAAGCAAACGCTGGCAGCTATGGGCGTGGAGCCGGAGCGGGTCAAGCTGGTGTGGGCTTCCGCCGCCGAGGGACAGCAGTTGGCCGAAGCGGTCGATGCGCTCGTGGCCGACGTGAAGAAGGTCGGGCCGCTGAAGTGGCCCGCCAACTGGGATGAGAACGGCCACCGGCTCGAAGCACTGGACGCGATCGAGAAAGAACACCAAGAGGCGATGGAGGTTTCCCAATGAGCGACGCCACTGCAACCGCTGAACCCGCCGTCGCCGCCAAGAAGGGCAAGCTGGCCCATTATTGGGCCGCATCCTGCGGCGGCTGCGACATCGCCCTGCTGCAACTGCACGAGAAGATCCTCAAGGTGGCCGAACTGTTCGACATCGTCTTCTGGCCGTGCGCCACCGACGGCAAGGTGCGCGACGTCGAAAAGATGGATGACGGCGAAATCGACGTCTGCCTGTTCAACGGCGGCATCCGCACCAGCGAGCAGGAGTATATGGCCAAGTTGATGCGCCGCAAGTCGAAGGTGCTCATCGCGTTCGGCTCTTGCGCCCACGAGGGCTGTATTCCCGGGCTGGCGAATATGAACGACCGCCGCGAGGTCTTCGATGCGGTGTACAAGGAAGGGTCGGCCACCTTCCCGGAGAATCCCCAGGATGTCCGCCCGCAGCACGAAACCGAAATGCCCGAGGGCAAGCTGTTCCTGCCGGTCTTCTACGATACGCTCAAGACGCTCGACCAGACGGTGCCGGTCGACTACTACCTGCCCGGCTGCCCTCCGGAGGGTGAGAATATCTGGAAGGCGGTCGAGGCGATTGTCTCGGGCAACCTGCCGCCGGCAGGAACCGTCATTGGCGTAAACACGACCGTATGCGACGAGTGTCCGCGCAAGCGTACCGAGAAGAAGATCAAGAAGTTCTACCGCACCTGGGAGATCATTCCGAACGAAGAGGATTGCCTTCTGGAACAGGGTATCATGTGCTGCGGCATTGCCACCCGGGCCGGGTGCGGCGCCCTGTGCCCCCAGGTCAACTCACCCTGCATTGGCTGCCACGGGCCCAACGACGGCGTGGAGGACTTCGGCGCCCGGATGATCACCGCCATTTCCAGTGTGATCGACTCGAACGATCCCGACGAAATCAACCGGATCATTTCCGAAGGAATTCCCGACCCGGTGGGCAGCTTCTACCGTTTCAGCCTGGCAAGCAGCCTGCTGCGGCGCAAGAACAAGGCAACCGGCGGCAACGGAGACAAGTAATCAGGCCCTTTGCGTTTCCAGGTGCAAACCGCGGCAATGTGCCGGGTACACGCCGTGTACCGTTCATCCGCGGAAAGGCCTGCACACGGAACCGGAAGAGCCGGGAAACACAAACAGAATCCCCACGCGGGAGCGATTGACATGAGTACAGCGACGGCAAAGAAGCGGATTTCCATCGACCCCATCACGCGGCTTGAGGGGCACGGCAAGATCGACATATTCCTCAATGAAGAGGGCGACGTCGCCAATGCCTACCTTCAGATTCCCGAGCTTCGCGGCTTCGAGCAGTTTTGCGTGGGCCGGCCGGCCGAGGATATGCCGAACCTGACCAACCGCATTTGCGGCGTCTGCCCGGAGGCGCACCACATGGCCGCCACGAAGGCGCTTGACGCCGTGTGGCACGTCGACCCGCCGCCGGCGGCCAAGAAGCTCCGCGAGTTGTTCTACAGCATCTTCTTCGCCACCGACCACACCACGCATTTCTACGCTCTGGGCGGTCCCGACTTCGTCGTCGGCCCCGAGGCCCCGCCCGCCGAACGCAATATCCTCGGCGTCGTGGCCAAAGTGGGGCTGGAAATCGGCGGCAAGGTCATCAACATGCGCCGCAACGGCCATCACCTGATCAAGATGATCGGCGGGCGCCCCGTGCATCCGAACTGGGGGCTTCCCGGCGGGGTCAGCCGCGGCATCAACGAGGAGCAGCGGCAGGAGATCGAGAAGCTCGGCCGCGAGGCAATCGAGTTTGCCAGGTTCTCGCTGGGGATCTTCGAGGACGTCGTCCTGAAGAACTCCGATTACGTGGACCTGATCACTGGCGATACCTATACGCACCAGACGTACAATATCGGCACAGTCGATGAAAACAACCACGCGAACTTCTACGACGGCAAGGTCCGTGTGACCGGCCCGGACGGCAAGGAACACGCCAAGTACGACGCCAAGGACTACCGCGAGTACATTACCGAGCGGGTGGAACCGTGGTCGTACCTGAAGTTCCCGTACCTGAAGAAGATCGGATGGAAGGGCTTTGTCGACGGGATCGACTCCGGCGTGTACAAGGCCACGCCCCTTTCGCGGCTGAACGCGGCCGACGGCATGGCGACCCCGCTCGCGCAGACCGAGTATGATCGGTTCTACGATACCCTCGGCGGCAAGCCGGTCCACCACACGCTCGCCACGCACTGGGCCCGGCTCATCGAACTGCTCTTCGCTACCGAGCGCTGGGTGCAACTGGCCACCGATCCGGAAATCACCAGCAAGGAGTACCGCGTCATCCCGACCCAAACGCCGACCGAGGGCGTCGGTTGCGTCGAGGCGCCGCGCGGGATTCTCACGCACCATTACAAGACCGACGAGCGCGGCATTCTCACTGCGGTGAACCTGATTGTGGGCACAACCAACAACAACGCCCCGATTTGCATGTCGGTGAAGAAGGCCGCCCAGGGGCTCATTCGCAAGGGCGAAGTGCGCGAAGGGCTCCTGAACATGGTCGAGATGGCCTTCCGCGCCTACGACCCCTGCTTCGGCTGCGCCACCCACAGCCTGCCCGGCCAAATGCCGTTGGAGGTCAATCTTCGCGATCCGCGGGGCGAAGTGGTCCAGACGCTGTCGCAGTACGTGGGCTAGTGGATGAAGACACTCGTACTGGGCCTCGGCAACCCGATTGTCTCCGACGATAGCGTCGGGCTCCGCGTGGCGGCCGAACTCCGCACGCGTTTGGCTGGCAACGTCGGAATCGAGGTGGACGAGGACTACTGGGGCGGTCTGAAGCTGATGGAGCGGATGATCGGCTACGACCGGGCCGTGGTGATCGACGCCATCCAGACCGGGGCCCCGCCCGGGACCATCCACCAGTTGCGGCCCGACGACCTTCCCACCCAAAGGAGTGCATCGGCCCACGACGCCAACCTGCCCACCGCCCTGGCACTGGGCCGTCAGGCAGGCATGCATTTGCCGCCGGACGAGGCGGTCGTACTTGTCGGAATCGAAGCGGCTGATATACTCAACTTCGGCGAGGAGCTTACGCCGGAGGTGGAAGCGGCCGTTCCCCGGGCCGTAGCCCTCGTCCTGCAGATACTTGCGGCCCCGTTGTCTGCTCGGGAAGCCCCAGGCCCAGACAATCCACCACCAGGAGAATCGTGAAATGATTTCGCCCGAACTGCTTCGCCGGTATCCTTACTTCGCCGGCGTCAGTGACCAGAGCCTCAAAGAGATCGCCATGATTGCCGAGGAGAAGCGTGTTCCGGCAGGCACGCGCATGTTTGGCGAAGGCGACCCCGCCAAGGTGATGTACATCATCGGCAAGGGCGAGGTCAATATCGACTACCTGCTGGGCAACGGAGAGACACGCACGGTCGATACGCTGGTTGATGGCGACCTGCTTGTCTGGTCGGCCCTGATCGAGCCCTACAAGACCACGGCCATCGGCACAACCACCAAGGAGTGCGAGTTGCTGTGCATCGACGCGCCCCGCCTGCGGGAACTCTGTGAGAAGGATCCCCTGCTGGGCTACAGGCTCTCGAACCAGGTGGCCAAGCTACTAGCCCACAGATTGGAAGGCGCGAGGGTCCAGTTGGCCGCGGTGGGGTAGTGCGATACACAAGACGTGGGGTAGGCTTCCAACCTTTCTTGTTCGCCGACAGGCTGGAAGCCTATCCCACGACAGGCTGGAAGCCTATGCCACGTTCGTCGTGCCGGTAAACGGCGCCGCTCGCTTGACAGACCGCGGTACGTATGCACGAATTGTCGATCGTCGAAGCCCTGATCGAACAGGTCGACCGCGAGTTGCACCGGGCGGGGCAGACCGGGCGCGTCGTTGAACTGAACCTGGCAGTTGGCCGTCTTTCGGGCGTCCACAGCGGCTCGCTCCGGTTTGCCTTCGAACTGCTCAGCCCCGGCTCCGTTGTCGAGGGCGCGCAAATGAACATTGCCGAACCCAAGGCCGCCTGCCGATGCCGTGACTGTGGCCACACTGAGCCAATCGATGAATTGGTCGCCCAGTGCCCCAAGTGCGGCAGCGACCATGTGGTCATCGAGGGCGGCCGCGAATTGACGCTCGACAGCATTGAACTGGAGCCTGACGGACCATGAAGATCGTCGCCGCAAAGAAGCTGCTGAAGGCCAACGACCAGCTTGCCGCCGAAAACCGCGGGAGACTATCGGCCGCAGGCGTGCTCTGCGTGAACATTGTCGGTTCCCCCGGCGCAGGCAAGACGACGCTGCTTGAGGGCCTCTTCAGCGTCCTGGGCGGCCAGGCACGCCCCGCGGTGATCGAGGGCGATATCGCCGGCGCCATCGACGCCGAGCGCATGGAACGGCTGGGCGTGCCGGTCGTCCAAATCAACACCGACGGCGCCTGCCACCTCGATGCCAGCATGGTCGCGGCCGCCCTTGCCGACCTCGACCTTCAAGGCATCGACTTGCTCTTCATTGAGAACGTCGGCAACCTGGTGTGCACCGCCGGGTTCGACCTGGGCGAGCAGGTGCGCATCGTCGTGCTCAGCACCGTCGAAGGCGACGACAAGGCCGTGAAATACCCGGCAATCTTTCAAGGCTCCGATGCGATGATCATCACCAAGTGCGATTTGCTGGGGCACACGAACTTCGATCCCGCGCGCATCACCGCCGACTACCTCCGCCTGGCCCCCGAAGGCCGCGTGTTTCAGGTGAGTGCCCTCGTCGGCGAAGGGACTCCGGCCGTGGCCGAGTGGTTGCTCGGCGCCCACTAACCGCCCTGCGCTCAACGCCCATCCACCGCGTATAGGTGCCTCCCGGTCGCAATGAAGAGCGTGCCGTTGGCCGCGGTGGGCGTGGTGTGGATGGCGTCGTTGACGCGAATGCGTTCGAGAACCTCAAGCTGCCGGCCGGCACGGAACACCCAAAACGTCTCCCGCCCCGTGCCCAGGTACACCTTGCCGTCGGCCGCCAGCGGCGATCCCCACACGGGCTGGTCGATGGGATGCACCCACGCAACCTCCCCCGTCTCGGCGTCGAGGCAGTGCATCCGGCCGAAGAAGTCGGCCACGTAAAGAAGCCCGCCGGCAATGGCGGGCGTCGACACGCTCGATCCCAGCCCGTCGTACGACCACACAATGCCTGAACGCGTGATGTCGCCGGTCTGCGTCGCGTCGATGCACACCAGCCAGCCTTCCTTCTTGTTGTGGAATGCCTCCTGGGTGAAGACGCAGTAGACGCGGTCCTGATGGAACACGGGCTTGGCGGTCACCTGGTACGAAACGCTGTCGTGCTGATGGTCGCGCGGGACGTGGTCCTCGGTTTGCGCACGGGGCTCGCCGTTGAACTTGAAGACGTTCTTCAGCAGAACGGGCAGGTCACTTTCCGGTAGCCGCTGCTGGTCGAGTGCCTCGGCCGCGTACAGGCAGCCGTTGCCCGCACCGTAGAACACCAGCGTGCGTCCGCCCACGACGCCCAGCGCCGGCGAACTCCACTGCCCGTGCGTAATGTCGGGGCCAATGCCGAAATCGTCGTGGGCGATGAGTTTGCCGTTGCGTTTGTCGAGCACGATGAGCGACGGCGCTTCAGGATTGATGACGCGCGAGTGCGTCCATTCGACGCCGTTGGAAGTCGGCACATACAGCAAGTTGCCGTGCAGCAAGACCGAGCCGTTCGACGCGTTGTGCGGCTCGACGCCGAGTCCCTTGTATATGTCGAACAGCCAAATGATATCGCCGCACTGCTCCGTGGGTTCGAGCGGTGGTCCGCCGGGCGGGACGATGAATTGGCTCTCGTCGGTGAACGGGCCTTCGTTTCCGTTGGCCAATCCGTGCGCGTCGAGGCACACCACCTGGCACCGGTTGGTCACGGCATACGCCAGGTCGCCCTCGACCGTGGGCGGCGAAAGAAACCCCATGCCCCGCCAATCGGACCATTTCACTTCGAGCAGTTTCGGCACGGCAAGCTGCCACAGAAACTCGCCGGTTTTCTCGTCAAAGCACATCAACACGCCGCGATCCCCCTGAATGCGATCGTCGCGGGGCCGGTCGTTGTTTGTGCCCACAAACACGCGTCCGCCGGCCACAATGGGCGTGCCGCACGTCTGTCCGCCGAGCCGGGCCGCCCACCGCACACCGGAGCCTTCCGGGAGGACGATCTCGCCGGTCCCCGGGTCGCGGCGCCCCGGATCGAATGTCGTGGGCAGGTTGGTTTCGGCCGAGATCATGTTCCGCGTGTACAGCTCGCCCCATTGCGGCTGGTCGGCTCCGACCGGCACGACGAGGACGAAAGCTGCAACGACGACGGGCAAGAAGGTGGCGAGAAGGCGTGCCATTTTGGGCGGCTCCTGTGCAAAGCGACCATCGGCAGTGGGAAAGGAACGCACGTTTCGGCAGTATACGCCAGACTGCCTTCGGCAGCAATCATTGCCGAGCCCTTACTCCGCAGTCGGGTATTGCGTACACTTCAGTAGGAAGGAATAGTCTGCACTATGAAACCGCATACGGAATCCGAACCTGCTCCCCGCCGCGTAGCCGTCACCGTGCGCGGGGTGGTGCAGGGGGTGGGTTTCCGGCCGTTTGTGTATAATGCGGCGCGTGCGGCGGGGCTGGCCGGGTTCGTGCGGAACGAGGCCGGTCGCGTGTGTGTCGAGGTGGAAGGGCCGGACGCCGCCCTGGACGGCTTCGTCCACCGATTGCGCAACCATCCCCCACCGCAGGCCCGGATCGAAGCGATCGACGTGACGGAAATCCCGTGTCTGAACGGACGGCCGGGCGATTTCTGCATCGAGACCAGCGACGGCACCGCCCGGCCGCAGCCGACCATTCCGGCCGACCTGGCAACCTGCGCCGAGTGTCTGGCGGAGATTCGCAACCCGAGCGAGCGGCGTTACCGCTACCCGTTCACCAATTGCACGCAGTGCGGGCCGCGATGGTCGATTATCGAGGGCTTGCCCTACGACCGGCCGCGTACGTCGATGAAGACGTTCACGATGTGCCCCGACTGCCGCCACGAGTACGAGAACCCCGCCGACCGCCGCTTCCATGCGCAGCCGATCGCATGCCCCCGTTGCGGCCCGCGGTTGCGCCTGCTGACCTCCGCCGGTGGCACCCGTGCCACCGGCGACGACGCGATGCTGGCGGCGGCCGAAGAGATCGCCGCCGGGCACATTGTCGCTCTGAAGGGCCTCGGCGGGTTCCAGCTCCTGTGCGACGCCACCAGCGACGAGGCCGTTGCACGCCTGCGCCGGCGGAAACGGCGGCCCGACCGGCCGTTGGCCGTCATGACGGCTATGCTGGACGCGGTGCGAGACTGGTGCGAGGTCTCCGATAGCGAGGCCGAGACCCTGCAGTCGCCTCAGTCGCCGATTCTGCTATTGCGGAGGTCCGGCGAACCGGGTATCGCCGAGTCCGTCGCGCCAGGGAATCCGTACCTGGGGGTCATGCTTCCCTACACACCGCTTCACTATTTGCTCATGGAAGCGGCCGGTCGGCCGGTTGTCTGTACGAGTGGAAACCTGTCGGAGGAACCGATGGCCACGTCCACCGCCGACGCCGTCCGCCGGCTCGGCCGGATTGCCGACTGGCTGCTCACGCACAATCGGCCCATCGTCCGCCCGGTAGACGATTCCGTCGCGCGCGTGCTCGACGGCCGGTTGCAGATTCTTCGCCGTGCGCGCGGGTATGCACCTCAGCCGATCGATCTTGTGTCGAGCAATCCAGCCCCGATTCTGGCATTGGGCGGTCACCTGAAGAACACCGTGGCGCTGGCGCTGCTTTCGGACGAAAGCCCTCGCAGCGGAAGAGACCGCCTACGTCACCGGCCCGTAAAGGATTGCCCCCCGGACGCGCCGGCGCCAGTGCCCGCCATTTTGGGTTCGCACGTGGGCGACCTCGATAGTGTCTTGAGCGTGGAGGTGCATCGGCGTGCCGCGGCCGATCTGCCGGAGTTCTTCGACGTTCAGCCCGCGGCGGTTGCGTGCGACTTGCATCCCGATTACGCCTCAACGCGCGAGGCCGAGTTGCTCGCCAAGCGCTGGGACGTCCCACTGGTTCGCGTGCAGCACCATCACGCCCACGTGGCCGCCTGCATGGCGGAGCATGGGCTGGAAGGGCCGGTGTTGGGCGTTTCGTGGGACGGTACGGGCTACGGGCCGGACGGCACCGTTTGGGGCGGCGAAATGCTGCGTTGCGATCGGGCTGGGTTTGCTCGCATCGCGCACCTGCGCCCGTTTCCCTTGCCCGGCGGCGACCGCGCGGTGCGCGAGCCGCGCCGTTCCGCCTTGGGTCTGCTGTTTGCCACCTTCGGACGCGATGCCGGGGACCTTGCCCTGCCATGGTTTGCCGTGCAGGAGGTTCCAATTCTGCTCGACGCTTTGGAGAAAGGGCTGAATGCCCCGCTCACCAGCAGCATGGGACGGCTATTCGACGCGGTGGCGGCAATTGCCGGCTTGCCACCGGAGATCAGTTTTGAGGGGCAAGCGGCCATGGCGCTGGAGTTTGCGGCCGAGACTGCCGAACCGGGCGCCTACCCTCTGCCGCTTGGTGGCCAATCGCCCGCAGTGGCCGACTGGCAGCCCATGCTTGAAGCTATTTTGGCCGACGTCCGGGCAGGCGTGCCCGCAGGCAAAGTCTCGGCACGATTCCACAACGCGTTGGCCTCGCTGGCGGTTGCCGCCGCCGAGCGGGCCGGATGCCACCGGGTTGTGCTCACCGGCGGTTGCTTTCAGAATGGGCTGCTGAGCACTCTTGCCCGGGCGCGGCTTGAAGAGGCGGGATTCGAGGTCTTCACACACCATCACGTTCCGCCGGGCGACGGCGGCATCGCCCTCGGCCAACTCTTTGTGGCAATGGGATTGGAGAGGAAAGTGCCGGTCGAAGGGGATAGTCCTTCAGAAGCCGTGACGGTGACCGCGGCCATCGACGACACGAAGCACCAGAGGGAGTGATTATGTGCGCGGTCAGAAACAACTTGAACAAATTGTAGTAGGCACACGCCGTGTGCCGTTCGCGACTTTCGGCACACGGCGTGTGCCTACTACACTGCAATTGACGACATGAAGCACCAGAGGGAGTGATTATGTGCCTTGGAATCCCTGGCAAGATCGTTGAGACCTTCCAACGCGACGAGTTGCCGATGGCGAAAGTCGAGTTCGGGGGAATTGTGAAGGACATCTGCCTAGCCTACACACCCGACGCCGGACCGGGCCAATACGTGCTCGTTCACGTCGGATTCGCCATCAACCAGATCGACGAGACGGAAGCCCAGGAGATCTTCCAATACATAGAAGAGATCGAAAAGGCCGGGACCGAGGGTGACGATGATCCGGCGGAAGAAGACTCTACGTGACCAAGGGAACCCGGAGCGGAATAAGGGAACGAGGCAAGAGAGGAGGAGGGGAAAGGGGGAAGAGGAGGCGAAAATGAAGTATCTTGATGAATACCGTAACGCCGATGCCGCCCGTGCGCTGGTGCGCGCGATTGCGGCCCGGGTAACACGGTCGTGGAGCATCATGGAAGTGTGCGGCGGGCAGACGCATGCCATTGTGCGGTTCGCACTCGACGAGATTTTGCCCGAGGAGATTACCCTGATTCACGGACCGGGCTGCCCGGTGTGCGTCACCCCGATCGAGACGATCGACCGGGCCATTGCACTGGCGGCCCGGCCCGAGGTGATCCTTTGCAGCTTCGGCGACATGCTCCGCGTGCCCGGCTCCGGCAAGGACCTGTTCACGGTCAAGAGCGAAGGGGGCGACGTGCGCATCGTCTACTCGCCCATCGACGCGGTAGCCCTGGCACGCAAGCATCCGGACCGGCAGGTAGTCTTCTTCGCAATCGGCTTTGAGACAACGGCCCCTGCCAATGCGATGGCCGCCGTGCAGGCCGCCCGCCTGGGCCTGGAGAACTTCTCCATGCTCGTGGCGCACGTGCTGGTGCCGCCGGCTATCCGCGCCGTGCTCGACTCGCCCGACTGCCGCATCCAGGGCTTTCTGGCCGCCGGCCACGTATGCACCGTCATGGGCGCCGGCGAGTACCGGCCCATTGCCGAAGACTACCGGGTTCCGATCGTCATCACCGGCTTCGAGCCGCTCGATATCCTGCGCGGGGTACTTGCCTGTGCCGAGCAGCTTGAGGCGGGCCGGCACGAAGTCGAGAATGCGTATCGACGGGCGGTGCGCGACGAGGGAAACCTGGTCGCACAGAGGCAAATCGCCGAGGTGTTCGAGGTGACCGCACGCAAATGGCGCGGCATTGGCGAGATACCCGACAGCGGTTGGCGGCTGCGTGGCACGTATACCCAGTTCGACGCCGAACGCCGGTTCGACCTTGGCGGAATTACCGCCGAGGAACCCGAAGCATGCCGCGCCGGCGACGTGCTCCAGGGCCGCCTGCGCCCTTGCGAATGTCCCGCATTTGGTGTGCAATGTACGCCGGAGCAGCCGCTTGGCGCCCCGATGGTTTCGGCTGAAGGGGCCTGCGCCGCATACTATCGCTACCGGAGGAAGGAGCCGGCCGGGAGATAACCGTCCGTGGGATAAGCTTCCAGCTTGTCAGAAGAGGAGAGACATAGAAGACAGGCTGGAAGCTTGTCCCACGTAGGGTGGTGACAAGCAAGCCAAGACCCTGGTGGGCCTTCGGTCGCTTGGCCGGGCCTGCCCCCAGCGCACGGCGTGCAAACCATCCCGGGCCTGGGTTGCGCAGACCCACCAAGAGCTTACGCGGCCTTGTCCCCTACATGAATAAGCCGGGCTATGAAGACAAGCTGGAAGCTTGTCCCACGAAAGACATAACGGGCATGCCATGACCAACGGACATCCACGTGAACTGACCCTGAGTTGCCCATTGCCGTTGCGCAATCATGCGACCGTGCAAATGGCCCACGGCGGCGGCGGGCGGCTCATGCAGGAGTTGATCGAAGGGCTGTTCCTGCCGGGATTTGCGGCCGACGGCACGCCTGCCATTCCGCATGACAGCGCCTTGCTCAGTGTCGGGCGCCGGCGGCTGGCCTTCACGACCGACTCCTTCGTCGTCAGCCCGCTGTTCTTCCCCGGAGGCGATATCGGCAAACTGGCCGTGTGCGGCACCGTAAACGATCTGGCAATGGCTGGTGCGAAGCCGCTGTGCCTCAGCGCAGGTTTCATACTGGAGGAGGGCCTGCCTTTCGACGTCCTGCGGCGCGTGGTCGAGTCGATGCGACAAGCGGCCGATGAGGCCGGCGTTCAAATCGTCACCGGCGATACGAAGGTCGTGGACCGCGGCCGGGGCGACGGCATCTACATCAACACGGCGGGCATCGGGCTGGTCGGGCCGGACACGGACATCAGGCCCGGGCGGGTCGAGCCGGGCGATGCGATTCTCATTAGCGGCGACCTGGGTCGGCATGCGATCGCGGTCATGTCGGTCCGCGAGGGACTCGAATTCGCCGGGGCGCCCCAAAGCGACTGCGCACCGCTTCACGAGCTGGTCGATACGCTGCTGGCGGCCGGCGCTGAACTGCATTGTCTGCGCGATCTCACCCGCGGCGGCCTGGCCGCGGCACTGAACGAAATTGCGCGGCATGTCGGCGTGGGCATGGAGTTGCAGGAGGCGGCAATTCCCGTCGCCGAAGGCGTCCGCAGCGCGTGCGAACTCCTGGGGCTCGATCCGCTGTACGCCGCCAACGAAGGCCGCCTCGTGGCCTTCTGCCCTGCCGAAGCAGCCGAGGAAACACTCCACCTGATGCGCGAACACCCGCGTTCCGACAACCCGGCCATCATCGGCCTTGTGGTCGAGGAGCACCCGGGCATGGTCGAGCTTCAAAGCCCCTTCGGCGGCAGCCGCATCCTCGACCTGCTCTCCGGCGAGCAGATGCCGCGCATCTGCTGAGTTTCGGCAAACTCACCGCATCTTTGCAGCGGCACGGCGGTCCGCGGCTTCGTGGTCCGATTCGGGAAGCGGCAGATGGCGCAGGAGCCATGCAGTTTGCGGGGCGGCCGGTACTTCGGGCAATCCGTCCGGTACGAGCGTGCGTACCAGGGCGGCGACCGGCACCGGCTGGGCAACCGGTTCGCCTATCTGCCACGGTTCCGTGCCGGCCAGCAGCGTTCCCGGTCCGGCTGCCGGACACCGGCCCTGAATGCTCAGGCCGTCGGCGGAAAGGCGCCAGTTGGCGGCAAGCTGGCGATAGGCCAGCGGATCGTCACGATCGGTCGGCGGTGCGTTTTGGATCAGGCCCATTTGTTCGACGGCGGCATCAAGCAGCCTGCGGCTGATGGTGCCCGGTCCGATCGTCGCACTGCCCCAGGCTTCTTCGACTCGGCCTCCGTTGAAGCGTACTCGCTCGACCGTCACCTGGCCTGCGCCGGTAAGGTGCTGGGCGAATCGCTCGCGGACGATCCGGCCAAGGTCCACGTCGGAGAAATAGCCGGTCAACTCGCCACGCCAGCCTTGCGGCGTCCGGTCGGCCTGCAGGTAACCCCGAAACTGGCTTTGCGGGCCAAGCGGCCCCAGCGCCGGCAAACCCACCGCAAGCAGGCGGCAGGGTAGGGCAACGGCTCCCGTGTACAACTTCAGTTCCAGGTCCGCCGGCGATGCCTGCCGGTTCCGGAGGATTTCGATATGGGCGGGCTCGGCCCCGGCGCCCGCACCGTCGGCCAGGCGGAACTGGAGCTGCGCCTGGACGCCGGCCGGATGCGATTGCGTGCCACCGGAAAACCCGGCAAGGCGAATGGCTCGCTCGCCTTCGCCCAAAGTGAGTTCATCGGCCGTCCATCGTACGTCGAGCGGCGAGGGTCCCATCTGCCCCTGCATCGCGCGCGAAAGGACCTGGTACAAGACAGCCGTCGCTGAATCAGCGCCCACCGGCCTGCGAGCGCGAAGCACCAACGTCGCGGGTGCGTCGGAACCGTGCCCCGTGTAGGCAACGTCCAATTGCTCGCAACTCAGAATGGTTTGGCCGGTTTCCGGATCGAAAATCGAAAGGCGCTCGTAACGCCACACACCGGGCCTGGTATTCCGCACCCTGTCCATCCGGACGCGCAACCCCAAGACGTTCTCCAGCCGCCGGGCCGCCGCCATCGTGTGCCAGGGCGTCTGCCGGCTCAAGCCCCAGAGCAGGATGAGCAGCGTTGGCAGGACGCCAAACGCCCCGAATGCGGCTAGAACAATCCTTCGCCGGGTCCGATCGTGAAGCGGGAACATCCTTGTCCTTCTCCGCCGCAAGCGGTGAAATCACCAATGCCGCTGGGCTAACTGGTGGAACAGCGCGTATCGGGCCGTCATCTCCTGGAGGCTGTCGCCGCCGAACTTTTCGACCAACGCCTGGGCCATGGTGAACGCGACGACGTTTTCCAGAATGCAGCTTGCAGCCGCAATGGCGCAAATATCGCTCCGTTCGTAGGACGCCTCTTCGGGCTCCTTCGTGCGGAGGTTGATCGACTCCAATGGCGTGGCAAGCGTGGCAATGGGTTTCTTGGCCACGCGCAGCACGACGGGTTGAGCATTGGTCATACCCGCCTCCAGGCCGCCTGCATGGTTGGTGGGCCGCGTGAATCCGAGGCTGGGCGTATCCCTTTGGGCCGGGTCGAACCGTATGGGATCGTGGACCTCCGAACCGGGACGGCCGGTACACTCGAATCCCAGCCCAATTTCGCACCCCTTCATCGCCTGAACGGCCATCACCGCCTGCGCAAGCCGGCCGTCGAGCTTCCGGTCCCATTGCGCGTGCGTACCCAGCCCGAAGGGCGCGCCCTCAACGCGAATTTCGATTATGCCGCCCAGGGTGTCGCCCTGCTTGCCGGCGTCGTCGATGACCTCCTTCAGTTCGGCGTCCCGGTCGGGATCGAGCGTATACAACTCGCTCCGGTCGCGCCGCTGGCGTTGTTCCGCCAGGGTGCCGGGCCTCGGCGGCACCTCGACGGGCCCCACCTGCACGACGTACCCGAACGCCGTCATACCGAACTCGGCCAAGAGCTGATTCGCCAGCGCACCGGCCGCGACGCGGGCGGCGGTTTCGCGGGCACTGGCCCGCTCGAGGATCGCACGCACCGAGGTAAGATACTTGATCGAGCCGCTCAGGTCGCCGTGGCCGGGCCGCGGCCGTTCGAGGTCCTCCATGCGTTCGATTTTGTAATCCCGGTTGGGCACCAGCAGCGCGATCGGGCTGCCCAGCGTTGTACCCCGCCAGGTACCGGAGAGGATCTCGACGGCGTCGTCCTCGAGCCGCTGCCGGCCGCCGCGTCCATACCCCCCCTGGCGTCGCCGCAATTCGGCGTTGATTGCCTCCGAATCAATACACACTCCGGCGGGAAAGCCATCGACCAGAGCGAGCATCGCCCGCCCGTGCGATTCGCCAGCCGTAAAATAACGTAACATATTGCCTTGCATAGACTTACAATCTGAAGCTGCGGGATGTCAGCCGCCTATTCTACCGGCTTTGGACGGCTGGGAACAGGGCGATTTGCCGCCGGGTGGAGGTCGCTACCCCGGATGATCCATGACGATGTAGGGTGGTGACAAGCAAGCCAAGACCCTGGTGGGCCTTCGGTCGCGTGGCCGGGCCTGCGTCAAGCGCACAGCGTGCAAACCATCCCGGACGCGGCTTGCGCAGGCCCACCAAGGACTTACGCGACCTTGTCCCTACCTGAAGAATCCGGGCTACCGCTTCCAGGTGAAGGCCGCAAGAATGCCGCAGGCACAGGCCGTGCGGGGCCGGTCATCGCCTGCACACGACCGAGGATCGGCGTCGGGCTTGTTCGAGGCCGCCATTTCGGCTATTCCCGCCGGCACGAGCCGGAATTGGCTCCCTTGACGGTCCCGCCGGCCGGCCCGGATTGTCTGGAAGAGCAAAGGTACTGCATCATTTCATCGACGATGGCCTGCTGCTCGGCGGGATCGGCGACGTGGGGTTCGAAGCCTGCACGCAACTTGACGCCTTCAATGGCCGCAAGCAAGAGGTCGACGGATACCCGCGGATTCAGACCGTTCAACTCGCCTTCGGCTTGCGCAGCCGACGCCAACCCAACGAGCATCTCCCGCACGGCATTATAGAACTGCGACCAACTCTCCCGCACCGCCTTGTCGTGCAACGACAGGGCGAACAACTCGCTGGTGAAGACGCGATTCCGTTCGTCGGCCACACAGATGCGAATGGACAACTCCAAAGCCCGGCGCAGCCGCTGCAACGGGCTTGTAAGCCGGGAGGTCTGGGCGTGCAACCGCCGCAAGTGACTTTGATAGTAATGGGTGCAGGCGGCCAGGATGATTTCGTGCTTCGAGCGGTAATGGCTGTAAAAGCTCCCCTTGGTCACGCCGGCATGGGCGGCGATTTGCTCGACCGTGACATTGTTGATGCCGCTCCGGCCGAACAACTCGAGCGCCGCGACGGCGAGCCGCTTGGGCATATTGGGCGCGATTCGGGGCACGAAAATCTCCTTGCAACATCACAACGGGGCCACGGCCTGCCGCCCAACCGCCACCGCCGATCGAAACTCCACCATTGTGGTATCCTATCGGAGAGCCGCCAGCCGGTCAACTGAGACGAGCGGCGAAAACGGATTTCCCGTAGCGGCGTCTCTCCGAGACGCCGGAATCCGAGTCGCGGAGAGACTCGGCTACAATGTCGCCGGTAGGATTGTTTTTGCCGCTCGCCTAAGGGCCCGCCGAAACGGGTAACCTGCCAAGTATGGCCCCGTGTTGGGCAAGTCCGGAGCCGTGGCCAGTCAGATATCGCAATACGGCGCGGCTGCCGTTGGCCCCCATCGCTTTGCATGCCTCTGCAGGGTGGTTTTTCCCATTTGGGGTGATGATCTCCAAAACTCCTTGCCCGCGAACTGGACAAGCCCCCGAGGCCTTGCTAGAATCGCAATCATACTGGCCGGTATGTTGTACAGGACCGAGAATGCGCCGGCGTCGGGCGGGTTACGCACGGAATGTGAGCGATAACGGCTTCGAATCGCCCACGTCGGGATTGATGGCGGCTGCAAATAATCTGTCCAGGTATTCTCATACCGGGTAGGGAAGGAACGCACGAGGGCTTTTCATGCCCAACCGTGTGCGATATGCTGGCAATCATACTTGGCAGTATGAAACAGTGCATTCAGTGGAGTCTATGGAATTCCGGTACGTTCGACGACAGTAAACAGGTCTTTCCTGTCGCCCTTTTTCCGTAGGAGACATACCGTGTTCACTACCGCGCGTTTTCCCTTGCTCGTTGTGGCCGCAACCCTCTTCCTGCCGCCTGCAGGGGCCGCGGTTGTTACGCTTCAAGACCCCACCGCGACCTATTCGCAAACGGGCTTCCTCGTAGCAGAAGCGCTCACCGGCGGCACGACCGGCTGGGCCGTCCTGTCCAACCCCGCTACCGGCGCGTTTGAAACGGCGGTCGACGTCGGCCATGTCGGCGGAACGGCGTTGACGTTTGTGCTCGATCACCAGTATGGCGGCTCGCACAACCTGGGCCGCTTCCGCCTATCTGTGACCACCGACGACCGCAGTACATTCTGCGACGGGTTGCCCAACGGGGGCGACGTGACGGCCAACTGGACGGTTCTGTTGCCCACGGCGATGGTGTCCAGCGGCGGCGCAACGTTCACTCGGCCGTCCGAAGGCGTGACGGTCGTCACGGGCACGAATCCGGCAAGGGATACGTACACCATCACCGCCCTGACGAACCTGACGGGCATTACGGGGGTTCGGCTGGAGACATTTCGCGACGACTCGGACCCGATCACCCGCGGCCCCGGCCGGTCGTCGAGCTACAACTTCGTGCTGACCAACTTCACGCTGTCCGAGGCCGCGTACTCAGGCCCTCCGCGGTGGAACGCCGACGCCGACGGCAACTGGTCGAACGCAGCCAACTGGGTGGGCGGCGTACCCAATGCCGCCGGTGCGACCGCCGAGTTCGGCAGCGCCGTCACGGCGCCCCGCACCGTTTCGGTCGATAGCCCGGCAACCGTGGGTACAATCCACTTTGAGAATGCCAACGCCTACACGATCGGTGGTTCGAGTGCGCTCATCCTCCAGGGTTCAGCCGGCACAGCGGCCATCAACGTCGCCGGCGGCAGCCACACGATTTCCGCGCCGCTGGTGCTCAACGACCCGACTGCGGTTGCAGTCTCCGGCGGCAGCTCGCTCGGGATTATCGGAGGCATCGACGGCGCCGGCGGCCTGAGCAAGCAAGGCGCCGGCACGCTGGTGGTCAACCAGGCAGGCTACGGCGGGGCAACCGTCATCGAACAAGGCACTCTCCGGCTCCTGAACAACCCGCCGCCGGGCAGCCCCTTGGCCGGCGGCACCGTGTGGTTCGACGCCGCCGACACCGGCACGCTTACCGTCGACGGCAGCAACAACGTCACGGAGTGGCGTTCTAAGGTGGGAGCCAACAACCTGGCCGGCGTGAACCCGAGTACTATTACCTACCATACTTCAGGCGGCGGCCCGAACGACCTGGCGTACGTGAATACCAACGCGGCCAACAAAGACGGAACCAGTTATTTCGACTTCGACAGCGACATACTCGACGCCCGCGCCCTGTTCATGGTGTTCAAGCCGACGGCGGGCCCCAACGCGTACACCCCGTTCTTCGGAATCAACTCAGGAGGAGCTGGCGGGAACTACATGAGCACCGCCGGGGCCGGGATCGGATACGTGGAGAACACCGACAGCGCGCCCGGTCTGCGCACGACCGGTGCGACGCCCGCGCAGTGGTTCCTCGACGGCGCCGCGTTCAATCCCATCACCGAGCCGCTCAGCCTGACCGACTACCGCGTGATCAGCGTGGCGGCCGGCGCGAATGTGCGAGTGGAGAACATCGGGCGGGATCGCGGGTTTGCCGATCGGTCCTTGGCGGCGGACATCGGCGAAATCCTGATCTACTCCAACGTACTCAGCGACGCCGACCGGCAGGCCGTCGAAGCGTACCTGCTCAACAAGTGGCTTGGGGTGGTGCAAACCGGCTACGGCAACGGGAGTCTGCCCGCTTCGACCGCCTTGCAGATCGGCAGTGCGGGTACGTTCGACCTCAACGGCAACCATCAGACCGTGGCGTCGTTGGCCGACCACGGCGGCGCGGGCGGCACGGTAACCAACAGCCACGGCACGCCCGCTGTGCTTACCGTCGACGCCGCGGCCGGCAG
>JAVEUP010000078.1:0-35359 GCA_034005525.1 Thermoguttaceae bacterium | reverse complement strand
TTCGATGCGCGAGCCGACAGTCTTGGGCTGCCTGAAGTCCATCGGCGTTCCTTCGACCTCCTCAGGGTCGCCCAGCGGAATGAGGGTATCGTCAACCGGAAGGAACCGATCCGCGTTGATAACCAGCACATGGTCGAGCACCGTCCCCGAACCGGCACCGGCGAGGTTCCAGTAGGCATGGTTGGTCAGGTTGACTACGGTGGGCTTGTCGGTTGTCGCCGTGTAATCCATCACCAGCTCGTTTTGGTTGGTAAGCTTGTAGAGCACTGTGGCGGTCAGGGTGCCGGGGTAGCCCTCCTCGCCGTCCGCACTGGTATAGGTGAGGGCCACGCCAACAGAGTCCTCCGACTCGACGGCCTCGGCCTTCCACAGTCGCTTTCCGAAGCCCGTCGGCCCACCGTGCAAGTGATTCGGCTTGTTGTTTGTAGCCAAGGTGTACTCGGTTCCATCGAGCACGAAACGCCCCCTGGCAATTCGGTTGGCATACCGGCCAACCGCACTGCCGAAATAGGGGTGACCGGCAAGGTAGTTGTCGAAGGAATCGAGGTATAAGGTAACATTCTCGAACTTGCCGTCGCGGTCCGGCAAGACGACGCTCGTAATCGTGGCTCCATACGTCATTACCGTAACGCGCACCCCGCTGGCATTGGTCATGACGTACTGCTGAACCTCGGTTCCGTCCCGCATCTTCCCGATAACCCGCTTGTGAACTCCCATTTCCGTTTCGCTCCCTGGAGGTATCGCGTGGATGTTTATCGGTGCTTCCGGCGTTTCGGAGTCTGCCGGTTCGGCCTGACCCGGCGGTCCCGACGCCGGCTGGCAACCCATAGCCAGAATCGCGCCGCAGAAAAGGACGAGAAGCCACCGAGATTCCAGTCGACCGGTCATGACAGGATTCCTTCAGTTTGTACCTAACAGTTTTCGGATAATATCAACGCTTCGCTTGGCGTCTTCGTTATTGGGATCGATCTTGAGCACGCGCTCGAAATCGGCCATGGCGCGGGTCAGATCGCCCATCCTGTAATAGGTATACCCGCGGTTGGAATATGCGGCGGCAAACTCAGGATCCAGCCGGATGGCCAGCGAATAATCGCGCAGGGCCTTCTCAGGCTCATCCTGCCGGCGATGTGCCAATCCACGATTGTAGTACACCTCGGCATATCGCGGGTACACCTGGATCGCCTGATCATATTTCGCAATCGCCTCCTTCAACTGCTCCTCCTTGTGAGACTCGACGCCCTCGGCAAACAGGGCCTTGGCTTCATCGCGCGACTGTTCGAGGGCCGTTTCGAGCTTGCCGATCCACTCCGATGCCTCTTCGTTGCTGGCAAGTTCAAGCCATCGGCGATACTGCTGAGGGGATTGCGGACTCAGCACAAGTGTCTGACGGTAGTCATCCACGGCCTCCGGCATATTGCCTGCGGTGGCATGCGCAATCGCACGGTGGAAATGCGCTTCGGCATGTTGGGGCGTCAGCTTGATGGCCCGGTCCAATTGGGCGATTGCCCCAGTCGCATCGCCTGACCGGAGCATGGCCTGGCCGTGGCGCAGGGGTGTGCTTGCATCGTCAGGCGCCATTTCGTGCGCCTTGGCGAAGTCCGCCTCCGCCTTCTCTTTCTCACCGGCAACCGCGTGTGCGAACGCACGTTCCCGGTAGACTTCAAAGTACTCCGGGTCGCGCTTCAGCGCCTCGTCGTAGCTGGCAACGGCATCCTCCAGGCGGCCCAAGTGAAACAGCGCAAATCCGCGGCTAAACCGTGCAGCCGGGTCCTCCGGCGCCAACTCAATTGCCCGGTCGAGGTCGGCAAGTGCCTTGTCGAGTTCGCCTTTCATCGTGTACGCGTAACCACGGTCGGCCCAAGCATCGGCATCGTCCGCTTCCAGCGCCAGAGCCCGGGTGTGGTCGGCGATGGCATGGTCCCACATACCCATCCGGGACCACGCCATTCCGCGTGCGGCGAAAGCCGCCGCATCCCTCGGGGCGAGTCGAATCGCAGTGGAAAGGTCCGTGACCGCCCGTTGCGCGTCGCCCAGCAAGATGGAAACGAACCCGCGCTCGCGGTACGCTTCGGCGTCATCCGGCCTCAAGCGGATGGCAAGGTTATAGTCGGCTATGGCCTTCTCCAACTCGCCCTTCTGCTGGTATGCGAAGGCGCGGTCGAGAAGATACTCGGGCTCGCGAGGATTGAGTTCTATCGCCTTGCTCGTGTCGGCAACCGCCGCATCGAGTTGGCCCAGCATGGCCTGGGCCAGACCGCGGTCGGAATAGGCGCGGGCGAAGGTCGGATTCAATTCAATTGCCTTGGAGAAACTCGCGACAGCCTTGGCGTGTTCCCCCTCCTCCACGAAACGGATCCCCTCGTTATAGGCGCGGACATCGAGGCCGAGTTCGTTGGAGTCTGGCAGCGCGAGACGCTGAGCCGCCGCTGCTGGGACCAATGCTACAAAGAGGCAGCCCGCCACAATCCACCAGGAAAGGAAGAAGCATGGTTCTCGGCTTTCCGCAGCCTGGAATCTCAGGTGAGATCCCGCACACCCCCACAAAGGCCCAAGGGGACGGCCAGCGCCGCACAATCCTCTCATGTCGATCTCCTCCGACAATGTGTCGATAATGGCCACAACCGCGCATCAGCCTACCACTATGTGTCGGTACTCCGCAAGCACCCCGGCCGAGAAAATCCACTTTTCCCCTTGACGGAAGCACGAGCATTGCGAACAATACCGGCGGGATAGCCTTTTTGCTCGGGTCATGTCAAACGCTGCTTGTAAAGGTCGGATGCATTATGATATTGCCTTTGCCTCGGGTAGCAATTGGGGCATTAGAACCCGGGGGAAGCTATCGGCCGATTCTCTGGGCCTTGATTGATGCACTCAGGCGCCAGGGATTGCACGTTCAGCCCTTCTTCTCTGCAGCCTACTGCTCGGAACACCGCACCGCAGCTTGCTTTTCCGGGGCGTGCCCGCGGTACCTCGATGCCTGGCTCATGACGCCGGAGTTGTGCCGCGAATTGTTTGCCCGCGGAGCCGGCCCCGCTGATTTGGCAGTCATCGACGGTGAGTTCCAAGATCGGGCAACAAGGTGCGCCGGCGGCCGCCTTGAAACGTTGTGCGAGTGGCTCGACCTGCCACGGCTGGCGGTCCTCGATGCCTCGCGGCTGGGCAGTTCGCTTCCGCCTCCCCCGGCACGGATCGACGGCGTGCTGATCGATTGTGTGGGGAGCAACTCTCAGTTGGCCCAGTTGATTCTTCGTATCGAGACCCAGTGGGAGGTGCCCGTGCTGGGTTCTTTGGAGTTGCTCCCCTCATTGCGGGCCGAACTCGATGGCATCAGTCCCGGCGGCCGTCCGCCCTCAGATCTGTGCCATACGCTGGGGAACCAACTTCTGCGGACCGGAGAGCCGGAACGTGTGGTCGAAATTGCGTCCCGAACCCCCGTGACCTGGGAGCACCCACACCTCTTCGACAAGGAACCATCCTCGGAGAATATCGTTATTGCACTAGGCTACGATGAAGCGCTGAACTGCTACTTTCCCGACATGCTGGAACTGCTGGAGTTGCGGGGCGCGACCATTGTTGACTTCTCACCGCTCCGCGACGAAGCCCTGCCGGAAGCCGATGTCGTCTACTTGGGCTGTGGTCATCCCGAGCGGTATGGTCCTGAATTGGCTGCCAATGAGTGCATGCGTTTGGCATTACGGAACCACTTGCGAAATGGTGGCCGGATTTACTCCGAAGGAGGCGGTACTGCCTATCTTTGCCAGAGGATGGAGACTCCCGAGGGCTCGTATCGCATGGCTGGCATTTTTCCGGCGGTCGCACGTCTCACGGAAACCGACGCACCTCCCCGCCCGGTCGATTTTGCGATCACGGAACCGTGCTGGCTGGGTCCTCCCGGCACGCCCATTCGAGGCTACCTGGACGACCGGTGGCAGTTCGAGCCTGCGGGAACCCTGACCAGTTGCACTCCCGACCCGGTTGCACCGTACGCGATTGTAAAAGCTTGCCGTGCCATCGGCAGTCGAGTCCACCTGAACTTCGCGGCGCAGCCGCACTTGCTTCCCACGTTCTTTCGCTACGCCCCTTGCGAGTCGGATACCGCCGACCCGTGGCGAATGACCTGATCCAACCTTGGGTATCCATGACCAACACGCTTTATCTCCCCGAACTCCGGGAAATGCTGGCCGAGAACGATGTTGCCTCTCTTCGGGAGTTCTGCACGGCGCTGCACCCCGCCCGGACCGCCGAGTTCATGGAGGGGCTCACCGGCCGCGAGGCGTGGGCCGTTCTTCGGCATGCTGAAATGCCGCTTCGCGTCGAGATTTTCGGATTTCTGACCGACGAGCAGCAAGTTGAGATATTCGAACAGGAAGACCGGGCGGAGATCGCGCAATTCATCGGCGAGTTGCCGCCGGACGACCGCGTCGATCTGCTCGGCGAGGTCGAGCCGTGGATCGTCGACGAGATTATGCCGCTTATCGCGACCGAAGAGCGGCGCGATATCCAACGCCTGCGGCAGTATCCCGAAGGCACCGCCGGCGCGATCATGACCACGGCCTTCGCACGCCTCAGCGAAGACCTTCCGGTCGATCAGGTCAAGTCGGTTCTGCGGGAGCAGGCTGAGGACCTGGAAACGATCTACTACCTCTACGTGGTTGACAACGAGGATCATCTCCGCGGCCTGATCTCGTTTCGCGAGGTGGTCATGGGTGCGCCGGGCACGACCGTCGGCGATCTGATGGAACGCGACCTCGTGAGTGTCAACGTGCTCGACGACCAGGAAGCCGTCGCCGACAAGGTGGCCCGGTACGACCTGCTGGCCATCCCCGTCGTCGACGAAGAACACCGCATGTTGGGCATCATCACGCACGACGACGTCATCGACGTCATGCGGGAGGAAGCCACCGAGGACGCCCACATGATCGGAGCCGTGGCGCCGCTGCGGGAAGGTTACCTCGAAACGCCCCTGGTGACCCTGACCTGGAAACGCGGCATCTGGCTTGCCATCCTGTTCTTTGGCGCACTGCTGACCGCCATCGCACTCGGGCGTTACGAGTCGGTAATCCAGCAGATTGCCTGGCTCGTCCTCTTCATCCCGCTGGTCATTTCAACCGGTGGAAACTCGGGAAATCAGTCTGCCACACTGATCATTACGGCGCTTTCCAGGGGAGACATCCGACTGACCGACTGGTGGCGCGTGGTCGGGCGTGAACTGGCAATGGGCTTCCTCTTGGGAGGATCGCTCGGCATTGTGGGCTTTTTCTGCGCGCTTCCCGTCGCGCCTACGTTCCTTGCGGCGGGTGTGATTCCCGTCACACTGGTATTGGTTGTCCTGGTAGGGACTCTGCTCGGTGCACTGCTGCCTCTGCTCTTCAGCCGCTTGGGCCTCGACCCGGCCATGATGAGCAACCCCTTCGTGGCCGGCCTGGTTGACGTGCTCGGGATCATCATCTACATGCACGTCGCCCTGGCGATGATCGGGCAGTAGCCAAACCGCACGGCCGATCCCTCTGTTTCCAGGTGCAGAACTGCCCGGCGCGTGGGTGAACCCGGATGCTGAGACATCCGGAACCACCCACCCTACGTCTTGTCACCACCGATTCGCCCCCACAAACGGAAGAGCCAAACAGCGACGACGAGCGTCTTCAGCAGGCGGTTAGAGACCCGCGACAAACGGATTGTGCGTCTTCTCCTGGCCGACCGTGGTCGGCGGCCCGTGGCCGGGGAACAGTTCGGTGTTCGCCGGGAGCCGGTAGAGTTTGGAACGAATACCATCGGCGAGCGACTGGAAACTGCCGTCAGGGAAGTCCGTCCGCCCGATACTGCCGGAGAAGATCACGTCGCCGACAAAGGCCAGGGGCGGTTCGTGCTCTTCGATCAAATAAACCACGTGTCCCACCGAATGGCCGGGTATGACCAGCACCCGCAGGTCGATGCCGGCCGCCGAGTAGACCTGTCCATCGGTCACGGTGGCGTCGGCCGGGGGACTCGTCACGCTGAACCCGAACGGGGCCGAAAGATTCTGCTGCGGGTCGGTCAGTTTCCGCGCGTCGTCTTCGCCGATGATCAAGGGGCAATCGGGCCACCGTTGCTTCAGCGCTGCGTTTCCACCAATATGGTCGGCGTGCCCGTGCGTGTTGAGAATAGCTGCCGGTGTCAACTTTTCGGCGTCCATCTGCTGAACAATCCGGTCGGGTTCCAACCCCGGGTCGATCACCAAACATCGACTACTTCCATCGAGGTATACGATATAGGAGTTCTCCTCGAACGGGACGGAAACGACAGGCAGGACATGGACTTTGATTGATTCCAAAACTGGGCTCCCCTGGAGTCTGAAAGATGGGTAAGATGTGCGGATTGGCTTCCCTTGTCGGAACAGTGGGACCGAGCCGATTGGGCGAAGCGGCCCTGCAAGGCAGAACATTGTAATTCTGTGGGCCGTAGAATGCGATATCCTCGGAACAGGGACACCGTATCTCGTGGATCGGTTTTCCCAGGTCACGGAGGGCCGAGTCTGGATTGGGCATCTCGATGTTGGCAGCCTCGTGGGTTGCCGTCCTGATCGCATGCCGCTGCAAAGGAGTGTTTTCATGCTGTGTCGCACTATCCCCGGTCGTTGTGGGCTTTCGGTGTGTCTTGCGTTGGTCGTAATGTCCCCAGCGGCCTGGAGTCAGGCTCCCGGTCAGGTCGCCCGGGAGATTCCGGTCCCGCACCAGCAAGGTGGATTCAACTCGCAGGCTCGCCCGGGCCACGTCGACGCCTCGCGGAGCCCCTACCAAGTGGCGGAGCGAACCGCACGAGTGGACGATACGGTCCCCGGCGTGCCCAACCTCAACCAGCCGGCCGAACACCCGCTCATGCCCGCACTTCGATGGGCGCATGAGGGCCTCCGCGATATTGAAGCCATCAACGACTATTCCGCCGTCGTCGTAAAACGCGAGCGAATTGGCGGAAAGGTGAACGACCACGAAAAGATGTTTGTCAAGATTCGTCACAGGCCCTTGAGCGTCTACCTGTACTTCCTGTCTCCCGCAAACCTCCGCGGGCAGGAAGTGATCTATATCGAAGGACAGAATGACGGGAAGATGTGGGCGCACGGGACAGGTATGAGGCGGCAGATGTTCGGAACAGTCTCCATCAAACCGGACGGTGTGATTGCCATGCAGGGCAATCGCTACCCCATTACGGAAATCGGTATCCTCAACCTGGTCCGGCGTCTGATCGAGGTCGCTGAAGCTGATACGAAATACGGGGAATGCGAGGTGAAGTTCTACAAAGGCGCCAAGGTTGCCGATCGGGTATGCACTTGCATCGAAGTGGTGCATCCGGTGCCGCGCCGCAACTTCCGGTTCCACCTGGCTCGCATCTTCGTCGACGATGAGCTGAATCTCCCAATCCGGTACGAGGCATACTCGTGGCCCACCACGCCCGGGGGCCCGCCGGAACTCATTGAGGAATACACTTACCTCGATCTGAAACTCAACCCGGGGTTCACCGATGCAGATTTCGATATTCGGAACCCCAACTATCAGTTCTGAGCCGTCTGCCGGAGAGGGTTGCGTCGGCCGAGGGCAGGCGGCAGGGTCCCGCCGGCGCTGCCGTGCGCAGCCCGCCCTACGCACGTAGGGGCCAATGAGCCATGTTTTCCGAGAAGCACTCCGAAGGGCGAGTGAAGCCCACCGCGCAGCCGGGACGACTGCCGGCCTGGCTGCTGCCCGTGTGGCGGTGGGTTCGCACCTTGTTGATTGTTTATCTCGGACTCATACTCATTATGATGTGGCTCGAAGAAACGTTTATCTTCATCCCCTCGAAGTATCCTGTTGGCGACTGGCAGCCGCCGGGCCTCGACGTCGAAGAGGCCTGGTTTGAAACAACCGATGCCGTGAAACTGCACGGATGGTACGTGGAGCATCCCAGCCCGCGGGCGGTTATTCTCTTCAGCCATGGCAACGCCGGGAACGTGACCCACCGGGCCGACATCCTCTACGCGATCAAGCAACGCGCGCAGGCCAGCGTCTTGGTCTACGATTACCGGGGCTACGGGCGAAGCGAAGGGCGCCCGAATGAGCAGGGTGTGTACGCCGACGCGCGGGCAGCCCGTGCGTGGCTTGCGGAACGGGCAAGTGTTGCGCCGGGCAGCATCGTGTTGATGGGCGAATCGCTGGGCGCGGCCGTTGCTGTCGAACTGGCCGCCGCCGATGGTTGCCGCGCCTTGGTGCTCGAGAGCGCCTTTACCAGCGCCCCCGACATGGCGGCGGTCTTTTACCCGTTCATACCGGCGAGGTTGCTGATGCGCAACCGGTTCGACTCAATCGCGAAGATCGGCGACTATCGGGGACCGCTGCTTCAAAGCCACGGCACGGACGACACCATCGTGCCGTTCGAACAAGGCAAGCGCCTGTTTGAGGCCGCCGAGCACGCCCACCCGAAGGAATTCTTGCCCCTGGCGAGAATCGACCACAACGACCCTCGCCCGCCGGGTTACTACGAGGCCCTCGGCGGCTTCCTCAGCACGCTGCCGTAGCCCGGCGTACCTTTGCCGCAACATGAGCCCCGTTCTGCTGGTGCAAATGCCGTTTGCCAACCTCCGGTGGCCCAGCCTGGCACTGGGTCTGCTGAAGGCCGCACTGCGGCGTCACGGGATCGGCTGCGACGTGGCCTATCTGAACTTCGACTTTGCGGAGACGGTCGGGCTGGATACCTACCAGTGGCTTGCCGACCAGTTCGCGTTCGTTTTGGGCGGAGAACGGCTGTTCGCAAAGCACCTGTTTCCCGGGGCTATCGGAGGAGACGACGCCTACTACCGCGAGGTGCTCCGCTCGGCCGACCGCGACTTCAACGATTCTGACCGTCGCGAGTTCGAATCAGTCGCTGCACACGTCGGGCCGTTTCTCGATCGTTGCATGAACCAGTTCACGTGGGAGCAATACGGCGTAATCGGGTTTACGACTACCCTGCAGCAAACACTACCGTCGCTCTGCCTGGCCAGGCGAATCCGGCAGCGGGCACCGCATGCAAAGCTGGCTTTCGGCGGTGCCGCGTGCGAGGCGGAAATGGGACTCGAACTGCTGTCGCAATTCCCTGAGATCGACTACGTCTTCCTTGGCGAGGCCGACCACACGTTTCCGGAGGTTGTCGCCCACGTACTCAACGGCGCGGACGTCGAGTTGCCGCCGGGGGTGGCCGCACGCGACGACCTGACCGGCGCACTCCCGCCCGCCTGTTGCGAGATCGATCCGCGTGGGGACGTGGAACAGTTCGTTGTCCGCGACCTCGATGCCCTGCCGTTTCCCGACTTTGACGACTACTTCGCCAGGCTGGAAAGGAGCCCGCTGAAGCCGCACATCGATCCGCTGTTGTTTGCAGAGACCTCGCGCGGCTGCTGGTGGGGCGAACGGCGGCAATGCGCGTTTTGCGGGCTTAACGGCGCTGCGATCGGTTTTCGATCGAAGAGCCCCCAGCGCGCACTGGACGAGCTGCGTCATTTGGCCGAACGGTACGGTGTGCGACGTTTCGCGATGGCCGACAACATTCTCGACCGCCGCTATTTCGATACCCTGCTGCCCATGCTACGGCAGTCGGGGCTCAACCTTGCCTTCGAGTACGAGATGCGGAGCAGCCTGTCGCGCAGGCAAATCGATACACTGATCGGCGCCGGGTTGGGCGCGGCCCAACTGGGGATTGAATCCTTCAGTACTCCGATCCTCAAACTGCTTGGAAAGGGGGTTCGCGCCATCGACAATCTCCAGACGCTCAAGTGGTTTACCGAGGCTGGCGTGGAAGTAAAGTGGAACCTGCTGTGGGGAATCCCCGGCGAAGACCCGGCCGACTACCAGGCCATGGCCGACCTGGTGCCGGCCATTGTGCATTTTGCGCCGCCGATCGCCGTGGGGCGAGTACGGGCCGATCGATTCTCGCCCTATTTCCGTGAACCGGAGCGTTATGGAATACAGAACCTTCGCCCCCACCGCGCGTTTCGGTTTGTCTATCCGCTGCCGGACGATTCGCTCCGCAGGCTGGCCCACTACTTCGAGCACGATCCCGCCGACGGCTGCGATCCACGTTCCTACGTCGGGCCTTTGCTCGACGCCGTGGAGCACTGGCAGACCGTCCATCACCATGCGAGGCTGAGCGCGTCGATCCAGGAGGACGACACGCTCGTACTGAGCGATACGCGCCCCTGCGCCGCCGTCTTTCAGCACAGGCTGCGCGGCATGGAGCGGGAGTTGTATCGGTACTGCGACAAAGGGCGCTCCTTCGATGCTGTGGCCAAGTTCGCCCTCGGCGCCCGGCGAAATCCCCTGCCCAACGAGCAGTCCCTCCGCCGGCTCCTGGCCGATTGGATCGACGCCCGCTGGATTGTCCGGATCGATGAACGGTACCTTGCGTTGGCTGTGTGCGTTGCCGGGTGGGACGGTCCATAGCCGCTGTGGGGAATTATCGCATTCGTATCCGTGGCAACATTGCCTTGGGCACGGTAGAATAGCACGGTCCTTTTGGGCGTTGGGCGAGCAGCGAAGACGGATTTCGGGTAGCGGTGTCTCTCCGAGACGCCGAAATCCGAGTCTCGGAGAGACTCGGCTACAGGGTCGTCCGTGAGGACGCTTTCGCCGCTTGTCTCGGAAAGAAACCTCTCACAGGGAGCCTGCTATGCGAGTCTGCAGACGACGCTTCTTGGCGGCCGGCGGTCTGGCGCTGGCCGCATCGGCACTTGGAACGCGAGCCGTGGCCGCTCCAAACATTGTGTCCAATCCCGGGTACAAGGCCGTCGTGATCGGCCGCACGGGGGGCGGCGGCTATGGCCACGGATTCGACCGCATTTTCGAGGGAATCGAGTGCATTGAAGTGGCCGCGGTTGCCGACCCCGATCCTGAGGGCCGGGCCGCGGCCGTGAAGCGTTCCGGCGCCCAGCGCGAATACGACGATTTCCGCACCATGCTCGAAAAGGAGCGCCCCCAGCTTGTCAGTATCGCCCCGCGCCAGCCGGACTGCCACAAAGACATGGCGTTGGCGGCCATCGAGGTGGGCGCGCATATCGTCATGGAGAAGCCGTTCACCGAGACCCTGGAAGACGCCGATGCGATTGTGGAGGCTGCCCAGCGGCGCGGCACGAAAATCGCCGTGGGCCATTTCCACCGCTATTCGCCCGATTGGCGCAAGATGCGGGATCTGGTCGCGGAAGGTTTTATCGGCGCCGTCCGCGGTTGCCGGGTGGAAGGCAAGCAAGACACCCGGGCGGGCGGCGAGGACCTGATCGTCCTGGGTACGCACGATTTCGACATGATGCGATTCTGCTTCGGCGATCCGCAATGGTGCCTTGCCAACGTTACGGTTGAAGGTCGCGACATCACGGCCGAAGACTTCCGCCACGGCCGCGGCGAGCCGATTACCGTGGCCGGCGACACGGTTCACGCTCTGTTTGGAATGCCGGACGGCGTTGCCGCTTCCTGGTCGTCGGTTACCACGGGCGACGAATGGAACACGCGGCGCTTCGACCGGGAGAAGTGGTCGTTCATGGTCGTGGGCACGCGGCGGATTGTGGGACATCAGCCGGGATGGGGGTTTGGATACGTCGACTCGCCATTTCTCATGCACGGCGATGAGAAAGCACAATGGCAGCCGCTGCCCGACCCTGCCGCATGGCCGCCGCCGGAGCACGAGCGCCGGATCGTGCGCGACCTGCTGTATGCCATCGAAAACGACACGCAACCCCTCGTGAATGCGGAGGGGGGACGGTGGACCATCGAAATGGTATCGGCCGTGTACCATGCCCAACGCACGCACGGCCGTGTAAGCTTCCCCTTGCCCGACCGTCGCCATCCTGCCGAAGCGTTCCGTTCGTAACCATTCCCCAGGGTGGCCGCTCGTTGGAGAGAAACACGGGCCTGACCCGGATTATCCATGACGATGTAGGGTGGCGACAAGTAAGCCAAGACCCCGGCGGGCCTTCGGTCGCTTG
This sequence comes from Thermoguttaceae bacterium, assembly GCA_034005525.1. Taxonomy (GTDB): domain Bacteria; phylum Planctomycetota; class Planctomycetia; order Pirellulales; family Thermoguttaceae; genus PWXP01. The sequence goes on along the minus strand of JAVEUP010000078.1, from coordinate 23,403 downwards.
GCCCAGCCTTCTTCCAGCGCACGGAGTGCAAACCAACCCGGGCGTGGCTTGCGCAGGCCCACCGAGAACTCGCGCAACCTTGTCCCACCCTACACGAATAATCCCGGCTACAAGCCCCGCCCGACTGCCGGTTTGCAGCCTCGGTCTACTCCGGCGGCGGTTGCTGGGTTACCTTGGTGTCCATGAGCACTTCCACGTGCGCCCGGAGTGCGTCGGGGTTCATCTCGGCGTGCAGATCGAGTCCGCGGAGCCAGCGGAGCGGCGGGGCGGTGTAGCCGGGGGGCAGTTCAGTGCGAAGAAAGCTACCGCCGGTGCCTGCCGTTAGCTCGGTCGAGGTCCATCGCTCGATGCCGTTGCGTTCGGCCAACTCGTACTCGCCACCCAGCGGGCAGTAAAGCCCGGCGCCCAGCAGGAACTCGGCCGCCTCGCGGCAACTTCCCGGCGGCACGTGAAGCTGCTGCTCCAGTTGGTGGAAGAGCCGGAGATTACTGAGCGATGTTTCGCGGGTGCGCGAGTAGAGGAGCTTGTTCACAAAGTCGGTCATGCGCGGAGCGTGCGGGTCGGCAACTTCAAGACGGAGTTGGCCGGAATGTTCCGTCTCGACAAACCGCAATTGCGGCATGACCTCGTCGAGGACCTGCGGCTGAAACGAAAAGACCGTGAACGGCCCGAGCTGCCGCCGCCACAGGCCAAGACGCTGGCTGATGGCCTCGCCGCGCGAGCCGGGCGGTCCCAATTGCATGTGCAGTTGCGCCAAGGGGCCTAACTCGCCTGCCGTGCCGAGGTAGCCGACAATGAAGTCGCGCAGGCGGCCGAACGGCATCAGGGTTCCTGCCACCGTGGCCACCGGTGGACCGACGTCGCGCATACCCCAGAAGAGTCGCTGTTGCTTCAGTTGCACCTCGCCGGCCAGCACATTGCCGGGGATGGTTGCCAGGCGGGTTGTATCCGGATCGCCGACAAACTGACTGAGCTTCTGGTAATGCTCATTGGCGAACGGTTTGAGCCTGGCGTCGATCGTAACTCGCTCGATGCCGTCCTCGAGCGCCTCGCGGGCGATGGCAACCATGAGTGGGTCGTAGCGTCCTCCCCAGTTCTCCTGCAGGAACGCGTGGAACCGCGCCACCGCCGACGCCTCGGCTCGCGTGATCTGCTCTACGGGCGTATCGGGCACGGGCAAAAAGGCTCCGTACCGGCCCCGCATGCTGTCGGTTACGGCACCCTCGGTATCCAGAACCGTATGGCTGCCGTCGGGCCGGGGGCCGAATTCGGCCGGCAGCAGGCCGCCGCGGATCAGGTCTTCAATGGTTGCACCGGGTTTCCCCTCGGCGGCCGCCGCCAGGACGGCAAGCTGCACCAACTCGATATCGGCGTGGGCCTGGAGACGCCGGGCCATTTCGACGCGATAATGCGGGCTGCTGAAGTTCTCAAAGAACGCCTGCGACAAGTACACAAATATGGCGTCGTTGCGGTCCAGCGGCATTTCCCGGCGGGCGAGGCGGAACTCGGGCAGTGCACCCAACGCGCCTTGTTCCTTGCCCGTCTCCAGAAAACGCTTGGCAAGTACGCGCGAGGAAGTCGCAAGAAAGAAGTTGCCGTCGGCCACCAGGTAGGAATGCACATGCCCGTCCGCCGAGCGAAGCAAGGGAACCGATGTGCCGTCGATGTCGACCGGTTCTTCCTTCGCGGTGCCGGCCCTGACCAGTTCCGAACGGGCCATCGAGAGCGACGTCCGAAGCATGGCCGGTTGCTTGGCCTGGAACAACATGCCGAACGCGGCGCCTTCGCGAAAGAACATGTCCATGCCGATAATAGCCACGTCGGCGATGACCGCCTCGCCAAACATGCGGGCAAGGGCGGTCTGTTTCACGGCCAACCGTTCCTCGAAACGCTTGTTCAAGCCGTAGTCAAGGCCGCGGGAGTTGGCAAGGTTCTGCAAGTCGCCGCCCCAACGGGCCGCGGTGTCTTGATACCAGAGCAGGTTCGCATAACTGCCGAAACGTACGTAGAAACACTCCTCCGGAACTCGCATCGCAATCGGCTCGACGGCCACGTCCGCCGGTACGTCGAGGGCCTCGTCCCGGATCGGGCGAAGGGGCGGCGGAAGCGGCCGATCGGCCGGCAGGCTCAGATCGTTCAACCCCAGAATGCGGTCCTGGATCATTCCAACCCGGATCGACTCGGTCCCGAGCATCGGGCCCAGAGTCTCCTCGACCTCGTCCTGCCAGGCGGCGGTCTGCTTCTTGGGCGGGAGATTCAGCCTCAGCCGCCTTGCCAAGGTGCTTGTCAGGTAGTTTTCGACCAGGGGCGGGTACTCGGGTTTCGATTCGAGCAGCCCGGGCGAGGCGGCATAGGCGTTCCACCAGGCCGCCATCATTTCCTTGTGGATGCGCGCATCCCGGCGCGGCACCACGGTGCCCGCAATCGGCCGGTCTGCCAGTACCGTGATTTGGAGTGCATTGTCACCGCGGAACAGGAAGAACAGTTCGGTCTTCGGCGGCCGGTTCAGCACGCCGCGCAGCAGCCCGCCAACCTGCTCCCGAACCGGCCCGCCTCGCATCAGCGGCGTCCCCTCCAGTAGTTCGGAAACCAGCACCCCTGCATTTCCACCCGAAGCAAGCGCCGGGTACAGCACGCGCCCGTCCTGCTCCACCACCCCCAGCCCCTCTGCCCCGAGTGGCTGGGGGAGCATCGTGGGCGGAAGGTCCAGTTGCAGCCGCCCCACGCCAAACGGCTCGCCGACGAACGCGTCGACCTGAATTCTCTGCGCAAACGCGGCCGATCCGCCGGTGATGACAGACAAAAGGATGATGGCACTGCAAGCTAGTAATCGAGTCTTAGGAGACACGGCATTACCTCAAGAAGATCGGTGGTTGGGCTTTGCAAGGTTCGTGGCGCTCGGCGTTGGTGTGCGCCGAAGGCTATGGTCAATCTACTCCTTTACGCGCGAGGAGACAAGTGCGCGGTGTACGGCGCATGCGTCAAGAATTTCGGCTCTCCCGTTTCTAGGTGCAGGCCACACCAATGTAGTAGGCACACGCCGCTGTGCCGTTCCCCTGGTGAAGCAGTCTGCACCTGGAAACGGAAGAGCCAGAATTTCTGGCAACGCTAATCCCGTGTTGGGTCCAGGGTTGTGCCATGGGTTGCCGGGTGGCAGGCCCTGGGAAACAAAGGGCGTGGCTGGCATTGCACTGGGGTGCACCCGAGCGCGCCCGCGGCAACCAGCCACGCCCTTCGCTTGGGCTCAGGGTGTGCCACTCGACTGCCAGACAACCTTGCAGCACGCCGTGCGTCTACCGTTGCGGCAAAGTCCTGTCAGCTTGCGCCGGGGCGACAATCGCCTGCACGCCAGCCTCCGGACGACCGTTACTGCCCAGGTCGGTTGCTATGCGAAGCGTGCTTTCAACCTGGCCCAACTCGGGCCCGGCCGTGAATGTGACCGAAACCAAGTGGACGCTCTTCGCTTCGTCGTCAACGCTGAACGCAAATCGCGGGTCGTCGCACTCGACTGCGGTAATGCGAAAGGGCTCCTGGCCCTGGACTACCAGCCGCCGGGTAACCGACTGCCCCGACGCGAGAACCCCGAGCATCAGCGGCGAGGGCCGAATGGAAATGGACGAAACGACAAGGCCCTCGACTGCCACAGGCACACGCGAGGCACGCGTGTTCCGATCGTTCGTTATCAGGACCAATTGATCCCGGACGTAGCCGACCGGCGCCTCTCCGCTCAGTCGAACGATCAGGTCGTAAACGACCTGCCCGGAGGTACGCCCGGCTTCGGTCAACTCGACCTGCAGCAACGGGTTTGAACATTCGACGCGTTCGATCCGCCAATCGCCGCGCCCGGCGTAACTGACGGTGAGGCGTCTTTCGGCACTCGCCCCTTGGTTGACGGAGCCGAACTGCACGGCTCCTGGTTGGACCACCACGTCGCTGCGAATGTAGGAGTGTACCTGCAACTGGACTTCCGCGGGAAAAGGAAGGTCAAGAACAACCGTGAGCGTCGAGTCCTTCCGGCCAAGGAAGCTCCGGGTGTCGAGAGTCGCGACGATTTCGGCCTTCTCCCAGGTCTTCAGATGCCGCTTGGTAATCTCCGTCGCAGTGCAGCCGCAGGTCGAACGGATCGATGCGATCCGCACGTCTTCTTCATAGATATTCTCGACGGTGAACCGGTGCTCGACCTTCGCACCTCGTGCCACCACACCGAAATCGTGCGATGTCTGATCGAACATCTTCCGGGCCCACTCTTGGGCGGAAGCCTGCGCCGACAGCAGGAAGGCGGCAACAAGCCCCGGGAGAAGCAAGCAACGAATCCGGCTATCCTTGTAGCAACTCATAGTCCAATCCTTTGGTGTAGAATAACAGGCCGGGAAGGGGATCGGTCCACCTCACCTCACGTCAAGTCCCTTTCGAGCGGTTCCGGCGAACGGGACCTGTCCCCTTGTCTCCTCGTCATCTATCTCCATCATCCAACGCCCACCAGGCTGCCGGCAAACTTGACGCCGTCAACCGCCGTCTTGCCGTAGAAATCGCAGCCGGTCTTTTCGGCCAGCAGTTCGCTTGCAGCAGCGCCACCTACCATGAGCTTCAGGCCGTCGCGCAACCCCGCCGCTTGGATCGCGGTAACCGTCGCAACGACGGAACTGTAGCAGGTCGTAAGCAATACACTCATGCCCAGCACCTCAGGCTTGTGCTCGCGAACAGCATCGACGAACTTCTCCGGCGGCACGTCCACGCCCAGGTCCACCACCTCGAAGCCGGCCCCGCGCAGCATCATGATGACGATGTCCTTGCCAATGTCGTGGACGTCGTGCTGGACCGAGCCCATCACGGCAGTGCCTGCCTTCTTACCGCCCTTCTCGCCGGAAAGATGCGGCTGCAGTTCCGCCATGACCGTCTTCATAACCATGCCGCCGAACATCAACTCGGGCAGGAAGCACTCCTCACGAGCAAAGCGGTTGCCCAGTTCAATCATGCCCCGGTTGCACTCGGCTAGGATGTCGTCGGCGGGCACGCCGGACTCCAGCTTCTCCCTGACCAAGGTCTTCACCTCCGGTTCCCGAACCCTGGCAACAGCTTCGGCGAGACTTGTCAGTTCGGACATCGGCGCTCTTCCTCCATTTCAGGCACAACCCCGGCATAAGACCGGAACGCGGGTTCTAAAACGCGAGCAGACAGAAGTAGATGTACAGGTACCCGAGCGAGTCGGTCTCTTTCCAGACTCGCTCTACCAACTCTTTGTCGCCGGTCATTGGCGGCAACTGCTTGACCTTCTCCTCCCAGGGCACGGCAACTCCGGGCGGCCGACTGGTCTTCTCTGCTTCATTCATGGCATGGTTCCGCTTCGGGACAAGTTGGAATTGGCGGCGGGCGCTCCTGCAAATTGCGTCCAATGCCTGCACGTAGCGCAGGCAATTCAATACTGGCCGTACTCCCGCGTGAAATCGGTCATTGCACGGAGGTTCTCCGGGCGCGTGTCGTCCTGCATGATGGCGCTGGCATCCATAATGTAACCGCCGTCGCGGGCCACGGCGTCGATGACCTTCTTGCACACGGCCCGAACGTCGTCGGGGGTGCCGAAAGCGAGCACGTCGTTGGGAATGCCGCCGCTGAGGCAGAACTTGTGCCCCACGGCCCGATGCACTTCCTCGATGTCGCCCCGGTCCACATGATATACGATGCTCAGGTCGGGCAGTTCGGCAATGTACTTCAGGTTCGGGTTCCATTCACCTTCGGCATAGAACAAGGTCTGAATGCCGCGGCTGTGGAGTCCGCACAGAATCCACTTCAGCGTCGGCCAATAGAACTTCTCGAACTGCTCCGGCGAAAGGAACGGCATGCAGCCGCGGTGCATCCATAGGCCCACGGGCACTTGACGGAGGGGATCGGCCGTCATCGTGGCAACGTGCAGGAGATGCGGTGCAATGGCCTCGCATGCGGCGATCACCTTATCGGGCTGGCGGAACAAGTCCATGCACAGCCCTTTATATCCCCGGAGCTTGTCCGCAATGATGTCGAACGGTGCTTTCAGAATGCCGGAAATCGCAGCGACGGTGCCCGATTCCGTCCTGAGCCGTCCACTTTGCCGGTCCAGGCCGGCGAAATACTGCATCATGGCCATGCCGCCCTTGACGAACGACAGATTGTTACGCATCGTCGAGGGCTCGCCGACCGGCACCACGTCCTCCGCAACGCGAGGCAACCACACATTGTACAAGTAGCCCGTCGGGTCCTCGATGAAGGCGTCGTAGTCGGTCTCGCTCATCCACGCGCTATTCTCGGGCGGTTCGAGGTACTGAAACGCCCTATCGGCCGGCAAATGGATGCCGGGAATCGCGTAGTACTTCATCGAGATCGCCTGGGTAAGCCCAGTCCACACGAAGACCATGTTGGGGACCGTGGCGTCCCAGTCGAACTCGGCGGCGCACTTCCTTGTGGCCTCAAACGCTTTCTCATAGTCGTGCGCCACCTCCTGGCACGTGAAACCGGCGTAGCGCGCGATGAACTCGGCCACAAACGGCCGGATGGGAATCCGATCCGGCTTCTCGTTGCGCATGGCGGTTGTGTACCGCGTAAGCCGTTGCTGGTAAAGCTGCTCAGTATCGGTTGCCATCGCCCATTTGCCCCATATTACCCGATCCGCGTAAACCTAACCTGAGATCCAGCCCCACCTGCAGATACTGCCCCGACGCCCGCATTGGTACAGACCGCTGGTAGCACCCGCCACGATCTGCCAATCGTTAATCGATGGCCGCAGTATGGCATGATCTGCGGGGGGTGTCAACGGCAGGGCGCAGAATCCATACCGGAAAATCCCTCTGCGGAAGGGATTGCCCAAAGCGTGAAGCATCTTGCAGCGACCCTGCCCCTGGTGAAACACCAAATACACACGCCGCGGCTGAAAACTGCGTTTCTGGGTTCGGAATGTGCCGACGGGTTCGTCGTCAGGCGTTCTTCGCGCGGAATTCGTTCATGAACTCGCACAGGGCCTTCACGCCCCCGACCGGCATGGCGTTGTAGATCGAGGCGCGGCAGCCGCCCACGCTCCGGTGCCCCTTCAACGCGACCAGGTCGTGCTGCTCGGCCCCCTTGAGGAAGGGTTCCTCAAAGCTCGAGTCCTTCAACCGGAACGCGACGTTCATAATGGACCGGCTGCCCGGCTCGGCATGCACCGTATAGAAGCCCTCGGAGGCGTCAATGCAGTCGTACAGCAACTGGGCCTTATCGCGGTTGATCTGGTGCATCTTCTCGAGCCCGCCCACTTCCTCAAGCAGCCACTTGGTCACCAGGTTCACCATGTAGATGGCGAACGTGGGGGCCGTGTTCAGCAGCGACTTGTTCTCCGCGTGCAGATCGTAGCGGAGCATCGACGGCAGTGTTTTCGGAGAGCGTTGGCACAAGTCGTCGCGAATGATGACGACAGTTACGCCTGCGGGACCGGCGTTCTTCTGTGCGCAGGCGTACAGGATGCCATAACGCTCGATCTGCACCGGCCGGCACAGGAAATCGGAAGACGAATCGCAAACGATCGGCACGTCGCCGGTGTCGGGCTCGGTAGGGAACTGAACGCCACCGATCGTTTCGTTCGAGGTGATGTGAACGTAAACGGCGTCGGGATCGAGGTCCAACTCTTCCGGCTTCGGGATGCGGTTGTAATTGTCGGCGGCGGCGTCGAAGGCAACGCGGGTTGTGCCCTGGGTCTTGGCCTCGCTCATGGCTTTCTTGCCCCAAGAGCCGGTCAGCACATAATCGGCCGACCTGCCCGTGCCGTGCAACAGGTTCATTGGCGCCATGAAGAACTGCATTTGCGCCCCTCCCTGGAGGAACAGCACGTGATACTCATTGGGGATGCCAAGCAATTCCCGCAAATTTGCTTCGGCCTGTTCGATAATCCGCGTGAAGGTCTTCGACCGGTGGCTGATTTCCAGAATAGAGCTTCCCGCCCCGGGCAAAGCCAGCAGATCGCGTTGTGCCTCTTCAATCGCGGGCAGCGGCAGAACGGCCGGCCCGGCCGAAAAATTGTAGACTCGTTTCTCCATGTTCGTTCCTGAATTCCCTGATTCCTGGACCATCGACTCCGTCTGAAACAGACATTACGCCGCTTAATGTAGCGACCGAAGCCCTGGCTGCCAAGTGGGTAAGAGTTCCCGGCTACTTACGGCGGGTCGATCCCCAGTTCCCGCAGCCTGCGGTAGAGCGTTGCCCGGCTGATGCCCAGCAGTTCGGCCGCGCGGGTGCGGTTGCCTCGTCCCCGCTCGAGAGCCGTCAAGATGCGGTCATGCTCGTCGGACGCGGTTTCCGCAGCGGACTCCTCGGAGTGGACTTCCAGAACTTCCGGCGGTAAATCTTCGGGTTGAATCACGGAGCCCCGCGAGCAAATAACGGCGAACTCCAAGGCGTTGCGAAGCTCGCGGACGTTTCCCGGCCAGGGATACGTCAACAAAATGCCCATCGCGTCGCTGCTGATCGCCTCGGCCTCCTTGCCGGTGGCCGCCCGATGCTGGGCCAGGAAGGCACGTGCTAATAGCGGAAGGTCGTCGCGGCGCTCGCGCAAGGGAGGAAGATTTACGCGGGCTACCCGAATCCGGTAGAACAAGTCGTGGCGAAATCGCTTCTCTTCCACTTCGCGGGCCAGGTCGCGGTGCGTGGCGGCGATAATACGCACGTCGATCGGCCGCAGGGTCGACTCGCCGAGGCGCAGCACCGCGTTCTCTTCGAGCACGCGCAGTAGAGACGTCTGCACGCGGATGGGAAGCTCGCCAATCTCGTCGAGAAACAGCGTGCCGCCGTCGGCCGCCTCGAAGAGGCCCGCCTGGTCGTCATAGGCTCCGGTAAACGAACCGCGACGATGCCCGAATAACTGGCTAGCCGCCAGCTCTTCGCCCAACCCCGCGCAATTCAAGGCCACGAAAGGCCCCTGGTGGCGATCACTCTGGTTGTGGATGGCCCGGGCGACCAACTCCTTTCCCGTCCCGCTCTCGCCTTCGATCAGCACGGTCGAGTGAACCCTTGCCAATTCGCCGATCAACTGGAACACTTGTCGCATCGCCTTGCATTTGCCCAGGATGTTCGGCATACCCGACTGGGCGTCGAGTTGCCGGCGCAATTCATGCAAGGAGGAAACGTCGTACAAGAACAGGATTTTGCGTGCGGCATCGCGAGGATCATCGGCAACTTCAATTTCCAGGTGCCGTTCGCCTCCCGCGCCGTCCGGAAGCGTTACGGCCAGTTTCGATCTCGCGTCGGGGAGTTCGTTGCAAATCCAGTCCAACTCGCCGAGTTGCCGGGTGTTCAATCGCAGGACCTTTCCCACTGGGCCGTCCGTGAAATCGACCGCGTGCAGCCCGAGCAGCTTGCGGGCCGACCGGCTGGCGAAGGCTACGCTGCGCCGCGGGTCGAGCATCAGCGTGCCGTGCCGCTGGGCATCCAAGATGGCCTGCAAGTCGTCCCGGCTCCGCCGGAGCTGCCGGTCGGCTTCCCCTTTGTAAAGGGCGATTTCGATGGCCGTCTGCAAGTCGCGCTGGTCGAAAGGCTTGACGATGTACCCGTAGGGCTCGGCGGTTCGTGCCCGCCGGAGCGTCTTGCCGTCGGAATAGGCCGTGAGGAACACGACGGGGATGCAGGCCGTTTGCCGGATCCGTCCGGCGGCCTCCACGCCGTCCCATTCGCCCTCGATGCTGATGTCCATGAGCACTAGGTCAGGCCGGGAGTCCGCTGCCTCCCGGCAGGCGTCTTCGCCGGACCGGGCCATTCCCGCCACCCGGTAACCCATGCGTTCAAGCTGGCACGCGATGTCCAGCGCGACAACCTCCTCGTCCTCGACAATCAGAATACTCGCTATCTCAGGCATGGCTGGTTCCACCAGGTAGGTCATGCTGAATCTCCGGCAACGGGCCGGATTGCCGATCCTTGACCGATGCCGGGAATGTGATTTCAAAAAGCGTACCGTCGCAGCACTCCATATGCAATTGCCCATGAATCTGGCGGACGAGCGCCCGGACAACCCTCAGCCCCAGCGATTCGGCCTGCGCGGCCGCCTCAAGCGGGACTCCAATACCATTGTCCCGCACGCTCAACTGATAGCCCTGCTCATACCGTGAGAAGCCGATGACGATTTCGCCCTCCTCCCGTCCAGGGAACGCGTGTTTGGCGGCGTTCGACACCAGTTCGCTAACGATCATGCCGCATGGGACCGCCTGGTCCAACGGCAAGCGATCATGTTGTGCCTCCACGCGGACCGCCAGGCGAACGCTGCCGTCGTGCGACCGGCAGAGTTGATCTGCCAACTCCTGGACGTACACGGCGAAGTCGATTTGCGAAAGATCGTCGGAACGATAAAGCTGCTCATGGATCAGGGCCATCGCCCGGATGCGGCGCTGGCTCTCGATCAGCAACCGGAGCGTTTCGGGCGACTGACCGTGATGCACCTGGAGGCTCAGCAAGCTGGATACGATTTGCAGGTTGTTCTTCACGCGATGATGCACTTCCTTCAGCAGCAACTCCTTTTCCTCCAGCGACGCCCTCAACTGGCGCTCCGTCCGCTTCTGCATGGAGATGCTCACGGTGGTTTCGCGCAGGTCGGCGAGCATCTGGTTGAAAGCTTGGGCAAGCACGCCAATTTCGTCGTTGCGACGGATGGCGACGGCGGCGTTGAGGTCGCCACGGCCGGCGGCCAGCGCAGCCTCCTTGAGCATGTGCAGCGGCTTTCCGATGAAGCGGGACAGAAGCAAGCCCAACCCGACGGCGGCGGCCATAGCAGCCACTGTCAGCATGGCCTGGCGCGCATTAACAACTTCCAGGGCCCGCTCCACGCCGCGCACTCCCCCGGTGAACTCCCGCTCGGCCAGGCGGCGGCGTTCCGCCAGCATGGAAAGAAGTTGCTGTTGAGAATGCGGCAGAATCTTGTTTTCGAGATAATCGGCTGCCGCATCCGCATCGCGAACGGCAATGCCGAGCAGTTCGTCCATCATCTGCCGCTGGTTGCTGAACTGGGTTTCCAGTTCAGCTAGAAAGGGCACCGTGGCCGTTTTCTCGCGATCGGCCCATTCCGAATGGCCCGCCGCCTCCGCCCAGCGGATCAGGGCTTCGGTGTTCATCCGCTGGCGGTGGAGGGCTTCGCGGAAAAGGATGTCCTGCTGCCGAAACTCCTCGCGCGCCCGCTGCGTTTCCGGAGCGTTCAGAGTCAGTGTCCCGCCACCCTGCGGCGGAACGCTCGCACGGACCAGTTCGGCGGCAGCCAGCGTCTGCCGGTTGACGGCCTCGGACATGCCGGCCATGTTGGCAATCGTAGGAATGGCACCGCGGCTGAGCCGTTCCACCTGACGCTGAATCTCGCTGGTTGCCGAGCTAATGTGGTAGCCGATTCCCCCGGCAATCGCGGCCGTTGCAGTAAATGCCACCGACAACTGGATGCTGATCCGCATGCGGGCGTTTGGTGCGAGGGACAAGAACGTGCAACGAAACGAATATCCCTTTGTACCATGCGCCGAGCCGAGTGACCATACCCCCGGCGGATGTGGCTCGTCCTTTGTCAAGCCTTGATTTTGGGGTTGCCTGAAACGTGGCGTAAGCTTCCAGCTTGCGTTTTGCGGGGGTGACACCCATGGCAAGCAGGATGCTTACCCCACTTTCTAAACTTGACAAAGCACTAGTCAAATCGGGATGAGGCGTGGGCGGAGAAGCTCAAGCCGACGGCTCCCTCGTTCCTCGCAACTTTGGCGAAAGAAGCGGGCTATTTCTTGCCCCCATTGTCGACCACCGGAACCGTATCGGTTCCGGAGAAGGCATACGCTATGCCTTCGTCGGGCCGTTCGACGATACCCGTCAACTCCAATGTTGCGCTAGGAACTTCAACAATCGCCTTCACGCTCTCCACGTCGAACTTGGCGACAAGGTTCCCCTGCGAGTCCGACTTCGTCCACCAGACTTCCACGCCGTTGAGCGTCAGGCTGGCCGTGACAACACCCGCGTAGGGGATGTCGGCGTGGACGGTCACATACATGCCTTGCTGGCCGAGGTTGATGGTGCCGGGCGATACCTGGATTGGAATCACCTGGATCGGGATCTCCTCAGCCGTCGTCGCGCACGCCAGGACTCCGGCCGACAACAGCACGACGCATCCATAAGCTACGCATTTAACCATAACAGGCACTCCTTAGGTTAGAGACTTCTCGCCCTTTCTGGACCACACAATCAACGGGACTCTGCAAACAGCGTTCCCATGGCGGCGGCAATCGGCCAAGTCTGGCAGTCGGTACGCCAATTGCAGGATAATTCGGCGAAGCAAGACAAATTCACGGGGCAGACAGGTGGAACGGAGCGGCAGGAGGCTGTCGCATCGTGTTCCTTGAGGCGCATCGCAGGCGCCTTACGCCCCCCCTGGCTGGTGGAGCAATGCGCGCATCTCGGACGGCTTTTACGCTGGTTGAACTCCTAGTGGTAATCGCCATCATCGGTGTTCTCATTGCGCTGTTGCTGCCGGCCGTACAGGCGGCCCGGGAGGCTGCGCGGAGGCTCGCGTGCCAGTCGAATATCCGCCAGATCGGCTTGGCCTTGCATCAGCATCATTCGGTGCAAGGCGAATTACCCTCCGGCTGGGTCCAGACGTCGCCGGACGGCGAACCGGGATGGGGATGGGCAGCGGCCATTCTCGAACATGCTGGACAGATCGGTTTTGGTCAACCGCACGATGGGCACGCACCTCGTCGCGGTATCGGCCATCCCGACCACAAGCGCCTCCGGGAAACGCCGGTGCCGCTCTATCTCTGCCCGTCCGATCCCTCGCCCGCGGTGTTCATGTTGCCCCGCGGGTCCTTCGGACCCCAACAAAAGGCGGCCGGGGCCTTGGTGCAGTCGTCCGGACCACCCATGTTCCAGGTTGCCCGAGCGAACTACTCCGGCGTCTTTGGTATGAACTCCATCGAAGCCGCACCAGAAGAAGGCAACGGTTGTTTCTTCCGGAACAGCCGGATCCGTTTCGACGATATCCACGATGGCTTGAGCAACACGCTGCTGGTCGGGGAACGGTCCTCGCGGCTTGACAGTGCTACTTGGGTGGGGGCCGTACCCGGGGCCGAACGCTCGGCCGCCCGGATCGTTGGCCGTGCCGACCGCGTGCCAAACGACGTGCTGAACGATTTCGGCGACTTCAGCAGCCATCACCCCTTCGGCGCGAACTTCCTCTTGGCCGACGGCTCGGTGCAGTTGATCAGCGACCAGATCGACATCGATGTCTATCACGCAATGGCCACCCGCGCAGGCCGAGAACCGGTCGGCTCGCCGTGATCTGCTCACGGGCTTGCACGCCGATCGCCCGTCGAACCGTCCACGGCATGATGAGTGCTGCAAAGGACTTGCAGCGAGCTGGAGTCCCGCCTTTAGGCGGTTTTCCAGACCGGCTAAAGCCGGGACTCCAGCAGGGTCGGTCCCCGGTTTAATTGCAGGTCCGTTCCTGCACCACGGCACAGTTCGGCCGATCCCACCGGATCTTGGCAACGAAGATGCTGTTGTCGCTGCCGTGCTTCTCGACGCCGCGGGGTTGCATCCATTCGGCGGCGGTCACCCAGGTTTCGTGCGGGCCAACGTCGCACACACCGAAGTTGCCCAGGCGCGCACCGCGCTGGGGGACCAGGACGCGCTCCGTGGCGCGAATGACGTGCAGTTTCTCGGGATCGACGCGAGCGATGAACAGCGGCGCCCGGTGCCGGAATACATGGTCGTTGTTCGCGCCCCGGCGGGTGTATACCAGGAAGAGGCCGTCGCTGTGCGTCACCCAGTGTTGCTGCGTGTTGTAGTTGCCAAGGTCGCTCCCGTCGTCGAACGTCCACTTTCGCGGCTCGCCGAACTGCAAGCCATCATTGCCGACGGCCACGTAGCCGTGATCGTCGTTTCGCATGGTCAGGAAGAACCGACCGCCGAAGCGCGTGATCGACGGCTCGTACAGTCCCCGTTTCACATCGACCGTCAGGAGGTTGCCATGCTCAACATACCGCAGCGTCTCGCCGTCGAAGCGGCAGCGGCACACGGTCACGCTGTACTGCGTCTCTTGCGTTGACTTGCAGTAGATGGGCAGGAGGATATCGCCGTTTTCCAGATCGAACCGCTGGACCGACCCGGCGCCGGCGTTCTGGAACCGCGGCTCATCGGGCATCTCAAGAACCTTCCAGGGCGACCACCGGTGCCGCTGCGGATCGTACACCGCATACGCCGTCCCTCGCGGGCGTGTATGCATCACCCGGTTGTTGCGATACCAGACCGTGTGGCCCGTGCCGAGCAGCTTACCGGTTGCCGCGTGCCACTGCGGGGTGAAATCGCAAACCGTCGTCTCGTCGCCCGGCTGGAGCAGTTGCGGCGCAATCGCGGCGCCGGTCGGCAGCGCGACATTGGGTCCCTGGAACACCTGCCGGGCGAACACCGGCTGCTCGACCGGAGCGGTCCACGATCGGCCCAGATCGGCCGTCCGCATCTCGTGCAGCGGATAAAACACGTCCGACCCGCTCAGCAGCAGCTTTTGCGTTGTCATCACCACCAACGGGCTGTCGCTCTCATTGCCCCGCTTTCCTGGCGGAATAGCGCCGGCGCGGGCATGCACCCAACAATACTCACCATCGAAACCCCGCCGGGCAGCCGACAGTTCAATATCGAACGACAGCGCCGATTCCTGCGCCGCGGCGTTCGAAACGAAGAGCAGCAGGCCTACTACGATAAACAACGAGTACTTCATGACACGACTCCTCGCTCAACGGGACATTCTTGTGGTGCAGGTAAAGCCCTCGTCTCTGCAGTTTCGCCTGTGCGAAGTATAGCTGCCCGAGTCAGTCCCTACAACCGGTACGATCGTCGCATTCTTGACCCCGCATGGATGGAAACCTAGAATCTGGTAGGGAATGAACCGACCCACGCCGTCTGGCCCGAATTATGAACTGGAAAGCACTCGTCCACCCATCGCGCAAATGGTGGTTCGCCGTCCCGGTCGTTCTGGGCGTGGCGGTTGTAACGGCGTTTATTGCGAGCAGAAGAACGCTGGAAGAGGTCGATCCAGGTGAGCCGAGCCGAACACTGCGCGTGATTCGCGCCCCAGTAGTGGATGTCGTTCCGCGCATGCTCGCTTTCGGAACGGTCCGGCCGGGGCAGGTGTGGCAGGCGGTGGCGGAGGTCCGCGGTACGGTCCTCGAAACCCACGAGCACCTGAAGTCCGGGGCCATGGTCCGGCAGGGTGAAACGCTGCTGCGGATCGACCCGGCTGAATACGAGTTGGCGGTTGCGCAGTTCGAGGCCGACATCGCCCAGCTTCACGCACAGTTGGAGGAACTCGACGCGAAGAAGGGCAACGACGAGGCATCGCTGGAAATCGAGCAGGCTTCGTTGGCACTGGCGGAGCGAGAATTGGCGCGGCTGGAATCGTTGGTGGCCCAGAAGGTCGTATCGGCATCGGACGTCGATCAGCAGAACCGTACCGTCCTAACGCAGCGGCAGGGAGTGCAGCGCCTGAAGAATTCGCTGGCCCTCTTTCCCAAGCAGCGGAAGGCTCTCGAAGCCGCGCTTGCGGTGAAGGAGACTCGGCTCGCCCAATCGCAACTTGACCTGGCCAAAACGGTCATCCGTGCGCCGTTGGATTGCCGGCTGGCTGAAGTCGGCATCGAGCCGGGCCAGTTTCTCACGGCGGGTCAACTGCTCTTTGAAGCGCACGGCGCGGCGGTTGCCGAACTGGAAGCCCAGGTCTTGCTCAACCAGCTCCGCATCCTGGTCCGCCCCGAGTTGCGGAGCGAAGCGATCGTCGCCATGGACGCCGCCACCGTTGCAAAGGTTCTCGACTTCGAAGTGATCGTGCGGTTCCGCAGCGGCGATTTCGTCGCGGAGTGGGAAGGACGCGTTGCCAGGCTCCGCGAGCAGTTCGATCCGCGCACCCGGACCGCCGGCCTGGTGATTGCTGTCGACAAGCCCTACGAGCAAGCGATTCCCGGAAAACGCCCCCCGCTCGTGCAAGGGATGTATTGCGAAGCCGAACTGCGCGGGGCAGCTCGGCCGCAGCGTGTGGTGATTCCGCGCTCGGCGATCCATGATGGGCACGTCTACCTGGTAGGGAGCGACCGGCGGCTTCAACGCCGAAGCATCGAGGTCGAGTTTGTCCAGGCCGGGTTTGCGTGCCTCCGAGCGGGGCTTTCGGGAAATGAAACGCTGGTGGTTTCCGACCCCACGCCGGCCATCGAAGGCATGTTGGTCGAGGCAATTATCGATGAAGGCGTTCAGGCCCGGCTGGTTTCCGAGGCTGCCGGCGAGGAGAGCCTGGAATGATTGCCTATTTCGCCAGGCATCCTACGGCGGCCAATCTGCTGATGCTCGGTTTTCTGGCCGCCGGCCTGCTGAGCATCGGCAAGCTTCGGCGCGAGACGTTCCCCGATTTCCGCCCGACCGAGGTGGAAATCCGCGTTCGGCACCCGGGAGCGACCGCCGAAGAGGTGGAAGAGTCGGTGTGCCAGCGGCTCGAAGACGCACTGGACGGCGTGCGTTTCGTCGATGAAGTACGTTCGGACGCGCGCCAGGGACTGGGCATCGTGACCCTTCGGATGCTCCCACGCGGCAACTACCAGGCATTCAAGGACGAGATCGATACGGCCGTGGCGGCCGTTGACGATTTTCCGGCCGGCTCGGACGTGCCGATCATCACGCAGCTCCACACGACCGACCTGGTGCTGTCCGTGCTGGTGACCGGGCCCATGCCGCCGACCCATCTGAAGACGTATTGCGAGGACCTCAAGCGGCGGCTGGAGCAACAGCCCGACATCTCCCTGGTCCGGATTCACGGATTCTCGGATCGCCAGCTTCGTGTCGAGTTATTCGACGAGGCACTGCGGCGTTACGGGCTGAACGCCGCCGAGGTGGCCGAGATCGTCAGGCGCCAGAGCCTGAATTTGCCCGCAGGAACCGTCGAGGCTCGCGACACCGAACTCACCCTCCGGTTCGTCGAGGAGCGGCGGTCGCCGCGGGAACTGGAAGACCTGGTTATCGTGGCGGGGCTGGGCGGTGCCGAGATCCGCCTAGGCGATCTCGGCCGCGTGGTGGACCGGTTCGAGCATGAGGAGGATCAGGTCCGGTTCGCCGATCGGCAAGCCGGGTTGCTGAACATAGAAATGACCCGCGACCAGGACGTTATCCGCCGTGCTGATGCGGTGAAACGCTTCCTGGAAGAAGAGCGGCAACGATACCCCCAACTGACGTTCGAGATCACTCAGGACACCTCGACCCTGGTGGAAGGCCGGTTGAAGCTGCTGGTGACCAACGGCATGCAAGGCATGCTGCTCGTCTTTTTGACCTTGTGGCTTTTCTTCAATCTGCGGCTGTCCTTTTGGGTAGTCATGAGCCTGCCGGTGTCGTTCCTGGGGGCATTCTTCTTTGTGTCTTACCTTGGGCTCACTTTGAACATGATGACGATGCTCGGCCTACTGCTGGCGCTGGGCATCTTGATGGACGACGGGATCGTGGTGGCCGAGAACATTGCGGCCCACCGCGCCCGGGGCAAGCCGGCCATCCAGGCCGCGGTCGATGGGGTCGGCGAGGTGAAGGCGGGGGTATTCTCATCGTTTATCACCACCGTGTGCGTTCTGGGGCCCCTGGCCTTTCTCGAAGGCGACATCGGCGCCGTCCTCGAGGTCATTCCCATCATACTCATTCTGGTTCTGGTAGTCAGTCTCATCGAGGTGTACTGCATTCTGCCGGCGCACCTCGGGCACTCGCTGCACCATTACGATCCGGACAACGCCAACCGTTTCCGCCGGACCTTCGACCGATGGATTGAATGGACGCGCGAGCGGGTCGTCGGACGCAGTGTCGACGTGCTGTTGCGATGGCGCTATGCCTGGATCGGCACCGTTGTGGGGCTGTTTTTGGTTTCCATCGGCTTGGTCGCGGGCGGGGTGGTCAAGTTCCAGGCATTTCCCGATCTCGACGGCGACGTCATCGAGGCGCGGTTGGTGCTGCCGCAGGGTACGCCGCTCGCGCGCACCGAGGAGGTCGTCCGGCGACTCACCGGTGCGCTGGAGCGGGTCAATGCCCGCTTCGTTCCAGTCCAGCCCGAGGGGCAAGACCTCGTCCGAACGGTCTACGTGCGTTTCAACCAGAATCCCGACGCCTTTGAAAACGGCCCCCACGTCGCGACCGTTACGGCCGACCTGCTCACCGCGGAACGCCGCAATGCCCGATTGGACGACGTGTTCGCCGCCTGGCGCGAAGAGGTTGGAGAGCCGCCGGACGTTGTCAGCCTCGCGTATACCGAACCGGGTTTCGGGCCCAAGGGGCGCAGCATCGATATCCGTATTCAAGGTGACGACCTCGAGGAGTTGAAGACGGCCGCCACGGAAATGCAACAGTGGCTTTCCGGCTTTGCAGGCGTGAGCAACCTGTCCGACGACCTTCGAGTCGGGCGGCCCGAGCTGCGCGTTCGACTTCTGGAAGGGGCGTTCGGCCTGGGCCTCGACGCCGAAGGTATGGCCCGGCAACTGCGGGCGGCCTTCCAGGGTGTTACGGCCGACACGATCCAAGTCGGGCCCGAGTCGTATGAAATCGACGTCCGCCTCGCGCGTGAGGACCGCGACAACCTGACGGCCTTCGAACAGTTCCAGTTCACCCTGCCCGACGGAAGACAAATCCCCCTGACTGCCGTGACTAAGGTCGATCCCGACCGCGGCTGGTCGCGGATCGCGCGGGTCAACGGTCTGCGCACGGTTACGGTTCGCGGTGATGTTGACTCGCAGCGGACGAACACCATCGCACTGGTGGGTCAAATGCAGCGCGACTTCTTGCCCGAATTGCGAACGAAGTACCCCGGCGTGGCCGTCTCCTTCGAGGGCGAACCAAAGGAGGGGGCCACCACCCGCGCGTCGATCTTCCGCGGTATGCTCGTCGGGCTGCTCGGCGTGTTCATCCTGCTGAGCTTCCAGTTCCGCAGTTACCTGGAGCCGCTCGTCGTCATGGTGGCCATCCCGCTGGCGCTGATTGGCGTGGTAGCCGGGCATTTGATCATGGGCATTTCACTCAGCATGCCGAGCATCCTGGGGTTCGTTTCGTTGGCGGGAATCGTGGTGAACGATTCGATTCTGCTGGTGCTCTTTCTCAAACAGCGGCGCGACGAGGGGGCCGATGTGCTCGACTCGGCTCGCCTGGCCAGCCGGCAACGGTTCCGCGCCATCGTGCTTACCTCGCTAACGACCATCGCCGGGCTCCTGCCGTTGCTGGCCGAACGAAGCCTTCAGGCCCAGGTGCTTATTCCCTTGGCAAGCAGCATCGCCTTCGGACTGATGGCCTCCACCGTGCTGGTGCTCCTGGTGATTCCCAGCCTTTACCTGATCCTGGCCGACTTCGGGCTGATCGAAAAGCGGGCAAGTGATCGGGAGGCTGCGGAAGGTGCAATCGCCGGGTAGTCATCCAAGGCGTGCTTCCTCACTCCAGCGCCGGGCCGGCAATGCGTTCGCCGCGCTGTTGGCGGGCCTGGTCGGCGGGGTCGAAAGTGCCGTAGAACAGGGCGTTGGCGTCCATCCACGTGACGAGCCGCTCGATGTCCTCGGAGCTGAGCACCACGTCTTCATGGCCGGCAAGCAGCATGGCCATGAGCTTGCTCCCCCGGGCCCCGAAGAAGTCGGGCAAGGTGTAGGGCTCGCTGTTGGCGCGGCGGAAGTCGCCGCCTTGCCAGGCCGAGAAGGGAACACGCGGGGCCAAGGCATTGTACGAAACCGTGTACCTGCCCTCCGGTTCGCCGGTGAGAACGACGTCGCCCTCGGCCTTCTCGCGGTTGTGGCACTCCACGCATTTCGCGTCGAGCACCGGCTGCACCAGAATCGGGTAGCTCAGCGGTCTTGAGCCGTCCGGCCCGGGCGCGATGACCGAAGGGGACCGCTGCAGGGCCAGGGCCGCGCGCTCTCGCGGCGGGGCCGCAAAGCGGGATTCGTGGCAGCCGATGCACGAGAGCGTTTCGCCCGGCTGAAGGTAGGTGATGCTGCGCATGGTTTGGATCGCCTGCCCGCGCTCGTCGAGTGCCTGGAAGGCCAGTGCAATGCCGGCTGGAGCGACAAAGTGGGCCGAGCCGTCGGCCTCGACCGGCACCGTGCCCAACACCTGCCGGCCCGGCGACGCGTTGGCCAGGCCGACCGTCGGATTGTTGATGTTCGGCGTCGTCTTCGGCAGTACCTGCACGATGCGCAGCCGCTTGACCGGCTCGTCGGGCAGCACGAGCCGGCTTTCGTACACGTTTTGCAGAAAGATGGTTCCCTCGGGCTTCTCGACCTGCTCCAGGGCCGAAGGAATGGCTGCCGGCCGCGGCCGGGCACGAAGCGGGACGGGCCACTGGCTGGCGATGTTCAAGTCGCGGTAGAGCAGTTCCTTGTTGCCGAATGCGTCGACCAGGTAGAGTCCGAACATATTGGCCCGATTCCAAGTCGGCTCGCCGATGAGCGGGTCGAAACTGTACGCCGCCAGAAAGTATCTTTCCGAAAGCGGATGCGGAGCGCGATAGCAATGGCCCGGCCAGCGAACCGCTTCCGGCGGGACGGGCGGCTTCTCGGTCACGCCCACCGGCGCGTGCCACGTGCCCGCAGCCTGGCCCCGCGGAAGACGCAGCACCGGCACCTCGCTCTCCGGGAACAAGGCGTCGGGGGTCAGTCGCGTGATGGGATCGAGGCCGTCGATCCCCCGGGTGACGTCCAGCAAGATGATCGAGCCGGCCGTCATGGCATGATGGGCGGCAGCCGTGGCCATCACGCGATTGGACCCGGGCACCGCCTGCGGTTCCCACACACCCACGGGGTTGAGCGTGTTGTTGCCGTAGAACACCCGCACGTCGCTGCCGTCCGGCCGCACCGACCAGAGTTGCTGGTAATGGACGGCGTGGCGGTCGACGTAGTCCCAGCGGGTGTACACCACGCGGCCATCGTGCAGCACGGCCGGGTCCCATTCCTGTGTTTCATGGAACGAGATGGTCTGCGGGTCGGAGCCGTCGGCATTGGCAAGCGCCAGCGTATAGACCGGACACGGCCCGGTACCGCAACGGTGGTAGCCGCCGCGGCGGGTGGAAACGAAGATAATCTTGCCGTTGGGCAGGTAGCGTGGAGCGAAGTCGTCATAAGGCTCGTCGGTAAGCTGCCGCAGATTCGAGCCGTCGGCGTTCAACTCGTAAAGATGATAGAAGCGGTCGGGGTACTGTCGCCGGTCGGCGGGATTGGCATCGACGCGGCAGTACGACGTCAACAGCCGATCGCCCTCGTGGGACACATCAAGGAACTGGTAACTACCCTCGGGCAACGCGCCCGCCGCAAGCTGCCGGCATTGCATGGAACGGCCCGGCTCGTCGAGCACGAAGACACCCCCGCCCGGCCGGGCCGAAGCGCCGTAATACTGCGTAAGCTGGTGGCTCATCACGCTGGGCACCTGCTTGACGAACGCCAGCGGACCGACTTGCGCCAGGGGGTTGGCGAAGACAATGCGCCGTCGAAGCTGATGGACCCGTCGCCAAAGGTCTTCCCAGCGTGGCGAATCTTCCGGCTGAGCGGCTGAAAGTGCCTGCCACTCGGCTCGCAACCGCTGCCAACCGGCCGCTTCTTCAACCAGCGGCGTTCCGCCTGCCTGCAAGTCGGCAATCAGCAGGTCGCCGCGCTGGAGCGTTCGTTCGATTGCGGCCTGGAAGCTGACCGGCTCGCGCGGCGTCTCGATTCCGTCCTGCATGCGCCAATCCCACTCGATGAGCAGTTGCTCGACAGGCGGGCGCACCACGGGCAACTGCGGGGCAGGGCAATCGTCAACGTCGTGCGCCTCCAACTCAAACGGCACCGGCAGAGTCCGGTCGCCCAGGCTTACTTGAACGCCCCTCCACCGGACCGCCGCCTCGGCCGACTTGGCCCGCGTCGTCAGTCGCACGGCCAACTCTTGACCGGGTGTTTGGCAACTTGCCTCGAGCCTCAGCACCTGGTCCGTCCGGATTTCTTGTGCCGCTCCGTTGCCGTCCAGTTCCAGGTTCACTTCGGCCACCGTGCCGGCAAACAACTCGGCCGTGGCGCGAACGGTCAGCGGCCCGGTCCAATTGCCGATCGGCACCCGGACGACTACCTCTTCTTCGCCGCGAACACTTACCACCGCCCAGGCAGGCATCTCAGTGAACGCGGCCTGCGGTCCTTCATCACCCGCCACCAATCGCAGCCCGCACACCGCCGCGCTGGCCACCGGGGCGGGGGAACCGGCCAACGACACTTCCGCCTGGCCGAACTTGGGGGATGTTAGGTCCGAATCCGCGCTGGCCACGGGCGAAAGAGCGAGGATTGAAACAACGAGTAGAGAGCAGCGGGCAGGCGGCATCACAAATCTCCCAGAAACTGCGAGCGTATCGGGCGGGCGGTTCCGGCTGCTAATGCAGCCAAGTTCCCCGACGCGGGATCGCTCGTCGCCCCGTCATGGATCGTTCGAGCAGTGGGACGCGCCGGTAGACCCATCCGCCACCGCGTCCGGAACCATCCACCCGACGGCCCGCTGACGGCGTTATCACTATATCCTAACCGTTTGAACGTGGGGGTGCAACGACCGCTGTCCGTGCCGTGTGCGGCAGGACCCTGCTGGCACGTTCAGTGGCAGCGCAGGGCCACCTGCGGGCTTGCCCCGCACGGAGCGGTGGTCAGTGAGCTAAGCGGGCATGGTTCACCCGAGCTATCTCCCCGGCACGCTGCCGCCGCCGGAGGCGGCGGCAGCGTGCCGGGGAGATAGGAAGCCTGGCCGCCGTCTTAGCCGAATGACCACCGCTCCAGGCCGGGCGAGCCGGCCGGTGGTGTCCGCGAGTTGTGTACAACAACGAGAGACGTTGCACCGCACTGGTCGAACTCAACCGCCTCGGGACACTTTCCAGCCTGCCAGAAAATCTAACAGCACACTCCGTGCCGGGATAGATTGCCATGGCCCGGCTTGCATGACCGCAACTCCGCGCGATTGTATTTGTGCTGCGGCGCGACGTCCGGCGTCATCGCTCCGCTTCGTTTCCAAGCACGTCGCCGATTCTGGCTTCGATCTCCGGCCCGGAAAGGCCCATGACAGTGAGCACTTCCCGATGATTCTGGATTGCATCGCGGAAGTGCGGATGATCGTGCCCTGTGGCGAGCTTGAACTGCGCGAAGATCGCGACGTGCCGCCGCATGAGCGGCTCGGCCTCCGCTGGCCGCTTCGTGGCCGCAAGTAACGATGCCAGGTTGTTGAGGCACACAGCGACGTTGGGGTGTGCGGGGCCGAATGATCGCTCGGCGATCGCCAGCGCGCGCCGCATGAGCGGCTCGGCCTCCGCCAGCCGGTTCGTAGCCCCCAGCAAGAACGCCAGGTTGTTGAGATCTCTGGCGATGTAGGGGTGTTCGGGACCGAACGACTGCTCGTCGATCGCCAGCG